>NZ_SMKK01000244.1 GCF_004348425.1 Actinomadura sp. 7K507
GGGTGCGGGGGGAGTCGGCCAGGACGTGTTCGACGGTCGAGGGGGACAGGACCGTGCGGGGCCTGATCCACTCGACTTCGAGGCCGGCTTCGGCGAGCAGCTCGCGGAGCTGGTGGGCGGAGAACGAGCGGGTGATCGTCCCGTCCGGCCAGGGGATGAGGACGACCTCGGCGCTCGGGACGTCGGACAGGTGCGCCCAGTAGTTCCGCTCGGCCAGCAGCGCCATCCCGAGGGTCAGCGAGTCGACGCACAGCAGGACGCGGCCGCCGGGGCGCAGGACGCGGGCGATCTCGGCGACCGTGGCCTCGGTGGCCAGGTGCCGGGACAGGACCCGGTTCTCGGCGATCACGGCGTCCATGGAGCCGCCGGCGAGGTACGCGAGGGTGCCGGTGTCGCCGACCAGCGGGATCGTGGCGCCCTTCGCGGGCGGTGCGCCCCGGGGGGCCGCGGGGGCTTCGGTCCTGCCGGGGTCGCGTATCTCGAGGACGGTGTGGCGGGCCTCGGCGGCCTGGGCGGCGGAGTGCCCGCCCGAGATGTCGAGCACGCGGGACGGTCTGCGCGGCAGCCACCGTGTCAGCTGGGCGGCGGCTACCGCCCAGTAGAACGTCCAGTAGCGCGCGAGGGCGTCGCCTGCCCCGTCCCCGGAGATGTCGCGCAGACTGGCGATGGTGGGTTCGGACGATTGCGCCGACAGCACCGGATGCACGTTTGCTCCTGTTCTCGCCTTGTATGTCACTTCTTCCCCGTTGCGGGAGGCGTCACCCTCCGTGCCGGACGGGGGCCGGGCACCCCGTGATCGCCGCGTCACTCCCCGCGGGAATCGAAGGGGCCGCTTCGGTGTTGCACCGTCTCATAACCCAATTCGCGGAGGTGCGCACCGATGACCACAGCCGTTGCCGACCTGCGGCGGAGTGCCGGATCCACGGCACCGCGCGGCGTCGCGCAGGCACCCGCACGCGTGGGCAGGCCGCGCGGGCCGATATCGTCTGTGGGAGACGATGCCGCCGGCCGGACCACGGCCGGCGGCGCCACAGCCGAGGGGGTGGGTCAGGTACAGGGCACCACGGAGACCGTGGAGCAGCGCCAGGAGCGGTTCCAGCGCGATGTGCTCCCGTTCTTGGATCAGCTGTATTCGGCCGCGCTGCGCATGACGCGCAATCCGGCGGACGCCGAGGACCTCGTCCAGGAGACCTTCGCCAAGGCGTTCGCGTCCTTCCACCAGTTCAAGGAAGGCACCAACCTCAAGGCGTGGCTTTACCGGATCCTGACCAACACGTTCATCAATTCCTACCGCAAGAAGCAGCGCCAGCCCCAGCAGGCCGCCACCGAGGACATCGAGGACTGGCAGATCGCGCGTGCCGAGTCGCACACCTCCAGCGGCCTGAAGTCCGCCGAGACAGAGGCGCTGGAGCATCTGCCCGACACCGATGTGAAGCGGGCGCTGCAGGATCTGCCGGAGGAGTTCCGCATCGCCGTCTACCTCGCCGACGTCGAGGGCTTCGCGTACAAGGAGATCGCCGAGATCATGGGCACGCCCATCGGCACGGTGATGTCCCGACTGCACCGGGGCCGGCGCCAGCTGCGCGTCATGCTGGAGGACTACGCCGGGGACCGCGGCCTCACGAGGACGAGCGGAGGGTCCAAGTGAGCGGGAAACGCACCTGCCGCGTACAACGGAGCGATATGCCCGACACCGCGCCATGGCGTGACGCGGTGCACAAGGAGGGTGAGTGAGCCATGAGCTGTGGCGACCACCATGAGACCCCCTGTGACGAGGTGCTGGCGCGCGTCTACACCTATCTCGACGGCGAGCTCGACCAGGGCGGATGCGGCGAGGTGCGGCAGCACCTGGACGAGTGCGGTCCCTGCCTGCGCGAGTACGGGCTGGAAGAGGCCGTCAAGAAACTGGTGAACAAGTCGTGCGGCTGCGAGCAGGCGCCCACCGACCTGCGCGCCAAGGTGCTCGGCCGGATCGAGGAGATCTGCGGCGACATCAAGGCGTCCGGCGACGCCGAGAAGACCGAGAGCGCCTGATCGCGACGTGATCGGGCCGCGGCCCTGACCGGCCGCGGTCCCGATCTTCGCCGCCGGGGGTCCGCCGGTATCGTGCTGCGGGTGCTCGCACTCGTCACCGGCGCGGCCGGTTTCATCGGATCCCATCTGGCCGACCGCCTTCTCGCCGACGGTCACGAGGTCATCGGCGTGGACGACATGTCGTCCGGCGCGAACGTCCGTCCCGGTGTGGAGCTGTGGGAGATGGACGTCGGTGACCCGGCGCTGGCCGGGAAGGCCGCGGTGCGGCGCCCCGAGGTGATCTGCCATCTCGCCGCGCAGGTGAGCGTCCGCGTCAGCGTGGCCGACCCGCTGGGCGACGCGCGGGCCAACGTGCTGGGGACGGCGAACGTGCTGGAGGCGGCGCGGGCGGCGGGCGCCCGCAAGGTGGTGTTCACGTCGAGCTGCGCGGTGTACGGGGTGCCGGACGCGCTGCCCGTCCCGCCGGACGCCGAGCTGCGCCCCGCGTCACCGTACGCGGCGTCGAAGGTCTCCGGCGAGGTGTACGCGGGGATGTACCAGGCCCTGCACGGAATCGACTTCACGACGCTCACGCTGGCCAACGTGTACGGCCCGAGGCAGACGCCCGAGGGCGAGGCGGGCGTCATCTCGATCTTCACGGACGCGCTGCTGGCGGGCGGTCCCACGAAGGTCTACGGCGACGGCTCCCAGACCCGCGACTACGTCTACGTGCTGGACGTGGTGGACGCGTTCGCCCGCGCCGCGGGGGAGCGGGGCGGGGGGCGCCGCCTCAACGTCGGCACCGGGATCCAGACGACCGACCGGGATCTGCACACGCTGGTCGCCGAGGCGGCGCGGGCGCCGGACGATCCGGAGTTCGCGCCGCCGCGGCTGGGGGATCTGCCCGCCATGTCCGTCGACCCGCGGGCGACGCGGGAGGTGCTCGGCTGGGAGCCGGAGGTGGGGCTGCGCGAAGGCCTCGCCGAGACGGTCGCCTGGGCGCGGGAACGGAACGCCCTGGCATGACGGAAAGCCGGTGGTTGGCCGTTTTGGGACTAATTCCTGATGGTTATTGAGACCAACGCTGGGATGCACGTGCATTGTGACGTGCATTGTGACGTGCAGCGGGATTGTGCAATTACGTTGAGTATATTGGGTCGGAGAAATTGATCACTTAAGGTGACGATTGCTTCACACCTTGCTCTCGTTTCCCCGCATGCCTGTGTGACCTGGGCAGTCCGCGTTAGGCTTGTGCCGAAATCAGCGACGGAGGCGCGTGCGCACCGGTGAATTCCGGGGTGCGTGCTCGTCCGGAAGCTTGGACCGGTCCGGTCCGGGCCGGCCGCGAGGCCGGACGGCCCGGTTCGCGAGGGGGAGGCAAGGAGTCATGCCCAAGCGCGTGATGCCCACGGGACACGGCCTGCGCGAGAGTGCCATGACGTCGTCGCTGGTGATGTCCAAGGGCGTGTCGTGGGCGTAGGTGCCGGCAGGCACGCGCAAGCCCGGCGGCGGCCCGCCATTCGTCACTGAACACTTCTCCACTTCGCCCAGGCCCGCGCGGGCCGAGCCCCGGCCGGGCGGGGCGGAGGGAGACTGTTCACTCCCCGAGGGGGCGGCAATGCGTGGACTACCTCTCGCTGCCTGGGCGTACGTCTGCGGGGTGGTCGCCCTGGCGGTCGGCCTCATCGCGGCGTCGTCCTTCGCGGAGATCGACTGGGGCACGCTGGCCGTCCTGGCCCTGCTGTTCCTGATCTGCGACTCGGCGCCCGCGCGGCTGAACGTCGCGCGTGCCAGGGTGTCGCTGAGCTTCGCCGCCAGCCTGGCCTCGGTGGTGCTGCTCGGCCCGGTCGGCGCGGCGCTGCTCGGCTTCTGCGCCGTGATCAACGGCCAGCGGTTCTTCGCCCCCGTCAAGCGGATCTTCAACGGCGCGCAGCTCGCGCTCAGCGGCTTCATCGCCGGGACGGTCTTCGAACTCCTCGGCGGTGACCGCTTCCACCCCGAGCAGGCCCGCTGGGTGGAGAACGTCATCGGGCCGTTCCTCGGCGCGCTCGTCACGTTCGTCCTGGTCAACCTGACGCTGATGGCCGGGGTGCTGCTGCTGAGCCGGCAGGCCGCGCCGCGCGAGCTGCTGGACGAGAGCGGCCAGCTCGCCGTCAGCTGCCTCGGCTACGGCATGGTCGGCCTGCTCATCGCCGGGCTGTGGCCGCGCGTCGGGCCGTTCGCCGCCGTCCTGGTCCTGCTGCCGCTGTTCATCGCGCGCTGGGCGATGGACCAGGCGTACGTGCAGCAGCAGGCGCACTCGGCCACCCTCGCCGCGCTCTGCCAGGCGGTCGAGACCAAGGACTTCTACACCCGTGGCCACTCCGAGCGGGTGTCCCGCGGCTCGGTGCTGATCGCCCAGGAGATCGGGATGCGGCCCGACCGGGTGGAGGCGATCCGCTACGCCGGGATGCTGCACGACGTCGGCAAGCTCGGCGTGCCCACCAAGGTGCTGCAGAAGAACGGGCCGATGACCGAGGAGGAGTTCGCCGCGATCCAGCTGCACCCGATGCGCGGGCTGGAGATCGTCCGGGAGATCGGGTTCCTGGACGAGGCGCTCGCCGGCATCATGCACCACCACGAGAAGATGAACGGCCGCGGCTACCCGATGGGCCTGGCCGGCGACGAGATCCCCGAGTTCGCCCGGGTCATCGCCGTCGCCGACGCGTTCGACTCGATGACCTCCACCCGCTCCTACCGCGCCGCCCGCAGCGTCGACGAGGCCGTGACCGAGCTGCGCCGCTGCATGGGCGACCACTTCGACCCCGTTATCGTGGAGGCTTTCCTGCGGGCGCTCGACCGCGATCCCTGGGTGCCGCCCGGCCCCGTCGTCCTGCCCGACGACGACGTCGTGGAGACCACCCAGCAGGACCACGACGACCCGAGCACTCCGCTGCGGGTCGCGGGCGGCGACGAGGTTCGGCGGTGACTGGACGTCCATGAGCAGTCAGGGCCGCGCCCGGGACCGGGCCGCGTGGCAGACCATCGACTCCGGCCAGCTGCTGCTGATCGCCACCGCCGGGCTGATCGCCGTCGTCGCGGTCGCGCAGGTCGCGGCGGCCGGGCTCCGGCAGCCCAACGTCGCGATCATCTTCGGGGTGCTGATCTCGCTGGGCGAGCTGTTCCGGATGGTGATGCCGGGCAACCGGGAGGTCGCGCCCATCGCCAGCGCCGGCGCGATCGGCTACGCGCTGCTGGTCGGCGTCGGCCCCGAGGGCGCCCCGCCCGACGCGCCGCTCGGCGTCGTCGTCGCCGAGCACTCGGCGCTGCAGGTCGTCGCCGTCACCGCGGTCGGCATGCTGGTCGGCTCGCTGCCGCACATCGCGGTCGGCCGGTCCCCGCGGCCGGACGCGATGGCCCGGCGGCTGTTCACCGTCGCGATCATCGCGCTGTGCTTCCGGCCGGTGCTGACGCTCGACCTGGTGTGGCAGCTGCTGCTGGCGGTGATGGGCATCGTCGTGATCGCGTCCTGCTTCACCGACGTGCTGATCGCCGCGATGATCCGGGCGGAGGCCGTCCGGGCGCGGTTCGGGATCGCGCTGCGGGACGAGATCGAGGCGAAGATGGCGCTGTGCGCGGCCACCAGCGCGACCGCCATGCTGATCGCGGTGGCGACCACGGCGATGGGCGAGGCCGCGCTGCTGATCTTCACGGTGCCGATCCTGGTGACGCAGTTCGCGTTCCGCCGGTACGCCGGGATCCGCGCGACGTACCTGCAGACCGTCCGGGCGCTGTCGCGCGTCACCGAGGTCGGCGGCTACGTGGAGACCGGGCACTCGCGGCGGGTGTCGCGGCTCGCGGTGGAGATGGGACGCGAGCTCGGCATGTCCGAGGAGGAGCTTCTCGAACTGGAGTACGCGGCGCTCATGCACGACATCGGGCAGCTGTCGCTCGGCGATCCGATCCCGGGCGGCGCGACCGTGCTGGCGTCCCCGGCCGAGCAGCGCCGCATCGCCGAGCTCGGCGCCGAGGTCATCAAGCAGACGGGCGTCCTGGACCGGGTGGCGCACATCGTGCGGCTCTCGTCGCACCCCTACCGGACGGGACGCGAGCCCGCGCCCGCCGGGGCCGGCGACGCGGCGAGGCCGGCCCCGCCGCCGCTCGCGGGCCGCATCATCAAGGTCGCCAACGCCTACGACGACCTCGTCGGCGAGTCCCCGGACCGGGACCGCGGCGCGGCCGTGCTGGAGAGGCTGAGGCTGGACTCCGCCGCCGAGTACGACCCGACCGTCGTGGAGGCGCTCAGCCGGGTCGTGGACCGCCGGCCCCGCCAGTAGAGCTCCTGCGCTACCGCGGCGGCCGCCGTGATCGCGGCGGTGACCGTCCACAGCAGCAGCGCGCCGAGGCGCTGGTCGTCCAGCGGGGACGCGCCCCAGCCGCGGCCGAGTTCCTCGAACCAGCTGCCGAGGACGGTGCCCTCCCGCATCAGGGCGATCCCGGCGATCGCGTGCAGCGGCAGAACGGCGAGCGGGACCAGCGTCCCGGCCGTCCCGTGGAAGTACGCCAGCCCGATGACCAGGAAGCAGAGCATGGCGAGCGAGTGCAGCGCGTGGTTGCTGAGGGACGCGGCGAACGGCGGCGAGGTGTAGAACGCGTAGAGGCTGAGCAGGAACAGCGCGGAGGCGACGACCGGGTGCGCGAGCAGCCGGATCCCGCGGCAGTTCGCGGCGGCGGCCAGCAGCGGCGCGCTCTCGCCCCGCATGGCCCGCAGCGCCAGCCGCACCGGGGCCCCGTACAGGAGCAGCAGCGGCGCCAGCACCCCGACGAGGACGTGCTGGATGGCGTGGGCGCTGAACAACACCATGCTGTAGCGGGAGATCCCGCTTCCGGTGGCGAGGAGCACGACGGCCAGCCCCGCGGTCCAGGCGGCGCTGCGCTGCCACGGCCAGTCCCGCACGCGCACGACGCCCACCCCGTACAGGACGGCGCCGGCGGCGATCAGCGCGAAGAACAGCGGGTCGATCCACCAGTCCAGCAGGTAGGGCCCGGTCCCGGCGGGGCCGGGCAGCGGGTAGCCGAGGCGCAGTTCGGTGACGTCGAGCGTGTCCGGGGCGTTCTCGGGCGGGGGAGTGCGGGAGAGGCCGGTGGCGATGGCCATCGTCGCCGCCATGATGAGGACTTCGGCGGCTCCGAGCCTCAGGAAGGGACGCGCGCCCGTACCGTCCCGCAGGGCGGGGATGGTGGAGCGCCGGTGCCACCAGCCCAGGCCGCCGAGGACGCCGAGGGCCGCGATTTTCGCCACGACGACCATCGCGTACCGCGAGCCGAGGTCGAAGCCGCCGAGCCGCACCCACGCGTTCGCCGCGCCGCTCGCCCCGACGACGATGAACGACACCAGCGCCAGCGTGCTGTAGCGCCGGACGGTCCGCGGCAGCCTGTCGCGGAGCGCGGGCCCGGCGGTCACCAGGGCGACGAGCCCGCCGATCCACAGCGCGACGCCGAGGACGTGCGCGACCAGGCTGTAGACGGCGAGCGAGTGGTACGACGCGCTCGACGCGTGGCCGGTGAACAGCGGCGGGAGCAGGGCCGCGAGCGCGCCCGCGAGCAGGTATCCGGAGCCGCCCCCGGCGCGGGGGAGGCTCGCCGCGACCGCCAGCGCGACCGCGGCGGCGAGGGTCATCAGCAGCGCCCGTCCCTGCGGCAGCTCGATGAGCAGCGTCCGCATCATGTTCCCGGTGAGGCCGCCGATGCCGGTGCCGAACAGGTCCAGGGCGGTGAACACGATCAGCGCCAGCGTGCACAGCGCCCACGCCAGCGCCGTGAGGGACGCGGCGCGCAGGCAGCGGCGGCCGACCGGTGACGGCGGGCGGGCGAACACGGCCGCGACCAGCAGCCATCCGACGGTGAGGACCGCGGCTGCGTTCCCGCCGAGCTTGGCGACCGACAGGCCGACCTTGGTCAGCGCCCCGGCCTGCGACAGGCCGGGGGCCGCGGTCTCGCTGAACGCCCCGCCCAGCCGTACGACCAGCGCGAGGACGACCAGTCCCGTCGCGACGGCGCCGATGGCGAGCATCGGCCTGTCGGTCGCGGACGCCTGCCGCTCATGTGCCGCCACGGAGATACGTACGCATATGCCTGAGCGGAAGGTTCAAAGCGCAATAAGGTACCGCCATTCCGATTTCGCGTTGAGGAGCGAGATGAGCGCGCCTGAGAAGGGCAACACCTATCTGGAGAAGGTCGTCGCCGAGCAGGCGGTCCTGGAGGACGACCTGAAGGCGAGGCGCGCCCCCGCGCCCCTGGCCGCTCCGGCCGCCGCGGGGGGCCCGGTCCCGCAGGCCGCCGCCCCGATCGCCAAACGCAACCGTGCCCTCGGCGGCGCGCCCCCGGCGGACCGGACGGCACCGGGTCCCGTGGACGTGCGGATCAGCGGGTTCTGGCGGTGGAAGAACGTGCTCGTCCCGCCGAACGCGTTCGTCGTGCACACGCGGCGCGGGCGGGAGGAACCGCTGCACGTCGGGCTCGGGGTGTCGTTCCGGTTCAACCCGTCCACCGACTCGTTCCTCGTGGTGCCGGGCGCGACGCAGACGATCCTGATCAACGCGT
This sequence comes from Actinomadura sp. 7K507, assembly GCF_004348425.1. GTDB lineage: Bacteria > Actinomycetota > Actinomycetes > Streptosporangiales > Streptosporangiaceae > Spirillospora. The sequence goes on from NZ_SMKK01000244.1 coordinate 8,596, forward strand.
ACTGCATCTGCCGGGAACTGCAGGGCGTCCTCGTCCAGGGCTACGTCCAGTGGATCATCCAGGACTTCGGCACCGCGTACCGCAAGCTCGACTTCGGCGACGCCGACGACCCGATGCGGGTGGTCAACCTCCAGCTCCGGGAGCAGGCGGAGGCCGCGATCAAGGACAAGGTCTCCACGATGGGCGTGCGGGACATCCTCAGCGACAAGCAGCCCATCATCGAGGAGCTGACCGCCCGGCTGCGGGCGGTGGCGGAGGGCCAGAACGAGGAGGGGCAGCGCGGCGAGGGGCTCGGGCTGCGGATCGTCACCGTGCAGATCAAGGAGGCCGTGGTCAGCTCGTCCCGCCTCTGGGAGAACCTGCAGAAGCCCTACCGGTCCGAGCAGGGCCAGATCGCCCGGCTGGCCGAGCTGGAGGCCGAGGAGGCCGTCGCGCAGCGCGAGATGTCCACCGAGCGGATCAAGGAGACGCAGCGGCTGGAGCACGAGCGGGAGCTGGCCGAGCTGCGCGCCCGCAACGAGTCCCAGCTGTTCGACACCGAGGCGGCCGAGAAGCTGCGCCGCACCAAGCGCGAGCACGACGACGCCCGCGAGATCGCCGAGCTGGAGACCGAGACGACACGGCACGACCTGCGGATGGAACGCGAGCGGCACGAGGAGGAGGCCGAGACGGGGCGGCTGCGCATCGAGCGGGACCACGAGCTGGCCCGGCTCCGCGCGGAGGGCGAGCAGGCGCTGGCCGGGTCCCGCGCGCGGTCCCGGCACGAGCAGGCGCTGCTGGACCTGGAGCGGGAGGGCGCCCGCGCCGCGATCGAGAACGACCGGACGCCCGCGGCCGTGCAGGCCCGGCTGATCGCGTCGCTGCCGGAGATCATGGCCAAGCTGCCCAAGCCGGACGAGCTGCGCACGGTGACCGTCAACGGCACCGACCAGACCAGCGTGGCCGGCCTGATAACCCAGCTGACGGCGGTGGTCGGCGCCCTGCGCGCCGCGACGGAAGACTGACGGTCAGCGGACGGCGGCCGGCGGGAAGGCGACGGGCAGGGCGGTCAGGGCCCGGTGGAAGGGACCTGGGCGCCATTCCAGGTCGTCCGCCGGGACGGCCAGCTCCAGGTCGGGGAGGCGGTCCAGGAGCGTCTCCATGGCGACCGACGCGATGAGGCGGGCGTGGTTCTTGGCCGGGCAGGTGTGGGGGCCGCCGGAGAAGGACAGGTGCGCGCGGTTGCCCGTCCGGTTGGCCGCCGACCTGGACGGGTCGGTGTTCGCGGCGGCGTAGCTGATCAGCACGGGCTGGTGCGCGGGCAGCCGGTACCCGTGGAAGTCGGTGTCCTGGCGGGGGAACGTCGTCGCGTAGTTGGCCATCGGCGGGTCGGTCCACAGGATCTCGTCGAGGGCGTCCTCGACGGGCAGGCTGCCTCCGGACAGGTCGCCGCCGAACCGGCCGTCGGAGAGCAGCAGCAGGATCCCGTTGGCGATGAGGTTCTGCTCGGGCTCGGTGCCGGCGCCGACGAGCAGCGTGATCTGGTGGGTCATCTCGACGTCGTCGAGGCCGGCGGGGTGCCGCAGCATCCAGGACGTCACGTCCGCGCCCGGCTTCTGCCGTTTGTGCGCCACCAGTTCGAGGGTCGCCTCGCCCAGGAGCGCGTTGCCCTCCTCGGCGTCGACGGTGTCGAAGATGGCGCTCATGCCGCGCACCAGCTTGTCGCCGATGTCGCGCGGGCAGCCGAACATCTCGTTGAACACCAGCAGCGGCAGCGTGCGGGCATACTGGCCGATGAGGTCGGCGCGGCCGTCGTCCGCGAACCCGTCGATGAGGCTGTTCGCGCCGTCCGCGACGTACTCGCGCAGCAACGCCGGCTCGACCCGGGCCAGGCTGTCGACGATCGCCGACCGGAGCCGGGCGTGGACGGCGCCGTTGGTGAACAGGGCGTTGGGCCGCGTCATCATCATCGGCAGCACCGGGCACTCGGGGCCGACCTCCTGCTCCCACACCTCGCTGCACCGCGGGAACCGGTCGGGGTCGCGCATGATCTCCAGCGCGGCGTCGTAGCCGAGCACGAGCGTCGCCGGGACGCCGGGGGACAGCTCGACGGGCGCCAGGTCGCCGTGAGCGCGCATCTGCGCGTAGACGCGCTGCGGGTCGTCGGCGAACTCCTGCCCGTACATCGCGAAGCGGGCGGGCTCGGCGGTGGTGGAAAGGTCGGTCACGGTGTCTCCGTGTCGAGGGTGAGGAGGTGGTCGACGAGCGTGATCAGCGCCTCGGTGGACGACCGGCCGTCCCGGGCGTCGCAGGTGACCAGCGGCGTGGTGCCGGCGAGGTCGAGGGCCTCGCGCACCTCGGACTCGGGGAAGCGCGGCGACTCGTCGAAGTGGTTCACGGCCACCGCGTACGGCAGGCCCTGCCGCTCCACGATGTCCATGATCTCGAACGACTGCTTGAGGCGGGCGGTGTCCACCAGGATCAGCGCGCCGAGGGCGCCGCGCGCGAGGTCGTCCCAAAGCCGGGTGAAGCGCTGCTGTCCCGGCGCCCCGAACAGGTACAGGACGAGGTCGTCGCTCAGCGTCAGGCGGCCGAAGTCCATGGCGACCGTGGTGGTCGTCTTGTCCCGGATGCCGGCGAGGTCGTCGACCATGGCACCGGCCTGCGTCATCCGCTCCTCGGTGCGCAGCGGGCGGATCTCCGACAGCGTCCCGACGAAGGTGGTCTTGCCGACCGCGAAATGGCCGACGACGAGGATCTTGACGGCCGTCCGCACGCTGTCGCGCAGGTAGGGCGTCTCAGAGGCGAGCGCGGAGTCCATCGAGCACCTCCTGAAGGAGCTGGACCTTGGACTGCCGGCCCTCCGCGGAGCCGGCCCTGGTGGTGAGGTGCCCGTCGTCGACCAGATCGGACAGCAGGACCTTGGCGACCCCGACGGGCAGGCCGAGATGCCCCGCGATCTCGGCGACCGACAGCGGGCCGCCGCGGCACAGCTCGACGATGCGCAGCTTCTCCGGGGACAGGCCGGCGCGCGGCAGGTCGCCGTTGAAGATCACGAGGGTGACGAGGTCGAACACGTTGCGGGTGGGGTGCGCCCGGCCGCCGGTCACGACGTGCGGCCGGACGAGGGCCCGCTCGTTCCTGCGGGGCGTCATGCGGGACGGCCCGCGCCCGGCCGCGGCGGGCTGGTCATCTCCTTGCCCAGCCGCTGCACCAGCTCCTGCAGCCGGAACGAGACGGTCTCCATGTCCACGTGCTGCGTCGCCGACACCGCCAGGTACGCGCCGGGGCCGGCGGCGACGAGGAACACGTAGCCGTCGTCGAACTCGTTGACCGTCTGCCGCCACTCGGTGCCGGGGTCGCCGCAGAACTCGGCGGTGCTGCGGGCGAGCGACTGCAGGCCCGACATGCCCGCGGCCTGCCGTTCCGCGTCGTCCCTGGAGATCCGCTCGGAGTGGGCCATCAGCAGCCCGTCGGCCGACAGCAGGATCGCGTAGCGCGTCTCCGGCATGCGCAGCGCGTCGTCCAGCATCCAGCCGAGCCGGTTCGTCCCGTCGTCCATCGCGCCGTTCCACCCCTCGTTCATGGCCGCAGGTCCTTGCTCTCGATGGCGGGCCCGCCGAGCCCCGCGTCCCCCGTGCTGGACGGGCCCGTGCTGGACGGGCCCGTGCTGGACCGGCCCGTGCTCGACGGCGCGGCGGCGCGGCCGGAGCGCGTCCCGCGCTGCCAGGCGCCGAGCCCCGCCGCGGTCTCCCGGGCCGGCCTGGCCGGGGACGTGTCCCCGATGGCCGGCTCGCCGCGTTCCTCGTCCAGGCCGCCGGTCCCGGCGGGACGGTCGGCGACCGCGACGCGGCTCCGCTTGGGCAGGCCGCCCGCCGTGGACGGCCCGTCCTCCGCGGCGGCGCCGGTCTCCCCGGCCGGGCGGGACGAGGCCACCGGTTCGGGCGGCCGCGCGTCCGGGACGGTGGTGATCAGCGCGCTCGGCACGAACACCACGGCCCGCACACCGCCGTAGGGGGAGCGGCTGTCGACCGACACCCGGAACCCGTAGCGGGCGGCGAGCACGCCCGCCACCGCGAACCCGACCTGCGGCGGGTCGCCGAGCCGGTGGATGTCCACCGACGCCTCACCCGACAGCAGGTCGGACGCGCGCTGCAGTTCGTCGGCGTCCATCGCCACCCCCGCGTCGTCGATCGTGATGGCGACGCCGTTGTGCGTGGACCTGAAGTTGACCTCGACGGAGGTGTCGGGCCGGGAGTGCCGCGCTGCGTTGTCGAGCAGCTCGGCCAGCGTCAGCACGACGGGCTCCACGGCGCGGCTCGTCACCGCGCTGCTCACCGTCCCCTCCAGGTTGACGCGCAGGTAGTCGCGGACGCGGGACGTCGCGCCGCGGACCACGTCGCTCATCGACGACGCCGAGCGCTGCTGACCCGGCCACGACCCGCACAGCACCGCGGTGGCCTGGGCGCGCCGCCCGAGCTGGGCGTTCATGTGGTCGATGCGCAGCAGGCCCTCCAGCACGTCCGGGTCGTCGTGGCGTTCCTGCATGGTCGAGATCGCGAACTGCTGCTCGTTCGCCAGGCTCTGCACGGCCCGCATCATCGCCCGCAGCGTCGACTTCGCGGACCGGTCGGCCCGCTCCCGGACGCGCGCGGCCGACCCGGCGAACAGGTCCATCACGGTCTGCAGCGACCGCCCGTAGGCGGGGGCCTCGCGATCGAGGTCGTGCAGCGGGCCGGCGACGTGCACGCCCGGGTTGCTCAACGACTCCATGAGCTCGGGCAGCCGGACGTCGGCGAGGTGCCGCAGCTCCTGGTCCCGCAGCTCCAGGCCGCGCGCCAGCACGGCGTTCCGTTCACGCAGCTCGGCGGACGCCTGCCGCTGGCGTACCAGCAGGACCGCGGCGGCGATTCCCGCGCCCGCCACGATGACGAACGCCGTCACCAGGAGGAATTGCTCCATCAGATCCTCAGTGCACACGAATCGGGCGAGGTGGGCCGGGGGACCGCCTCATGGCCGGGTGG
>NZ_SMKK01000245.1 GCF_004348425.1 Actinomadura sp. 7K507
GCGGTACGGGGCGCGGCGGCGGGGGCAGCCTCTTGCTCTCGGGTTCCGGGGCCGGCTTAGCAGGGCGGCCCTCGTCAAAACCCGCCGCGATCACCGTGACCCGGACCTCGTCGCCGAGCGCGTCGTCGATGACCGCGCCGAAGATGATGTTCGCGTCGGGCGCGGCGGCGTTGGACACCAGCTGCGCCGCCTCGTTGATCTCGAAGAGGCCGAGGTCGGAGCCGCCGGAGATGGACAGCAGCACGCCGTGCGCGCCGTCGATGCTGGCCTCCAGCAGCGGGCTGGAGATCGCCATCTCGGCCGCGGCGACGCTGCGGTCGTCACCCCGTGCGGAGCCGATGCCCATCAGCGCCGAGCCGGCGCCGGACATCACGGACTTGACGTCGGCGAAGTCCAGGTTGATCAGGCCGGGCGTGGTGATCAGGTCGGTGATGCCCTGCACACCGGACAGCAGCACCTGGTCGGCGGCCTTGAACGCGTCCAGCACGCTGACCTGCCGGTCGGAGATCGACAGCAGCCGGTCGTTGGGGATGACGATGAGGGTGTCGACCTCGTCGCGCAGCGTCTCTATGCCGGCCTCGGCCTGCATGGCGCGGCGCTTGCCCTCGAAGCTGAAGGGGCGGGTGACGACGCCTATGGTCAGCGCGCCGAGCGAGCGGGCGATGTTGGCCACCACGGGGGCGCCGCCGGTGCCGGTGCCGCCGCCCTCTCCGGCGGTGACGAACACCATGTCGGCGCCCTTGAGGACCTCTTCGATCTCCTCGCGGTGATCTTCGGCGGCCTTGCGGCCGACATCGGGGTTGGCGCCGGCTCCGAGCCCGCGGGTGAGCTCGCGGCCCACGTCCAGTTTCACATCGGCGTCACTCATCAGCAGCGCCTGGGCGTCCGTGTTGATCGCGATGAACTCGACGCCCTTGAGTCCCTCTTCGATCATCCGGTTGACGGCGTTGACGCCGCCGCCGCCGATGCCGACGACCTTGATGACCGCGAGGTAATTCTGCGGTGCTGCCACGACGAGGGGCCTTTCCGCTCTATCCGACCGCCCTGCACGATCTGCCGACCGTGCCGCCGCGGTTTTCCTGACCTGTCTGCTGCTTGCGGGCCGAGCCCCGGGCCGATCCGGTTCGAAGACCGGTCCCCCCTGAACCCTCACCCTCAACTTGAGGCTTACAGTTATGTCAACCTGAGGACTGATACGGACAGTAGGGCGGCCTTACGGCCAGGGTCAACTAACCTCCCCCCAACTCCACCGGCGTGTCGCACTGGACGCAGGTTTGCCCAGGTTGGCGAAGGAGATCTGGGAGTTCCCGGACCGTGCACGCCGCCGTCCACCAGCTGCCGCCTCCCGCCGTCCGTATCGTTGCCGCCGATGTCCGGGCGACCGTTCCAGCGTGCCCCATCGGGCCGCCGGAATCGCCGCGCAACACGCACCGGACCCGAACGGCATGACAAACGGACTTCCCCGCGAAGCGCCCGGCGGTCCGGCGGGGTGCGCCGCACGGCATGCTCACTTCGTCTTGAGCACCTCGGGGGAACTGACGTCGGCCGTGCTGACGGCCCGCCCCGCCGCCGTGCGCCACAACGCGTCCAGCAGCCGGATCTTCTCCCCCGCCCGTTCCGCGGCGCCCCACTCCACCGTCTGCCCGCTCGCCATGTGCAGGGTGACCGCCTCGGGACCGGTGGCCGCGACCTCGCGGAGCTGCTCCTGTATCCGTTCCGGCAGGTCGGACAGGACGGTGAGGGCGGCCAGCGTCGCCTTGTCGGACGGCCCGGGAGAGGCGACGGCCAGCGTCGGGAGACCGGACGGCCTGGACTCGCCGTCGGCCACGACGACGCCGTGCCGGTCGATGAGGTGGTGGCGGCCGCCGCGTTCGAAGACCGCGGCCGGCACCCGCTCGCGGACCACGATGCGGACGGTGCCCGGCCAGTGCCGCTGGATCTCGGCCGACTCCACCTCCCGGAGCCGCTCGACCCGTTCCCCGATATCGCCGGTCGCCAGCCGCGCCATCGGCTTGCCGAGGCTGATCCCGGCGGCGTCGACGACGCGGTCGCGGGGCGCCAGGCTCGTCCCGGTCACCTCGACGTGCCGCACGACCAGCAGCCGCGAGCCGAGCAGCACCCAGGTCACCGCCGCGAGCGCGCCGAGCACCAGCAGCGAGACGAAGACCACCTTCCAGCGTCCCGGACGGCCGCGCTCTCCGCCACGGGCCGTGTCCGGCGCCTGCTCCTCGTCCGGCTCGGGCTTCCCGTCCCGCACGGCTCGTTGGCCCGTCCGCGCCTCGGTCATGACCCAAGCTTGGCAGTCCCCGCCCCGCCCGCCGCCGACCGCGCCGGCGGCGGCGTGTCCCCGCCGGACCGAGCCCGCCGCTCACGCCCCCGCGAGGCGCTCCAGGACGAGCGGGCCGAGCTGGGTCACGTCCCCGGCGCCGAGCGTGATGACGACGTCGCCGGGCCGCGCCAGCGCGGCCGCGATGCCGGGCACCTCGTCGCGGACGGGCGCGTACACGGTCTCGGTGCCGGCGGGGACGGCGTCGGCGACGAGGGCGCCGGTCACGCCGGGCTCCGGGTCCTCCCGGGCCCCGTAGACGTCCAGGACGACGGCGGCGTCGGCGAGGCCGAGCGCCGCGCCGAACTCGGCGGCGAAGAACCGGGTGCGGCTGTACAGGTGGGGCTGGAAGACCGCGACGATCCGGCCGCCGCCCTCCTTCTCCCCCAGGTAGTCGCGGGTGGCGTCCAGGTCGGCGGTGAGCTCGGTCGGGTGGTGGGCGTAGCTGTCGAACACCTCGACGCCGCCCGCCTCGCCCTTGCGCTCCAGCCGCCGCATCGCGCCGCCGAACGCGGCGAGGCCCGCCCGGACCGGCGCGTCGTCCAGGCCGAGGGCCTGCGCGACCGCGACCACGGCGGCGGCGTTCAGCGAGTTGTGCCGCCCGGGGACGCCCAGCGCGACCTCGCCGATCCCGTCGATCTCGAACCGGGAGCCGAGCCCGCGCGGGGTGAATCCGGTCACCCTCAGGTCGGCGCCCGCGGCCTCCCCGTACGTGCGGACGGTCAGGCCGCGCGCCCGCGCCCGTTCCGTCAGTTCCATCGCGACGGGGTCGTCGGCGCCGACGATGAGCGTCCCGCCCGGCTCGACGCGGTCGACGAATTTGCCGAAGTTCTCCTTCACCATCTCGAAGCCGCCGTAGTTGTCGAGGTGGTCGGCCTCGACGTTGGTGACGACCGCGATGTGCGGGGTGTACATGAGGAAGGAGCCGTCGCTCTCGTCGGCCTCGGCCACGAACACGTCGCCGGTGCCCTCGTCGGCGCCGAGGCCGGTGGTGACCAGCTGCCCGCCGATGCAGTAGGACGGGTCGGCGCCCGCGTGCTGGAGCGCGACCGTCAGCATCGAGGTCGTGGTGGTCTTGCCGTGCGTGCCGGCGACCGCGACCGCGCGGCGGCCCGCCATCAGCGAGGCGAGCGCGGCCGAGCGGTGCAGGACCCGCAGGCCGCGCTCGCGGGCCGCGGCCAGCTCCGGGTTGGCGTCCCGGATCGCGGTGGACACGACCACCGTCTCGGCGTCGCCCAGGTAGGCGGCGTCGTGCCCGACGAAGACCTTGGCGCCGAGGTCGCCGAGCTGGGTGAGCAGCTCGGAATCGCGGGCGTCGCTGCCGGAGACGGCGAGACCGCGCCGGAGCATGATGCGGGCGATGCCGGACATCCCCGCCCCCCCGATCGCGATGAAGTGGACCCGGCCGAGCTCGCCGGCGGGCACGACGTCGCGCGGATCGATCAGGCTCATCGGCCGGTGCCCGACGAGCGGACCACGTCGTAGACCATCCGGGCGAGCGCGACGTCGGCGTCCCGCCGGCCCATCCGCCCGGCGGCCTCCGACATGTGCGCGACCCGGCCCGGGTCGGCCAGCACCGGCAGCACGTGCTGCACGATCCATTCCGGGGTGAGGTCGGCGTTGTCGACGAGCATGCCGCCGCCGGCCTCGACGATCGGCTCGGCGTTCAGCCGCTGCTCGCCGTTGCCGATCGGCAGCGGCACGTACACCGCGGGCAGCGCGACCGCGGCCAGCTCCGCGCACGTCATCGCGCCGGCGCGGCACATGGCCATGTCGGCGGCGGCGTAGGCGAGGTCCATCCGGTCGCAGTACGGGATCGTGACGTACTGCGGGCCGCCGGACACCGGCTCGGGCTCCTCGGTGTTCTTCGGCCCGACGATGTGCAGGACCTGGATGCCCGCCTGCCGGAAGGCCGGCGCGGCGGCCACCGCGGCCTGGTTGAGGGACCGGGCGCCCTGCGAGCCGCCGAAGATCAGCAGGGTGGGCAGGTCGGGCAGCAGGCCGAAGTAGGAGCGGGCCTTGTCGCCCAGGGCGAGCCGGTCGAGGGTGGCGATCTCGCGGCGCAGCGGGATGCCGACGAACGTGGGGTTCGGCAGCGGCGAGTCGGCGTGCGACACCGCGACGTGCTCGGTGAAGCGGGCGCCGAGCTTGTTGGCGAGGCCGGGCTTGGGGTTGGCCTCGTGGACGATGATCGGCACCTTGCGCTTGCGCGCGGCCAGGTAGCCCGGCGTGGCGACATAACCGCCGAACCCGACCAGGATGTCGGCCTGGGCCTGGTCGAGGACGGACGCCGCCGCGTTGATCGCGCCGCGCAGCCGGCCGGGGACCGACAGCAGCTGCGGGGTCAGCGTGCGCGGCAGCGGTACCGGCGGGATCAGGGCGAGTTCGTAGCCGCGCTGCGGGACGAGGCGGGTCTCCAGGCCCCGCTCGGTGCCGAGGCAGACGATCCCGGTGTTCGGGTCGTTGCGGCGCAGCGCGTCGGCGAGTGCCAGGGCGGGCTCGATGTGTCCGGCGGTGCCCCCGCCGGCCAGGACAACCCTCATGCTGGTTGACAACTCCTCAGCGTGTTCGACTTGTCGGGTGCCGCGCGTCCGGCGCGCAGGCGCGCTCGTGGACGCGGCGTCTCCGGCACCCCGGAGGGGGCCGAGTCAATATGGGGGGACCCCCCGAACCCCCCGGAAGGGGTTCAACGCCGTGCCAGACCCAGCCAGCTTAGAGCCCTCACGACCGGTCCGGGACCCCGTGCGGAGAGTGCCTGCCGCGCGCCGGGCTCACGTTTGGCGAAAGCGAGCAGCATGCCCAGCGCGAACAGGCTCGGGATCAGGGCCGAACCGCCGTAGGACACCAGCGGAAGCGGGATTCCGGTGATGGGCAGGACGCCGATCACGGCGCCGATGTTCACGACGGCCTGCACGACCAGCCACGCCGTGGCGCCCGCCGCGGCGAGCCGGGTGAACGGGTCGTTGACCCGCCGGGCGATCCGCAGGCCCGCGTAGGCGAGCAGCCCGATCAGGGACAGGACCACCAGGGTGCCGACGAGGCCGAACTCCTCCCCCACGATCGCGAAGATGAAGTCGGTCTCGGCGTGGGGCAGGTAGTCCCATTTGGCGCGTCCTTCCCCGAGGCCGGTGCCGAACAGGCCACCCGAGCCGATCGCGTACAGGCCCTGCATGCCCTGGTAGTTGTCGGTGAGCTGGTTGCCGGACGGGTCGAGGAACCCGGTGAGGCGCCTCATCCGGTACGGCTCCACGACGATGAGGATCGAGACCAGCACGCCCACGAGCCCGGTGATGCCGACGAACAGCCGCGCGGGGGCGCCGACGACCCACAGCAGCCCCAGGAAGATCGCGAGGAGCACCAGCGTGGTGCCGAGGTCGCTGCCCAGCATCACCAGCAGGACCAGCACCCCGGCGCCGGGCATCAGCGGGACCAGCAGCGGGCGCCATTCGGTCAGCTGCCCCAGCCGTTCCTTGCGGGCCAGCAGGTCCGCGCCCCACAGCACCAGTGCGAGCTTGGCCAGTTCCGACGGCTGGATCTGCACCGGCCCCAGGTCGATCCAGCGGGTGGCGCCGCCCGCGCTGCGGCCGAGCCCGGGGACCAGCACCATCATCAGCACGACGATCGAGAGCAGCAGCAGGGGGTAGGCCAGCGCGCGGAACGTCTTCACCGGCAGGCGGGACGCCAGCCACATGCCGGGCAGCCCGATCGCCATCCACAGCGCCTGCTTCTGGAACAGGGTGAAGGCCGAGCCCGTCGCCTGGAGCTGGTTGACGCTGGACGCCGACAGCACCATCGTCAGGCCGAGCGCGAGCAGCATCACCGTGCAGCCCAGCACCAGGTAGTAGGACGTGAGGGGACGGTCGAGCAGCCCGATGGCGGCGACCACCTGCTCGCGCGGCCCCGGGCGCCCGCCGTCCTCCTCTTCGGCCGGTACGGCGGCCATGCCTACCGGGGGTTCCGGGGGTCGTCCCCCGGGCTGGCATGGGGGTTCCGGGGGTCGTCCCCCGGGCTGGCATGGGGGTTCCGGGGGTCGTCCCCCGGACTGGCATGGGGGCTCCGGCCGGCGAGGCGTTCGACGGCGGCGATGAAGGCGTCCCCGCGGGCGGGGTAGTTGGCGAACATGTCGAAGGACGCCCCGACGGGGGCGAGCAGCACGGTGTCACCCGGGCGCGCGAGCCCGGAGGCTTCGTTGACGACGCGGTCCATGGCCCCAGTGTCGGTGTCGGGGACGTCCACGACCGGGACATCCGGAGCGTGTCGCGCCAGTGCCTCGGCGATCCGGTGCCGGTCGCGTCCCATCAGCACGGCGCCGCGCAGCCGACCGGCGCATGTGCGCACCAGGTCGTCGACGTCCAGGCCCTTAAGGAGGCCGCCGGCGATCCACACGACGGGCTCGTAGGCGGCCAGGGACGCGGCGGCCGCGTGCGGCTGCGTCGCCTTGGAGTCGTTGACGTAGGTGACGCCCGCCACGTCGGCGACGTGCTGGATGCGGTGCGGGTCGGGGACGAACGCCCGCAGCCCCTCGCGGACGGCCTCGGGCGGCACCCCGAACGCGCGGGCGAGGCCGGCGGCGGCCAGCGCGTTGGCGACGTTGTGGGGCGCGAACGGGCGGACGTCGGCGAGTTCGGCGAGTTCGGCGGCCTGGCCGGCAGGGTCGCCGGTGAACGCCCGGTCGACCAGCAGTTCCTCGACGACGCCGAGTTCGCCGGGGCGCGGGACCCGCAGCGTGAAGCCGACCCGCCGCTCCACGTCCGGGGCGCGCTCGGCGAGGGCGGCGGACGTGTCGTTGTCGGCGTTGAAGACCGCGACGCATCCCGGGGCGAAGATCTTGGCCTTGGCGTCCACGTAGGCGTCCATGGAGCCGTGCCAGTCGAGATGGTCGGGCGCGACGTTCAGCACCGCGGCCGCCTCCGGCGCGAGCGAGCTGGACCAGTGCAGCTGGTAGCTCGACAGCTCCACCGCGAGCACGTCGTACGGCCCGGCGACGGCATCGACGATGGGCGTTCCGACGTTGCCGACGGCGAGGGCGTTGTGGCCGGCGGCGGTGAGCATGCAGGCCAGCATCCGGACGACGGTGGTCTTGCCGTCGGTCCCCGTGATGGCCAGCCACGGCGCCGCGTCCCGCGGGCGGAGCCGCCAGGCGAGCTCGACCTCGCCGATGATCTCGATGCCGGCCGCGGCGGCCGCGGCGAGCAGCGGCACGTCCGGCCGCCAGCCGGGCGAGGTCACCACCAGGTCGGTGCCGTCCGGCAGCCGCTCGCCGTCGCCGAGCCGGACCGCGATCCCGCCGGCCTCCAGCTCGGCGGCGTGCCCGCGCTGCTCCTCGCCGTCGCGGGCGTCCACGACGGTGACGCGGGCGCCGTGCCCGGCGAGCGCGCGGGCGGCGGAACGGCCGGACACTCCGAGCCCGGCGACGCAGACGGCTCGGCCTTCAAGGCGGTGATCACTCAACTCTTCGGCATCCATTCCAGGTAGAACAGGCCGATGCCGATGGCGACGAACAGCGCCGACATCAGCCAGAAGCGCACGACGATCGTGGTCTCGGCCCAGCCGGACAGCTCGAAGTGGTGCTGCAGCGGGGCCATCTTGAACACGCGTTTCTTGGTCAGCTTGAACCCGCCGACCTGGATCATCACCGACAGGGTGATCATCACGATCAGCCCGCACAGGATGGCGAGCAGGAACTGGGTGCGGGTGAGGATCGCCAGGCCGACCAGCACGCCGCCGAGGGCCAGCGAGCCGGTGTCGCCCATGAAGATCTTCGCGGGCGGGGCGTTCCACCACAGGAACCCGAACACGCCGCCGAGCACGGCCGCGGCGACCACCGCGAGGTCGAGGGGGTCGCGGACGGTGTAGCACTTGGGGTCGAGCGCGAACTCGCAGCTGTTGCGCAGCTGCCAGTTGCCGATGATCACGTAGGCGGCCAGCACCATCCCGGCCGGGCCGGCCGCGAGACCGTCCAGGCCGTCGGTGAGGTTGACGCCGTTGGACATCGCCGCGATCAGCAGCAGCGCCCAGATCACGAACAGGTACGGGCCGATCGGGGGCCCGAAGTCGCGCAGGAACGACAGGCTGTCGGCGGCGGGGGTGACCTGGTAGCCGTTGGGGAAGTTGAGCGACCCGACGGCGAACACGACGCCGACGAGGATGATGCCGATCATCTTGGCGCCGCTGCGCAGCCCGAGGCTGCGCTGCTTGAACACCTTGATGTAGTCGTCGACGAACCCGACGAGGCCGAGACCGGCCATCAGGAACAGCACGAGGATGCCGGAGATGGTCGGCGGGTTGCCGGTGAACAGGTGCGCCACCGCGTACCCGACGAGCGAGCCGACGATGAAGACCGTCCCGCCCATCGTGGGGGTACCGCGCTTGTTGAGGTGGGCCTCGGGGCCCTCGTCGCGGATCATCTGGCCGTAGCCGAGCCGGTTGACGATCCGGATCCACGCCGGCGTGCCGACCATCACGAAGATCAGCGCGGCGCCGCCGGCGATGATGATGTTGGTCATCGGGCGTCCTCCGCGAGGATCGCCTCGGCCACCCGTTCCAGCCCCGCGACGCGAGAGCCCTTCACCAGCACGACGTCATGCGGCACCAGCCGCTCGCCGAGCGCGGTGACCGCCTCGCCGACGTCATCCACCTGCACGCATTCTCCCGTCCATGACCCCACCTGCCCGGCCCCGTCCGCCATCGCCGCCGCGTTCGCGCCGACGACCACGAGGCCCGCGACCCCGCTGCGCGCCGCATGCTCCCCGATCTTGGCATGTTCCGCCGCGGACGAGGCGCCGAGTTCGGCCATCTCGCCCAGCACCGCGTACGCGCGGCGGCCCCGCGCCATGTGGGCGAGCACGTCGAGGGCGGCGCGGGTCGAGTCGGGATTGGCGTTGTAGGCGTCGTTCACGACCGTCACCCCGTCGGCTCGCTCGGTGACCTCCATCCGCCACCGGCTGACCGGCGTGGCCTGCGAGAGGGCCTCGGCGATCTCGGCGGGCGCGAGCCCGGCCGCGCGGGCCGCCGCGGCGGCGGCGAGCGCGTTGGGGACGGCGTGCGAGCCGTGCAGGAGCAGCGCGACCGGCGCCGAGCCCTCCGGTGTGACGAGGGTGAAGCGGGGCCTGCCCTGCTCGTCGAGCGTCTCGTCCTCGGCGCGGACGGACGCGTCCGGGGAACGGCCGAAGGTGACGACCTCGCCGGGTGTGCGCGGCGCCATGGCGGCGACGAGCGGGTCGTCGGCGTTCAGGACGGCGGTGCCGCCCGGCCGCACCGCCTCCACGATCTCGCCCTTGGCGCGGGCGATGTTCTCGCGGCCGCCGAACTCCCCGACGTGCGCGGTGCCGACGTTCAGCACCACGCCGACGTCGGGCGGCGCGATCCCGGTGAGGTAGGCGATGTGGCCGATGCCGCGGGCGCCCATCTCCAGGACGAGATGCCGGGTCGCGGGGCCGGCGCGCAGCACGGTGAGCGGCAGCCCGATCTCGTTGTTGAACGAGCCGGGCGGGAAGACGGTGGGGCCCGCGCGGCCCGCGAGCCGCCCGATCAGGTCCTTGGTGGAGGTCTTGCCGGCCGAGCCGGTGACCGCGATGACGGTCACGTCCGGCAGCCGGTCCAGCACGCCCCTGGCCAGCCGTCCGAGCGCCTCCTGGACGTCGGCGACGACCACGCACGGGCCGGCGGCGCCCCCGGTCTCCACCGGGCGCTGCGCGAGCACCGCGGCGGCGCCGGCCGCCAGGGCGGCGGACGCGAAGTCGTGCCCGTCGGCGCGCTCGCCCTTGAACGCCGCGAACAGCGCCCCGGGCCCCGCCTCGCGGGAGTCGATGACGACGGGACCGCTCACCACGACGTCCGGAGGCCCGTGGAGGGTGCCTCCCGTGATCTCCGCGATCGTCGACAGCGGAAGTGGGATCACGCCTGCGCCCCGTCCCCTCTTGTCCCTCTTGTATGGCGCCGGAGCGCCTCGCGGACGACCTCGCGGTCGTCGAACGGCTGTACCTCGCCCGCGACGTCCTGGCCCTGCTCGTGGCCCTTGCCCGCGACGACGACGACGTCGCCGCGGCGGGCGCGGCCGACGGCCAGCGCGATCGCGGCGGCACGGTCGGGCTCCACGACGATGTGCGCCCGCTCGGGCTGCGGCACCTTCAGCCCGCCCTCGACCATAGCGGCGAGGATCGCCAGTGGATCTTCCGACCTCGGGTTGTCGCCGGTGAAGTACGCCCGGTCGGCGAGGCGGGCGGCGGCCTCGCCCATCAGCGGGCGCTTTCCGCGGTCGCGGTCGCCGCCGCAGCCGAGCACGACGGTGAGGTCGCCCTCGGTGACGGGCCGCAGCGCGGAAAGGACGGCCTCGACCGCGCCGGGCTTGTGGGAGTAGTCGACGAGGGCGACGAAGTCCTGGCCCTCGTCGACGCGTTCCAGCCGGCCGGGGACGCCGGGCAGCGACGCCACCCCGCGGACGGCGGCCTGGAGCGGGATTCCCGCCTCGACGAGCGCGACGATCGCGGCGAGGGCGTTGGCGACGTTGAACGGCCCGGCGAGCCGGACCTCGCCGTCGGCCTCGATGCCGCCGGGCCCGACGACGCGGAACACGCTGCCGTCGGCGCCGACGCGCACGTCCTCCGCGCGCCAGTCGGCCGCCGGGTCGCCGGACGCCGAGAACGTCGTCGCCGGCACGGTGGCGATGTCGAGGAGCTCTCGGCCGTAATGGTCGTCGAGGTTGACGACGCCGACGCGGGAGTACTCGGGCGTGAACAGCCGGGCCTTCGTGAGGAAGTAGTCCTTCATGGTCGGGTGGTAGTCCAGGTGGTCCTGGGACAGGTTCGTGAACACCGCGACCTCGAACGCCGCGCCGCCGACCCGCCCCTGGGCGAGGGCGTGGCTGGACACCTCCATCGAGGCGGCGCCGACGCCCCGCTCGCGCATCATCGCCAGCAGCGCGTGCAGGTCGGTGGACTCGGGCGTGGTCAGCGCGCTCGGCACCTTGTCGCCGGCCACCCGGATCTCGACGCCGCCGACCAGCCCGGTCTCGACGCCGGCGGCGCGGAGCCCCGCGTCCAGCAGGAAGACCGTGGTGGTCTTGCCGCTGGTCCCGGTGACGCCGATGAGGATGATGTCGCCTCCCGGCTCCCCGTACACCCAGGACGCCGCGTCGCCGAGCCGCGCGCGGACGTCGGGCACCACCAGGACCGGCAGGCCGGTCGCCGCCGCCCGGTCGTACCCGTCGGGGTCGGTGAGGATCGCCGCCGCGCCCGCGTCCGCGGCCTGGGCCGAGAACTGGGCGCCGTGTGCGCGCGCGCCGGGCAGCGCCGCGTAGATGTCGCCGCGCCGCACCGCCCGCGAGTCGTGCGTGATTCCCGAGGCCGACACCGCGTCCCAGCCGGTCTGCTCGATCCCGAGAAGCGCCGCGAGTCCGTTCAGCGGACGGGCCGGACTGGTTGTGGGACGCATGGCGTTACTTTCGGTGCGAGCGGTACGGGACTGCTGGGACACGGGTGGTGGACTCACAGGCGAGGAGGGTACTCGCTGCCGTCAGTCCCGGGCGTGGATCTGGACGATCGGCGGGCGGCTCCCCGTCGGCGGGATCTTCTCGGACTGCAGGGCGAAGCTCATCACGTCCTTGAAGACCGGCGCGGCCGCATCGCCACCATAGTGGCTGCCCCGCTTGGGGTCCTGCAGGACGACCTGGACGACGAGCTGCGGATCGTCCGCGGGGGCGAAGCCCGCGAACGACGCGATGTAGCCGCCGCCGTCGTAGCAGCCGCAGCGCGGGTTGACGATCTCCGCGGTGCCCGTCTTGCCGGCGACGCGGTATCCCTCGATCTGGGCCTTGGGCGCCGTGCCCTCGTCCGTCGTCACGCCCTCCAGCATGTCGCTGATCTGCCTGGCGGTCTTCGTGCTGATGACGCGCTTGCGCTCCGGCGCGGGCGACGGCGTGAACGTCTCGTCCTCCCCGACGGTGCCCGCGACGATGGCCGGCGCGACCCGCACGCCGCCGTTGGCGATGGACGCGTAGACGCTGGCCATCTGCACCGCGTTCACCGAGACCGTCTGCCCGAACGCGATCGGGTACCGGTCGGTGCCCGACCACTGGCCGGGCGGCTTCAGCAGTCCGGGCGTCTCCCCGGGCAGCGGCAGGCCGGTCTTCGCACCGAACCCGAAGTCGCGGAGCGTCTGGTGGAGCTGCTGCCCGGTGATGCTCTCGCTGGCCATGATGGTGCCGACGTTGCTGGACGTGGCGAGGACCCCGGCGAAGGTGAGCCGCTCGGTGGGGTGCGGGTGCGAGTCGCGGAAGACGACGTCGTACTTCTTGATCTTGTCGGGGACGGTGTAGGGCGTCTTCGGGGTGACCCCGCCCTTCTCCATGACCGCCGCGGCGGTGACGACCTTGCCGGTGCTGCCCGGCTCGAACGCCTCCTGCACCAGCGGGCTGCCCCACAGCGCGTCGTCCGACTCGGCGTACTGGTTCGGGTCGAACCCGGGCGCCGAGGCCATCGCGAGCATCTCGCCGGTGCGCGGGTCCATGACGATCACGCTGCCGCTCTTGGCGCCCGACGCCTTGACCTGCTTCTCGATCGCCTCCTGCGCCTTGAACTGGAGGTCGCGCTCCAGCGTGAGCCGCACGCCGCGGCCCGGCTCGGAGGGACGCTTCTGGTCCTTGCCCATGGGGATGTGCTGGCCCCCGGGGCTGATCTCCACCCGCTGCCAGCCATCTCGCCCGGCGAGCACGTCGTTCATGGAGCTCTCCAGCCCGGCGGCGCCCTTCCCCGTGTCGTTCACGAACCCTATGACGCTCGCGCCCAGGGAATCGTTGGGGTACTCGCGGCGATACTCCGGCAGAGTCCCGATTCCGGGAAAGTCCCACGAGGTGATCAGCCGTGCCTGGTCGGGCCGGACGCCGTGCGCCAGGTACACGAACCGCGTTTCGGGCTTGCTGATCTTCTTCATCAGCGTCGCCGGGTCCAGGCCGAGCGTCGGGGCCAGCGCGTTGACGACCGGCTGCCGGTCGTCCGCCTCGATCAGCGACGGGTCGGCGTAGATCGCCCGCGCCTCCACCGTCATGGCGAGCGGGTTGCCCTGCGCGTCGGTGATGTCGCCGCGGGTCGCGGGCAGATCGATCCTCTGCAGGCGCCGCTCCATCGCCTCCGCGGTGTACCGGCCGGACTCGATCGTCTGGAGCTGCACGAGCCGCCCGGCGAACAGCGACAGCACGAAGGCGATGACCAGCAGCGCGGCGTTCAGCCGCTTGAGGGGATCGCGCCGGTGGAACGGGGGGCGGGTCCGGGG
>NZ_SMKK01000246.1 GCF_004348425.1 Actinomadura sp. 7K507
GTGGTGGGGGTGATCACGCGGCCGACGCGGGAGGTCGCATCGACGGTCAGTCCCTCGGCCAGCGCCGTGCCGGTCGCGGTCACGGTGACGTCGCCGGACACCGACCGGGCGGTGATGGTGCCGCCCTCGGCGGCGCGCACCCGGACATCACCCGACACCGTCGCCACCTCGGCGCGGCCGGCGAAGTCGTTCACCGTGACGTCCCCGGACGTGGTCGAGGCGGTGACATCGTCGGCGCGGCCGAAGTAGAGGTCACCCGACACCGACGCGGCAGCCGCGGCGCCGTCCACCACCGCGGCGGACACGGCGCCGGAGGTGGTCTTGGCGCGCAGCGCACCGACACCACCGGCGGTCAGGTCACCGCTGGTCGAGGTGAAGTCGACCTCGGCGAACTCCCCCGCACACTCCAGGGACGCCGACCGGGTGGCCGCGGTCACCGACGTGCCATCGGGGACGCGCGCGGTGATCTCGACTCGGCCACCGGCCGCCGCCGTGGCGCCGGTGACCTCGACGCCGTTGACGGTGACGCGGCCACCGACTTGGACGACGTTCCCGCCGATCACGGTCACCCCGCCGGGGACGTCGCCGGACGACTGCACGACGGGCGCGCCGCGGGCGCCGATCACGGTCTGAGTGCCGTCAACGACGGTCACACCGGCGGGCGGGTTCACTCGGACGGTCAGGTTGCCGGTCGGCTCGTACCAGCGCAGGACGGCGTCACGGACGGCGTCGTGCACGGCCGGGTTGTCGCCGTGGGCGGTCACGGTGACCTCGGCCAGCGTGCGGGACGGGTCGGTGATGACGCGGATGTCACCGGCTGGCAGGTCGACCGACAGGGCCACCGGGCCGGGCCGCGGCGCGGTCAAGGTTCGGGTCGTCATGGTCAGGCCACCTCGTCCAGGTCAAGGCTGGCGAGCGCGTCGAGCTGGGCGACGGTCAGACCGGCCCACACCCCGTACTCGGGGCGGATCCGCATCGCCAGCTCGAAACACGCGGCACGCAGCGGGCAGGACTCGCAGACCTCGGCGGCCACCAGTTCGCGGGCCGCGCGCTCGTCCGGCGACTCGTCGCCGTCGGGGCCGGTGTGCAGATCGGGGTCAAACCGGCACTGCGCGCCGGTGATCGGCGTGCCGCGCAGGTCGACACCGGCCAGCGCAGCGAACGGCGAAAGGGAACGGGACATGGGCACCTCGTTGGGAGTGGCGGACGGGCGGTGGGCGTGACCCTCGGCGGCGTGCATGGTGGCCTGTGCGCCGAGGGCAAGCGTCTGCGAGCGGTTGGCGGTCATCACCGGATCAACCCAGCGATCCGGAGAACGTGGTGATCGCGTGAATCACCTGGTTGACCAGCGCCGCGGCCTTCTCCGGGTTGTTGATCGCGAAGATCGCAACCGCGATACCGGCCAACCACTGCGGGATGTTGCTGGACTTCTGCGGGAACATCTGGCGTACCTCCAGGGGAGCAACTGACTCAAGTCAGTTGTTCTGTATTGAGACGGTAAGGCAGCGCGGGAGCGCCGTCAAGGCTCCGTCTCAAGACAGATGGGTAGGGTGGTTCTCGTGGCGGACAGAGATGATGAGCGGCTACCGAGCCGCCGTGTCGCGCGTCTCCTGCGCGCCGAGATCGAGGAGGGGACTCGGTATCCACCGGGTCGCAAGCTGCCCTCGTATCGACAGCTCGCGGAGCGATACGACGTTGCGACCAACACCGCGGCGGCGGCTGTGCAGATCCTCGCCAAAGACGGTCTGGTGACGGTCCGTCCGGCCAGCGGCGCCTACGTGTGCGCATCCGGCGAGGCTGAACCCGACGTACGGGATGAACTTGCGAAGATTCGTGCTCAGCTCAACCGTTCGAGGTCGGAGCTGGACGATGCCGAGAAGGCGCTGACGCACCTGCTCGGCCGTATCCCCTCGGCGGAGTCGGACGGGTGATCGCTGTGTCATGTCATCGAGGTTCCGCCGTCAGGTCAGATGATCGGAAGTCCGAACAATAAGACCGAACAACCCGCTGACATTCGGCTGACACCGTCCCCCATCCCCCCGGGAGACCCCTACCGTGGCCACCGACGCAGTAGCAGAAGCGCGGAAAACACTCGGTCGAAAGCTTCGCGGCCTACGCGAAGCTTCGGGCTACACACAGCAAGAGCTTGCCCATCTACTTGGCTATTCTCGTCCGCGCGTCGCCGGCGCCGAACGCGGCGAAAGCTGCTCGGCTCTCTTCTGGCAAGGGTGCGACAAACTCCTTAAGACGGGTGGCATGCTCGCGTCCGGACATGAGGAAGTAGAGGGCATTCGACGCACGGAAGCGCGTGAAGCAGCAGAAGCGGAACGCATACGACGCGTCCCACTCTCCTCAAGTGCTCCGCAAGTCACGGAAGACAAGGCTGGCGAACTCGCCGGATTCGTCGCACGGTCCCACAAGTTCATAGCTGCATTTATAGGATCGTCCAGCGCCGAGCAAGTCACGAGTTCAGGTGAGTTTCAAGGGTCCGGCCCCTCACAGTGGATATCGTGCCAGTCAATCCCGTTCGCCCACTCGTCCGGACAGTGTGACCTACACATCTGGCCTTTTGGAGTAGCGATCTTCCATCTCGTGGAGGACCTCACGTTGCCCAATATCGCCAGCCTTGCACTGTGGAGGATGCGCAGCTACTCAGAAAATATGGCATGGGCAACTGCCAACCTGCGGCAGTTGACCGGCCATGAGGATGTGAGCGCGTCCTATGTTCTCAGCGCCTATTGGGTTACCGACCCAGAATGGCCCGAAGAGAACCTTGACGACGCCTTGCGCACAATATGCACGCCAAGGATTTTGTTGCAGCGCGAAGCGCAGTTTCTTGAGAGCGAAAGAGAACAGGCGGAGCAAGCAGAGCGCAGAATCCTAACCAACGGGCACGACGGGAGTGGAATCGAGCCGTTCGGACTTAGCGGTGTATCCATCGGACACGCTTCATGGTCAGGGGTTGTCTACCATCCTTTTTCCCCGGACCAAGCACTAGCCGAGAGCGATCTCGTTGCGTGCGAACTCGCAACCCAATCAATGTGGGCATACTGCGAGTACATCAACCGGCAGGTAGAATCCGGCCTCGATCCGGACTTGCCCGAGCCGCACGGGTGGCGGTTCTTGCGCGGCGCGAAGTCTCGTCTCGTTAATCCTCGACCGCAGGAGACAGGGCAACATCGGGCAATGAGGGATGCAATCGTAAAGACTAGTGGTTTGCTGGAGCACCTAGACCAAGCAATAGACATAGCGCGCCAATCGCAGAGTCAGGGGACCTCATGACTTCAAACAGGGCCGTACTGGCCGTAGTCGATGTACAGAACGGGTTTGTCCGTGACGAATCCCGCCATGTCATTCCCGTAATAGTCGACCTCGTAGAGCGCTGGCAAGCAGCGGGTGGCGATGTTGTGTTCACCCGATACTTCAACTACGAGAACAGCCCGTTCGAGCGCCTTATCAAGTGGACGCAGCTTCGCGACTCTCCGCAGACAGACATCGTTCCCGAACTCGCCCCACTCGCCGCGAAGGCAACAGCCGTCATCGACAAACACATGTACAGCCTGTTCGCGGACGAGAAGGGTCGCGCTCTGGTCAGCGAATGCGGTTGGACCGACATCTACGTGTGCGGCATAGCAACCGAGAGTTGCGTACTCAAAACAGTCGTAGACGCATTCGAGCTCGATCTGACCCCGTGGCTAATCGAAGACGCCTCCGCGAGCCACGCTGGCCAACACGTCCACGAGGCAGGGGTCCTTGTAACCCAGCGGTTCATTGGGATAGGACAAATCATCACCACCAGCGATATCTCTGGACTCCATCGGGCGCGATAAAGCGGCTTCCAACTGCCGGAAATCTTGACCGCACGGGAACGCTTGCACTCAGTCCGTCGACTTCAGGTGCATAGTGTGAGGCGGGACTCGACTACCTGCAAACTGTTCAATCGCTTTCTTCAAGACCGCATTGTCAGACGGTCCGGTCCATGTAACCGCTCCCACGAGGCCCTTGCTGGTTTCAAGCTTTATAGAGCCATCTTCGTTAACCACTCCACTTATAGGAAGAGTATCGTTGCTGACGATCAATACTGGCATCATCGAGTTAATACTGTATCTCTGAACTCGCATGAACCAAGAATGAGTAATGCGTGCACGACTCGAAAGATATTTCAACTGAATTCCCAGCAGCTTGTTATCTTCTGTACGTATTATCGCATCCACGCCTCCATCCGTGACCTGCTCTTCGATATTTGCCTGCGGAAACATTAGTTGCATGTTCGCGAGTGCGAATTGCGAATACACCTTGCCGTAGACAGGTGCAGCCCTGGGGTCGGACAAAATTCCGGGGTCATACTGGGCTAGAACGTCCAAAGCGCGCTCCGCTACCTCCGGTGACTCATCAGCCAAGTCTTCGAGCGCCTCACCCCGCAGTTGCGCCAACCTAAATTCGTTATCTCCGATACGGAATCCGCGAACTGGCGCCGCAGTAACTGCCATAATAAGAAAAACCCCTCCAAGAAGGAGGAGCGCAACGCTGCCAGCTTGGTTCTTGCTTATAAAAGTCGCTACGGCCCCTCCTCCAGCAAGGACGAACCCAAGCAAGCCCGCCAGCCATCTAGACCAAGCCTTAAGGGGCTCCGCAATCTGGTCGCCTCCTAGCGGCTCCGCAGCCTCTCCTGCCTGGCCATCTGGTGAATCTGACGTTGGCATGCTCTCAGTCTCCTTCAGCTTTGCTGACACTCTGGTCTGGGCAGCACGCCACTCACCCAGTTGTGCTGCGTCTCCGGACCCTCGGGCGTGGGGATTGCTGCTCACCCATCGTCCCGTGGGTTGCCCCCGCCGCACAATCCGCAGAATCCGCAGAATCCTATCCAATGCTGGACAGCGGCGTACCTCCCTCGGTGGGAGGTACCGCGCAATGTCGCAGAAATCCGCGCAATCCTTTGACCTGGGCAAACGCTTCCGTGCTAGGGAGCTGACAAGGGTTCTGCGGCGGGAGTCCCTTGGTCCGCGGACGCCCCCTGACCTGGGCAGCGAGGGCCGCGCCGGTGGAGAGGTGGGTTTCTGCGGATTCCGCGGATTATGCGGCGTGGTGGCCCAGTCCGGCGGGTGCGCGACCCAAGTGCGGCGTCCCGTGGAGGCGAGGCGAACCCGCGGTGGGGATCTCATGGGGCGCATCGGGCAAGGCTGTGAGTACGTCGGTCGCTGGTGTTCGCGGTGTACCGCGATACGTGGGCAGGGCGACAAAGCGATCTCGTTAGAAGCGGTCTGAGAGCTTGGTCATCCCCCAATGTGTCCCCACGGGCGACCTCAACGGGTGGCCGGACCGGGGTTTATGCAGGTAGTTGGCGTAGTCCCATGGTGATGCTCGCCTGTCTCCTAAAGCGGGTGTCGCAGGTTCGAATCCTGCCGGAGGCGCATTCCGAAGCGCGCTGACCGGCCGGGGCACCGGACGCCGGTCGGCGCGTTCGTCGTTTCGGGTGATCTTCGCCCCGGCTCTGGCGGCGCAGTGCCGGGGGCCACCGGCCTGCCCCGGTACCAGCGTGGACGCTTGATCAGCGGTGTTCCCGGCCGGTTCCCCGGTCACGGTGGTGCGCGGCGCCGGGGAGAGCGGGCGGCGGCGGTCAGAAGGTCACCAGTGGGTCGCCGATGAAGTCGGCGATGAAGTTGACGAAGAAGAATCCGAAGAACAGGAAGTTCAGCATCAGGATGACGTAGTGCCACGGGCGGGGGCGGGCCGGGCGCGGGAGCCTGCTGTTGAGGTAGATGAGCATGAACGGGAAGATCAGCGCCCCCAGGTTGGACATGTTCGCCGACCACTGCACCAGGCTGACCGGCAGGGCCAGGTGCAGGATGACTCCGATGACCACCAGCAGCAGGAGCATGAACGGGTAGTAGAAGCGCCGCGGGTCGCCCTCCAGCAGCGTGCGGAGCCTGGGGCTGGTGGCGTGCGCCGCGTCGGTGGTCACGCGCACCATCGCCTCGAAGATGCCGAGCTGGGTGGTGAACAGCACCAGCACGCCCAGGATCAGCGCGATGTAGAACAGCGGGCGGCCGTACTCGGCGTCCAGCGCGCCGGCCACGAAGGTCGGTACGTTCCCCTGCGTGACCTCCTGGCCGGAGATCTCGACCGCGTGGGCCATCAGGATGGTCGGCAGCAGCATGCCGATGATCGCGCCGGCGAAGAAGATGGCCCACATGTCGGTGAGCAGCAGGCGGTACCAGCGCTTCCACAGGCCCTGGTTCTTCTCGTCGTCGGGGAAGGTCACGCCGCTGGGCAGCACCTCGACGCGCCGGCCCCGCAGTCCCGCGATGTACCCGGCCCGGTGGCCCATCCCGTAGCCCTTGTCCCGGTAGTGGCCCATCACGTACCAGTTCAGCCCGGACGCCAGCGCGGTGAACCCGGCCAGCCCGCCGAGCTGGGTGGCGGTGATGCCCTCCGGCGGCGCCGCGGGGGTGACGAAGCCGGTGATGCCGTCCCACCAGATGCCGAACGGGACCAGGAAGACGCACAGCAACAGCAGCGTGATCAGGATCGTGCCGATGAGCACCCAGTTGACCAGCTCCAGGGTCCGGGAGACCCGGCGGGCCACGGCGGCCATCAGGAACACCACCACCAGCAGCGCGATCGCCCAGATCCGCGGTTCCTCGGCGCCTTCGGGCGGGATCTCGGCGTGGACGAGGGCGTACAGCCCCTCCCCCGCGGAGGCGGCCCAGCCGCCGGCGATGAACGCGAAGAGGATGATGAACACCGATACTGGCACCCACAGGAACCAGCCGGGCGGGACGCGGCCCCAGCCCACCACCGGCACCTCTCCGGTCGCGACGACGTACCGCGAGCACTCGATGTTGTAGAGCGTCTGCAGCACCGCGGAGACGAGGATGATCCAGCCGACGCCCTCGAAGCCGAACTGGCCGACCGCCTGCGGGCCCAGCAGCCACTCGCCGCTGCCGATGGAGATGCCGAGCGCGATCAGGCTCGGGCCGAGCGCGTACTTGACCAGCTCCTTGGGGCCGATCCGGCGGACGCCGAAGACCTCCTCCGGGGTGGGCAGATCGGTGACCGGCAGGTCGGGGCGGCTCACCCCGAGCTTGTAGTCTCCGGTCACGGTGGCTTTCGCCGGCCGGTCCTCGGGTGCCCCGCCGGGGTCTTCGGGGTCTCTGCCAGTCGGGTCGGGTGTCTCGCTCATGGGACGCCTCGCAGTGGAACGGGCCCCCGACTTGTTCGGCTGCCCGCATAATCCGCCGCGAAGGCGCCCTCGGCAAGAGCCCGCAAGCGCCGAATGCGGCCACCTCCAGCAGTCACCTCCCTCAGGTCACCCCGCCCCTGGGACATCTCGCCGAGGGCGGCGGGACGCGGTACAGTAATCATGTTTATATTAACGATGTAGAGTGTCCTTGCCTGCGGGTGCTTGAGGAACGACGCGGCCGGCTCCCCTGGCGATGGCGTCCTGGCAGCGAACGGCTCCGACACGGGAGCCGCGGACACAGGAGGTTCGATGACCACTGAGACGATCGAACAACCGGCAGCCACCGCGGCGCGGAAGAAGGGGATCCGATGAGCGCGCGAGTCCTGCGAACCGCCATCGGCACGCTGACGGTGGGCGCTCTCCTGGTCGCCGCCCTCGGCTTCGTGGTCCAGATGATCGCTGGAGTGACGGACACCCCGACGATCCCGCCGGGCCTGGTCGCCATCTTGCTGGCGGCCGGACTGATCGCCTTCGTGCCGGGCCGGGCCGTACCGCTCGCCGCTCCGGCCGCCGGGCTGCTCAACCTGATCGTGTTCGCCTTCAAGGCCGCGGACAGGCTGGTCGAACCGAACCCCGCGAGCGGCCTCATCGGTGCGTGGGCCATGGCTCTGGCACTGATCGTCGCCACCGTCGGCGGGACGATCGCCACCCTGCGGAACTACCGGACGCGGTCGATGGCCGACGCGTGAACCGGTCGGCCGGTGAGCCGGGGTTCGGAGACAGTGCCGCGGCGCCGTCTCCGAACCCGGCTGGCCGCATGCTGATCGCGCTCGCTAGAAGCCCGCTGGACGATTCTGTTCGAGCCGGATTCCACTGGTCGTTGAGCCTCGGGGGAGAGGCTTCGGGACGTCCGGAGGAAGCGCGCCGGGATCCGGCGCAACTGCGAGATGTACACCCGGTAACGGGCGCAAGGGGGCTCGGTTGCGCGCCCGCGGTGTCAGCGTGCGGGGAGGGAGTCCGGCGCCGGAGTCGCGGCAAGCGCTCTGGCGTGGTCGAGCAAGGTCACCAGGCTCCTCCTCAGCTCCAGGGCCTCGGGGCTGTCCATGCCCCCGAGAGGTCGCATGTGGCGCTCCTCCAGATCGCGCACCATGCCGACCGCGGCCGCGACGGTCTCGGCTCCCTTCTGCGTGAGCGACATCTGGACGGCGCGGGGATCCGCAGGGTTGTGCCGGCGTTCGAGCATGCCGGCCGCTTCGAGCGTGCGGGCGAGCCTGGAGACGTACATGGGCTCCAGGCCGCTGAAGTCGGCGAGCTGCCGCTGGCTCGGCTTGGCGCCACCGCGTTCCATGCTGTAGAGCGAGGCCACCACCGCGTACTGGGCGTGTGTCAGCCCCAACGGCGAGAGCGCTCGGTCCATGGCGACCCGCCAGCGCAGCGACAGGTGCCAGAGCAGGTAGCCCGAGGGGGGTGGCGGGACGTCAGCTTGCTCGACCATGGCGAAAGGATACATGTTTAGCATTTGGCCGCACCGAACCGGCTCGGCGACTCACGTCGACGCCGGGCTCGAACCGCTGTCGGCCGGATCCAGCGCTCCTCGACCACGCGGCGGGCGCGCAATCCCGCCGACCTCATCGCACGGCTGCGCGGCACGCCGCTGTGCATCTCCGTCGGAAACGGCCGCCCCGGGCCACTGGATCCCCCGGCCAGGAGAACGATCCGTACTAGGTCCGGCGACACGGCAATCCTGACCTGGCGGGCTGTCCCCGCGCACGGGGAACGTCGTTCGACTTGCCCGCTGGGACGGGGTCGTGTTCGATCATTGCCGGGATCGAGGCGAATGCGATGGAAGGACCGAACGTCAGGTGTCAGGGCATGTGCTCGCCGGCCGGTACCGGCTGGAGGGGCGGATCGGCAGTGGCGGGATGGGCACCGTCTGGTCCGCCGTGGACGAGACGCTGCGCCGCACCGTGGCGGTCAAGGAGATCGTCTTCCCGGACGTGCTCACCCCGGAGGAGCGCCGGGTCGCGGCGGGCCGGGCGCAGCGGGAGGCGCGGGCGGCCGCGCTGATCGACCATCCCGGCGTCATCACCGTGCACGACGTGGTGATCGAGGACGAACGGCCGTGGATCGTCATAGAGCTGGTGAGCGGCGCGTCCCTCGACCAGGTGATCCGGCGGGACGGCCCGCGTCCGCCGCCGGTGGCCGCCCAGATCGGGCTGGAGGTCCTGGACGCGCTGGAGGCCGCGCACGCCAAGGGCATCGTGCACCGGGACGTCAAGCCCAGCAACGTGCTGCTCGCCGACGACGGCCGGGTCGTGCTGACCGATTTCGGCATAGCGAGTATGGAGGCGGACCCCGCCCTCACCCGCACCGGGACGTTCGTCGGTTCTCCCGGATACATCGCCCCGGAGCGGCTGCGGGAGCAACCGGGCGGCCCCGAGTCCGACCTGTGGTCGCTCGCCGCCACCCTCTATACGGCGGTCGAGGGAAGGCCGCCGTTCGAACGGGACAGTGCGATGGCGGCGCTGGGGGCCGTTCTGGCCGATGAGCCGGCGCCGCCGCGACAGGCCGGGTCCCTTTCACCGCTGCTGTGGTACCTGCTGCGGAAGGAGCCGTCCGCTCGGCCGGATGCCGGGGAGGTGCGGCGGGTTCTGCGGAATGTGGCGGCTGGGAGGCCGTCCGGGCTGCCCGGTGCGGGCTTCGCTCCGCGGGCCGCTCCTCCGAGGGCCGCTCCTCCGAGGAAAGGGCCTCGGCGGATATGGATTCCCATCGCGGCAAGTGTCGCTGTGGTGGCGATCGGCGGCATGGTCGCCGGTGCCGTGGCCATCAGCGCCTCCGATGGAGAGGACGGGAGCCGGGCGACCGCTGACTCGGCGCCGGCGAGTCCGGCCGCGCCGCGGGCGACGCCGTCCCCTGGTGCGTCCGCCAGTACGTCCGCCCAGCTCGATCTGTGCGGTCTGCTCACCCGGAAGCAGGTGAGCCGACTGTTCCCGCAGGGAAAGCCCCAGGTCGAGGAGGACGAGAAGTCGTGCGGATGGGCCGCGTCCAAACACGGATTCATGATCAGCGACCTCCACCGCAGCACCGGCGCCCCGCCCCCGCAGTCGCCCGCCGAGGCGCACAACAAATACGTGAGCACCAAGAACGCGGCCACGGCGGGGGTCCATTACTGGGGATGGCCCGAGATCGACGTCGACCATGTGAAGGCGCGGGAAACCGGGGCGCGCACCGTCGCCGGGATAGGCGACGAAGCCTTCACCTACACTTCCGCGGGTTTGTCGAAGAGCATGGACATATCCGGTGTCGTGTTTCGGGTGAACAACACGGTGTTGGAAATCGAGCACATGTACGAGCGCGGCACCGCGTCCCCGGGTGAGGCCCGCGAGGCGGCACGCTGGATCGCGCGAGCGGTGGCGGCGAGGTCATGACCGCGCCGCCCCGGACGCTCGCCGGCCGCTACCGGCTCGTCCAGCGGCTCGGCGCGGGCGGCATGGGCGTGGTCTGGCGCGCCCGCGACGACCTGCTCGGCCGGGACGTGGCGGTCAAGGAACTCCTGCTCCCCGGCCATCTGAGCGCCGAACAGCGCGACCAGGCGGCCCAGCGCGCCCTGCGGGAGGCCAGGGCGGCCGCCCTCCTCCAGCACACGTCGATCGTCACCGTGCACGACGTCGTCGTCGACGAGGGCCGGCCGTGCATCGTCATGGACCTGCTCCCCGGCCGTTCCCTGGACGCGGTGCTCGACGACGACGGCCCCCTGCCGCCCGACCGGGTGGCGCGCATCGGCCTGGAGATCCTGGACGCCCTCCGCGCCGCCCACGCCCACGGGATCCTGCACCGGGACGTCAAGCCCGCCAACATCTTCCTCCGCGAGGACGGGCGCGCAGTCCTCACCGATTTCGGCATCGCCGCGCTGGACGGAGAGGCCACGCTCACGCGGGAAGGCTCGCTGATCGGGTCCCCGGCCTACATGGCGCCCGAACGCGTGCGCCACGACCACAGCGGACCCGCCTCCGACCTCTGGTCCCTGGGCGCGACGCTCTACGCCCTGACGGAGAGCCGTCCGCCGTTCGCCCGCGGCACCGTGATGGGCACGCTCGGAGCGGTCCTGGCCGACGAGCCGGACCCGCCCCGCGCAGCGGGACCGCTCGGCCCGCTGCTGGCGCGGCTGCTGGTCAAGGACCCGGCGGCTCGCCTCAGCACGGAAGCGGCCGAGGCGTACCTGCGTGCCCTGGTGACGGGCGAGCGCACCGTCCCCGCTCTCGAAGCTCTGCCGCCGTCGCCGCACCCCGCCCATGCCGGACCTCCCACCGCGCCCGCCCGGCCGCCGAGAAGCGGCGCTGCCTGGATCGTCGCGGCCCTCGCCGTCGTCGTGGCGACCGTGGTGGTCATCGTGACCGTCGTGGTCATCGCCCTCCGCGATCCGGGCGATACGGCCGATCCGGCACCGCCGCCGCAGGCGTCGCGGTCGGCGCCGCCGTCGTCCGGCGCTCCCGAGCCGGCCCGTTTCGCGGCCGCGCCCTCACCGTGCGGTCTCATCAGCGCCGAGCAGGCGGGCAGACTGGTACGCACCTTCCACAATCACGGCGACGAGACCCCGGACTCGGCCACGGGACAGCCGAGCAAGTACTGCGTCTGGCAGACCTCCGCGACCGCGGACGGGGACGAGCGGCTCAGGCTCACACTCCGCACGACGGCGGGCACGGCCGCGGCCCGCCGCCTGCTCGCGGAGGAGAGGGCCGGCGCCACCGAGCGGGTGACGCCGCTCCCCGACCTGGGCGAGGCCGCCTTCACCACACCCGGGCCGGACGGCGATTCCGTGATCCACTTCCGCGTCGGCAACCTGGTCGCCGAGATCCGGTACCGCACCGGACGGGACCGGCGGGACGAACTGGCCCGCCAGGCGGCGCGATGGGCCCGCTCCTCCCTCGAACGCTCCTGAACCGGAAGGTCATGCCGTCTTCCTGGTCGTGCGGGTGCCGTTGGTGCGGGTGCCGGTCGTGCGGGTGCCGGCCCGGTCGTCGTGGGGCTCGTCCGGCAGCAGCCGCCAGGCGTGCAGCGCCATGAGGTAGTCCAGCGCGTATGCGGGGTTGTACAGATCCGGGCCCAGCAGGTCGTTGAGCTGGCGGATGCGGTTGCGGACCGTCTGCGGGTGGGTTCGGAGGCGGGCGGCTGTGCTGTTGCCGTTGAAGCCGCACTCGAAGTAGGCGAGCAGCGTGCCGGCCAGCCGCGACCGCTGGGAGGGGCGCAGCCGCCGGAGCGGTGCGAGTTTCCGGTCGGCGAGGCTGCGGGCCAGTTCGGGGTTCTGGAGGAGCAGCAGTGTCGGGATGTGCTCGCTCAGGTGCACCGGAGTCCGCGTGCGCAGCGTCGCGGGCGGGAGCAGTTCCAGGCACCGGCGGGCCAGCCGCAGCGACAGCGCGGTGCGGGTGACCTCGACCGTTGGGCCGATGACGGACGGATGGTCGCCGAGCATCGTCTGCAGCACCGCGCGCCGGCCGGGCCCGGCCGGGTCGGGGAAGATCAGGCACGGGGCGTCCAGGTGCAGCCCGCTGAGCACGTCGGCGGGCAGGAACCTGGGTGACGCGGTTTGCTGGCGGCGGTCCACGGCGATCGCCGCGACCGTCTGCGGCAGCGGCCAGTTCGCGTGTGCGGCGGCGTCCTTGAGCCTGTGCGGCTCGGGACACGGGCGCAGCAGCAACTCGACGATGCGGCGGCGTTCTGGTCCGGCCTGGCCGGCGTCCCGCTCCTCCGCTGCGAGGCATCCGGCCTCGGCCTCCTGCTGGAGGCGGTCGGTGTAGGCCAGGCCGAGCTGGACGAGTGTCCCGCCGCGCTGGGGGGTCAGTCCGGTGCGGTGCCGGACGGTCTCTTCGGCGAGGCGTCCGGCGATGGCGCCGGTCGCGGCCGACAGCGCCGCCCGCAGGTCCTCGGGGCTGCGCCCGTCGTCCGCCTCGGTCTCGCCCAGCGACCGGAAGAGGCCGAGGACCCGCGGCGGCGGCTCGTCGGGCGGGCCCGCCGGGTTCAGGAAGGCGTCGATCGAGGCGGTGATGGCCTCGCACAGCAGATCACGGTCGTTCGGCCGCCGGTCCCATGAGTAGGCGAGGACCTGGGCACGCGCGGTCTCCGCCGCTTCCGCCGCGATCTCCGGGATCAGCCACCGCAGCCGCCGCACCGTCTCCGCGTCGATGGGGCGAACGGGCAGGGCCCGGTCCGTGCTCCCTGGCGGGGCGTGGGTGTCGGGGAGGTGTGCGCGAGCGGTGCCGTGGCCGCGCCCAGGAGAAGGGCGAGGGCCTGGTAGTGCATCGGCAGGGGGGTCGGACGGCATGGTGGGGCCTTCCGTGCCGCCCGCGACCCGGCCGGTCGGCGCGCAGGGCCGGGC
>NZ_SMKK01000247.1 GCF_004348425.1 Actinomadura sp. 7K507
GGTCGGTTGAGCCGGGGTCGCTATAGGCCGAGCAGCTGTGGCAGGAAGGTGACGATCGAGGGGACGAAGGTCACCAGCAGCAGGACGATCAGGAGCGGGAGCAGGAACGGGAGGGTGCCGCGGAACACCTCGTGGACCGGCATCCGCGCGACGGGGCTCATGACGTACAGGACCGCGCCGATCGGCGGTGTGAGCAGGCCGATCATCAGGTTCATGATGATGATCACACCGAAGTGCATGGGGTCGACGCCGAACTCGGCGGCGATCGGCAGCAGGATCGGGACCGTGATCACCAGGACCGAGATGCCCTCCAGGATGGCACCCAGAATGATCATGAGCAGGTTGACCAGCAGCAGGAAGACCAGCGCGTTGTCGGTGAAGCCGAGCATCGTCTCGGAGATCTTCTGGGGGATCCGCTCGCGGGCCAGGATCCAGGCGAGCAGCCCGGACGCGCCGATGATCAGGGTGATCGACGCGGTGGTCGCGGCGGTCTCTCTGGCGATGCCGAACAGGTCCCGCCAGGAGATGCGGCCGTACACGGCGCCGAGGATGATCACGTAGGCCGATCCGACCGCCGCGGCCTCGGTGGGGGTGAACCATCCGCCGAGGATGCCGCCGAGGATGATCACCGGAGTGCCCAGCGGGCCGACGACGCGCACGCCCGTCCGGCGCAGCTCCGCCCAGGAGAAGGGCTCGCCGCGCAGGCCGCTCTTCCGGCGCACCAGGAAGAAGACCATGACGGCCAGTCCCGCGGCCAGGAGGAACGCGGGGGCGACCGAAGCGGCGAACAGCGCCCCGGTCGAGATTCCGGCGATGCCCGCGTAGACCACCGCGGGGATGCTCGGCGGCATGACCGGCCCGATCATGCTGGAGGATGCGGTGATGCCGACCGCGAACCGCTTCGAGTAGCCGTTGCGGACCATCGCCGGGATCTCGACCTTGCCGAGGCCGGCGGCGTCGGCGAGCGCCGAGCCGCTCATCCAGGAGAACCCCAGGCTCACGCCGATGTTGACGTAGCCGAGGCTGCCCTTGACCCGCCCGACGGCGGCGAGCGCGAACTCGAACAGCCGGTCGGCGATGCCGGCGTGGTTGGCGACGACGCCGAGGAGGATGAACAGCGGGACGGCCAGCAGCGGGAAGCTGTTGACCGCCTCGGTGGCCTGCCGGATGCTCAGGCCCGCCGAGTAGCCCTCGAAGGAGACGTAGGTGAGGCAGGGACCGAGCAGCGCGAACGCCACGGGGACGCGCAACAGCAGGAGCGCGGCTATGGCCACGCCGAGCAGCACCATGGTCATTTCGGCTGCTGCTCCTCTCGGTTGTCGGGGCCGTGACGGCCGTCCCCATCCGTTCCGTCCGTCTCGTCGGTTTCGTCGGTCTCGTCGGTTTCGGGTTCCGGCCGGAAGACGGCGACGATCGAGCGGACGGTGGTGAGGGCCAGTCCGGCGAGCGGGATCACGTAGAAGAAGCGCATCGGGATGCCGAGCGCGGACGAGGTCTGCGAGTCGCCGGCCGTGACCAGGGCCCACGCCTCGTAGAGGAGGTTGAGGCAGACGATCGCGACCGTGATGTTGGCGGCGGCGGCGATGACCCGCAGCAGCCGCGGCCCGGCCACGATGTCGACCAGCTTCAGGGTGATGTGGCCGTCGCGTGCGGCGAGGTAGCCCGCCATGGCGAAGGTCAGCCAGACGAAGGCGAACCGCGCGAGCTCACCCGTCCACACCCAGCCGCCGCCGGGCAGGTAGCGCTGCGCCGCCTGCAGCAGCATCAGGACGCCGATCACCGCGAGCAGGACGCTGCCGGTGATCGCCTCCGCCAGGGAGAGCGCCCGCAGCACGCGGCCGGGACGGCGGCCCGGGGGTGACGTCGTGCCAGTGGTCATCGGTCGTCCTCTCCCCAGCCGGACAGGTCGATCCAGGACTTGCCGGGCGCCGTCCTGGCCTCGGCGAAGGCGCGCTCGGCCTCCCGCGGCGGCACGCCCGGCCGCAGCAGGCCGGCGAGCCGGCCGGCGACACCGGAAGCCGCGGCGACCGTCGCGGCGAAGTCGTCCGGGTGGTCGTAGATGAGGGTGCCGCGCACCTGGAGCTGCCGCCGCGTCAGCTCCATCGTCGACAACCCGACCGGTTCGTTGCTCATACCGATCACCATGACGGTTCCGCCGGTCGCGACCCTGTGGGCCGACGTCTCCCAGGCGGCGGGGACCCCGGCGGTGTCGAAGACGAACGGGAAGGAACGCCCGTCCGCGGCGTCCGGGCCCGGTGCGACGGGACGGGCCCCGATCCGCTCGGCGACGGCGACCCGGTCGTCGCGGGGGTCGGTGACGAACACGCGGGCTCCGGCTTCGAGGAGCGACAGGCAGGTGAGGAGGCCCTGCGATCCGGCGCCGACGACCAGGCAGTCGGTGCCGGGCGTCACGCCCGCGCGCCGGACCGCCGACCGGGCGACCGCGAACGGCTCGACGCACGCCAGGACCTCGGGGCCGACCGGGTCCGGCAGCGGCCAGGCGAACCGCGCGGGGACGGCGACCCGTTCGGCGAGCAGGCCCGGCACGGTGATGCCGGGACTCAGCCTGTTCTCGCAGCCGGACGTCATGCCGCGCACGCAAGGCGAGCAGGAGAAGCAGCAGTAGTTGGGTTCGACCGCCACGTCCTGACCGACATGCAGGCCGCGCACGGCCGAGCCCACGGCGACGATCCGGCCGCCGCCCTCATGGCCCGGCACCCAGGGCAGGGCGGGCGTGGGACGGGTGCCGTCGTGGACGCCGAGGTCCGATCCGCACAGCCCGACCGCGCTCATCGCGACGACGACGTCGTGGTCTCCGGGCTCCGGCTCCGCCCAGGAGTCGACGACCTCGGTACGACGGGGTCCGGTCAGGACGATGGCCCACATGTGATCCGTTCTTCGCTCAAGGGCGGCGTTCCGCTGTGACCGCCACCACATGTCTCGAATGTGCCGTTGACACTAAAATCACTGGTCGAGAGATGGCAAGCGGTTGCCAAAACTTTCCATCGTGGGAGACTGACCGGCGCGGCCACGGGGTGAGCGGAGGGGTGAATGACGGAAGGCAAATCGGGCAGCGGGCGGCCGACGATCTACCACGTGGCGAAGGAGGCCGGGGTGTCGCCGTCCACGGTGTCGCGTGCGATGTCCAACCCCGGGCGCGTCAACGCCGCCACCGCCGCCCGGGTGGCGGAGGTCGCGGCCCGGCTCGGCTACCGCACGAACACCCTGGCGCGGGCGCTGCCCTCCGGCCGGACCGACACCCTCGCGCTGTTCGTCTCCGACATCACCAACCCCCACTTCTTCGGGGTCATCCGCGGCGCCGAGCACCAGGCCCGCGCCGCGGGCTGCACGCTCATCGTCGGCGACACCGAGGAGTCACCCGAGGTGGAGGCGCGCAACATCGAACGGCTCGGGCCGTCGGTGGACGGGTTCGTCATCGCGGCGAGCCGCATGTCCGACGAGGAGATCACAGGCCTGTCGGCGGGCCACCGACTCATCCTGATCAGCCGGGAGGTCGCCGACGTGCCCAGCGTCATCGTCGACCACGCCGAGGGGACCCGCCAGATCGTCGAGCACCTCGCCTCGCTGGGGCACCGCTCGATCGTCTTCCTCGGCGGGCCGCCCCGCTCCTGGCTGGGCGCGCGCCGCTGGGACTCCCTGGCCGCGGCCGCCGGACAGCACGGCATCTCCGCCAGGCGGATCGGCCCCTTCCCCCCGACCATGGCCGGTGGCGCGGCCGCGGCCGACGCCGCGCTCGGGACCGGCGCCACCGCCGCCGTCGCGCACAACGACCTGCTCGCCATCGGCGTCCTGCGCCGCTGCGCCGAACGGGGCGTGTCCGTGCCCGGCGATCTCAGCGTCGTCGGCTACGACGACATCTTCGGCGCCGACTTCTGCTCCCCGCCGCTGACCACCCTCGCGGGGCAGTTCGAGGAGTCCGGCCGCACCGCCGTCGACATGCTCCTCGCCATGCGCGACCGCCACGGCGTCCGCCCGCCCCGGGACCGGGTGATCCTCCCGTCCCACCTGGCGATCCGCCGCTCCACCGGCCCCGCCCCCGAGCGCTAGGAGGCGCCCTGTCCCTGTCCCTGTCCCTGTCCCTGTTCCTGGTCCTGTTCGGCCGGCCGCGGCCGTCCCTTTCCTCGGTCAGACACTCTTCTTTCCTTCGATCACGTCGAGGATGTACTCGGCGATGGCCATGGACGAGGTCGCGGCGGGCGATGGGGCGTTGCGGACGGCGGTGACCCGGCCGAGCCGGTGGACGCGGAAGTCGTCCACCAGGCTCCCGTCGAGGTCGAGCGCCTGGGCCCGTACCCCGGCGCCGGCGCGGACGACGTCTGCCGCCCCGACCTCCGGCACGTACCGCCGCGCCGCCTTCATGTAGGCGCGCTTGGAGAGGGAGCCGTGCATCTCCCGGACGCCGGTGCGCCAGTGCCGCCGCGCCATCCGCCAGGTGCCGCGCCAGCCGGCGATGCCGCGCAGGTCGCGCAGCGACACGTCCGCGCGGCCGTACCCCTCGCGGGCGAGGGCGAGGACGGCGTTGGGCCCGACCTCCACGTCGCCCGACACCCGCCTGGTGAAGTGCACGCCGAGGAAGGGGTAGCGCGGGTCGGGGACCGGGTAGACGAGGCCGCGCACCATGTGCGCCTTCTCCGGGACGATGGTCATGTACTCGCCCCGGAACGGGATGATCCGCGGCCCGGGGTCGTCGCCCGCGAGGCCGGAGACGACGTCGGCGTGGATGCCCGCGCAGATGATCAGGTTGTCGACCCGCACGGTCTCGTCGCCGGAGACGACCTCCAGCCCCTCGCCGGAGCCGTTGTTCCCGCCGGCGTTCCCGCCGGCCCCACTGATCCCGGTGACGGGGAAGGAGAACCGGATCTCACCGCCCGCGCCGGCGATGTCGTCGGCGAACGACTGGGCGATCCGCGTGAAGTCGGTGATGGCGGTGTGCGGGGAGTGCAGCGCCGCCAGGCCCGTCGCGTGGGGCTCGATCTCGCGGATGCCCGCCGCGTCCAGGCGCCTCATCCCGGGGACGGCGTTCACGCCCGCGCGGGCCTCCAGGTCGTCCAGGCGGGCGACGTCCTCCGCGTCGACGGCGACGACGAGCTTGCCGCATTCGTCGTAGGGAAGCCGCCGTTCGGCGCAGTACTCGCGCAGCATGGCCTTGCCTCGCGTGCACAGTTCCGCCTTGAGGCTGCCGGGCTTGTAGTAGATGCCGGCGTGGACGACACCGGAGTTGTGCCCCGTCTGGTGGACGGCGACGCGGTTCTCCTTCTCCAGGACGACGACCCGTGTCCCCGGTCGCCGCTCGGCGATCTCCCGGCCCAGTGCGAGCCCGATGATGCCCGCCCCGACGATGCCGGTGACCTCGTCAGCCATACACGTTCCGTTCTTCGGTCCCTGCCCTGCGATGACAACCGGGCATCCATACCCCGAAGCTGATCGCGTACGTCTTGGCCCGGCTGTGGAAGCGCGGGGTCAGCCGCCCACCTGACCGGCAGGAGGAGCGATCGGGTCGATCCGGGGAGTCCCCGGTTCCAGCATGGGCACGAGGAACCGCCGGGCGACCGCGGCGAGCTGCTCGTCGTCGTCGAGGTCGATGAGGTGGCTGGGGATCGCGAGGAAGGAGGCGGAGATCCGGACCATCATCTCGGCGACGAAGTCGGTGTCCAGGTCGTCCGACACGTTGCCCGCACGCTGCTCCTCGCGGAGCTGGCCCGCGACGAACCGCCCCACGGTGGCGAGGGTGCGTCCCCCGTCCCCGATCATCGAGGGCACGACCATGTCCGGTTCCGTCTCCATCAGGCCGCCGATCAGCGGGTTGCGCCGGATGGCGCGCAACGAGCTGACGAAGCCCAGCACCACCCGTTCGGCGGCGGTCTCGGCCTGTTTGATCTCGACGAGGAACCTGTCGAAGTACCGGCGGAACTCCCGGCGCACCACATGCTCGATCACGGCGTCCTTCGTGGCGAACCGCCGGTAGACCGTGATCCGTGAGATCCCGGCCCGCCGGGCCACGTCCTCCATGGTGGACCGCTGGATTCCCATCCGGGAGAACTGCTCGTAGGCCGCGTCGAGTATCCGAGCACGGGTGTCGTCCATTTCGTCGACCTGCTCGACCGCGTCGACGTACGCGCGTTCGAGCAGCGAGTCCGGTCCCGAGTTGGCCATGAGCACGGACAGCACAGGTTCCACGATCCCTCCCGGATGGCCGATTCTGCCTCACTTCCCGGCCGACGTCACACTAGGTCTTGCCAGGGCCGAGACAGTGTGCTGACATTGTGTCCAGCACCGATGATACACGGAAGCGAACCACGTTTCAGCGTATCAGCTGGTGCTCTTCCACCCCGAGGAGGAGCAAGGCAATGGAAAACCCCAACAGGCGCAAGGTGTTGATGACGGGTGGTGCTCTGGGCGCACTCGGCGCGCTGAGCGCGGCGACGCCCGCACAGGCGTCCGCACTGTGGACGTGGTCTCCCAAGGGCTCGGTGGCGGGCGCCGGCGCGGGCGCCGACCCGAAAGGTGTGTGGGACCCGGAGGTCGACCAGCTGGTCGCCTCACTGCTCGACGGGGGCGCCGTCCCCGGCGTCAACGAGAAGCTGAAGACCTGGAGGACGAACGGCCAGGCGCTGCCGAGCGGGCTGCCGGCCGAACTGCGCAACTGGATGGAGCAGGCCAGGCAGCTGCCGTCCTGGACCGACCGGGCCAAGCTCGACCTCGCGGTCGACTTCAACGAGAGGCGGGGACTCTACCTCGGGGTGACCTACGGGTTCGCCAGCGGGATGATGAGCACGGTCATCCCCCGCGAGGCGCGCGCCGTGTACTACTCCAAGGGCGGCGCGGACATGCGCGACCGCATCACCAAGACCGCCAAACTCGGGTACGACATCGGGACGGCGGACGCCTTCAAGCCCGACGGCGAAATGATCGTCACCTGCGTCAAGACCCGGCTCGCCCACGCGGGCGTGCGCCACCTGCTGCCGCAGTCCCCGCACTGGCAGAAGGTCGCCGACGAGGAGAAGCCGATCAGCCAGGCCGACATCATGGTCACCTGGCACAGCCTGCCCACGACGGTCATGCAGAACCTCGTCAAGTGGAAGATCCCGATCCCCGCCGACGACTCCGCGGCCTTCCTGCACTCCTGGCAGGTCACCGCGAGCCTGCTCGGCGTCCTGGACGAGTACATCCCCAACTCGTGGGACGAGGCCAACGCTCAGGCCCTGCAGGTCCTGGACCCGATCCTGGCGCCGACGCCCGAGGGCATCAAGCTCGCCGACATGCTGCTCAACCTCGCCACGATCGTCCCGGGCGGCCCCCTCAAGTACGTCACCAAGCCCATCCTCGGCGCGCTCACCCGGTACGTGCTCGGCGACGAGATCGCCGGATGGCTGAAGATCCGCCGGTACCCGTTCTGGGACACGGTCTTCGAGGTCGCCTGGGAGCCCTTCATCAGGGTCCGCGAGGGCATCCTCGAACTCGAGGACGCGCCAGGGCTCGTGCAGCAGTTCTACTGGCTCTTCGACGAGATCATCCGCGTGGCGGCCCTGCTCGTCCTGTCCGGCGGGGACTTCCCGATCAGCATCGAGATCCCGACCGGCAACAACCCGGACTACCCGGACGACTGAGGAGAGACTCCCCCACAGACCCGCCTCCCCAGCAAGCACGACGGGCTCGGAATCCATCGGATTCCGAGCCCGCGTCCACGCCTCGGGTCCGTTCGAAACTACTCCGAAGACTGACCGCGGCGGGTTACCACGCGTCCTCCAGAAGAGCGGTCACGGCGTCCGCGGTCGGCTGCCGGGGGTT
This sequence comes from Actinomadura sp. 7K507, assembly GCF_004348425.1. Taxonomy (GTDB): domain Bacteria; phylum Actinomycetota; class Actinomycetes; order Streptosporangiales; family Streptosporangiaceae; genus Spirillospora. Next base: position 7,810 of record NZ_SMKK01000247.1, read on the forward strand.
CGGGTACGGCGCGTCCGCCACGCGGGCCGCGAGGCCGGGCAGGGCCTCCCGGGGCACACCCAGTTCGGACAGGCGTCTCGGCCCGTCGTGGCCGCGGGCCAGCTCGGCCACCGGTTCGACCGGGTCGTCCCGGCCGGTGACCCGTGTCAGGCGGGACGCGGCGGCGGGCGCGGCCGGGAGGTTGAACGCCATCACATGCGGCAGCAGCAGCGTGTGCAGCTCGGCGTGCGGAAGGTCGAACGCGCCGCCCAGGACGTGCGCGAGCTGGTGATGCAGGTCCATCCGGGTCTGCGCCAGGCAGATCGCCGCCAGCCACGCCGCCGATTGCAGGCGTGCGCGGGCCTCCCGGCCGGACGGATCGTCCAGGACCTCCGGCAGCGCGCCCAGGATGCCGTCCACCGCCTCGGTCGCCAGCGCGTCGGTGACCATGGTCGCGCCGGGCGCCCACAGCGCCTCGACGGCGTGGGCGAGCGCGTTCATGGCGCTGGTCCTGGTCAGGCCGGGCGGCATCGTGAGCGTGAGGCCGAGGTCGTAGACGATCGTGCCGGGGGCCAGGGCGGGGTCGCGGCGTGTGGTCTTCACCCCGTTCTCGGTCTCGCCCAGGTTCGGGGTCATCTCCGAGCCGGCGTAGGTCGTCGGCACGGCGACCTGCGGCATTCCGGTCCGCGCCGACACCGCTTTGCCCAGGCCGATCGCGGACCCGCCGCCGATCGCGACGACGCAGTCCGCACCGCTCTCCTCGACCACCGCCATGGCCTGCGCGGTCACGGCGACCGGTGTGTGGGGCGCGGGCCGCCCGAACCGCGCGGCCAGCCGGGCACCGAGCGCTTCGGCGATCCGGTCGCCGGGCGCGGCGGCCGACGGGGCCGCCACCAGCAGCACCCGGCCCGCGCCGAGCCGGGCCACCTCGCCGGCGACGAGACCGGCGGCACCGGAGCCGATCAGGACGCGGGCCGCAAGCGTCTCGTGGATCACCACGCCGTCGGCATCGGTCATCCCGCGACACCTCGCCGAACGGTGATCGGGAAGTCGACCCGGCGGAACGGGCTGGGAAGGCCCGCTCCGGCGGCCCGATCCGGGTCGTCCACGGTGGCGAACTCCCGGACGAGGCTCGACTTCACCCCGAAGACGGCATCGGAACCCAGGTACGGGGTGCCCGCGACGAACAGGTGCGTGGTGAGCGTGCGCAGACCGGGCGCCGAGACCTCCACGTGGATGTGCGCCGGACGATAGGGATGCCGCGACGTCGCACGGAGCAACCGGCCGACCGGGCCGTCGTCCGGGATCGGGTAGTAGCGCGGGACGATCGTCCGGAACCGGAACCCGCCGCCATCGTCGGTGGTGAACAGCCCCCGCAGATTCCGTTCCGGCAGCTCATCCGGCTTCTGGACGTCGTAGAACCCGTCCGCGTTCGCCTGCCAGACATCGACGGAGGCGCCGGCGACGGGCATGCCGTTCTCGTCGGCGACCCGTCCGGTGACCAGGCACGGCTCCCCGTCGCCGGCCTCGTCGATGCTGTCGCCGAGGGCCCGCGGCGGCGAGGCGACGACGTGGAACGGCCCCTCGACGGTCGACTCGGTGAGTTCGCCGTCCGCCGGGTTGCTGAGGGCGTCGACCAGCATCGACACCCCGAGCACGTCGGACAGCAGGACGAACTCCTGCCGCGTGCTCGTGCACGCCTGCCCGGCCTCGGTCAGGAAGCCGATCGCCGCCTCCCACTCCTCCGGGGTGAGCGCGACGTCCTTGACGAACGCGTGGAGGTGCTCGATCAGCGACGTCAGCACCGTCCTGAGGCGCGGGTCCCCGGTCTGCGCGAAACTCGCGGCGACGGTCTCCGCCGAGTGCTCCGCGCTGAACAAGCTCGCGCCTGGGCTGTGGTCGGTCATACCACCAGTGTGAGGCAGCGTGGACCTCAGTGTTCGACGACCTCAGTGTTCGACGTGGTAGTCGGACGGGTCGAGGCGCCGGGTGCGGCGCCGGTAGCCGGTCATGTAGCCGGGCCAGTTGTTGGTGTTGCGGCGGTCGGCGTCGAGGTACCAGCTGTCGCATCCGCCCTGGTTCCACACGGACGTGCTGAGCTGCCGCTGCGCCTCGGCGTCGAACTGGTCGAGGACGTCCTCGCGCACCTCCAGGGAGGTGGCTCCTTCGGAGAGGAGGCGGGCCGCCTGCACGATGTAGCCGATCTGGCTTTCGAGCATGTGGACGATGGAGCCGGAGCCCACGTTGGTGTTGGGCCCGTACATGAGGAAGAAGTTGGGGAAGCCGGTGACGGCCAGGCCGAGATAGGCGCGTGCGCCGTCCTTCCAGGCCGCGTTCAGTTCCTGGCCGTGCAGGCCGATGAGCCGCATGGGCGCGACGAAGTCCTGGGAGCGGAAGCCGGTGGCCCAGATGATCGTGTCGGCGGGGTGGTGCTCGCCGTCGTCGGTGCGGAGGCCCTGCGGCGTCACCTCGGTGATCGGACGGTCGACGGCGCGCACGTTGGCCCGGTTGAACGTGGAGTAGTAGTCGCTTGAGGTGAGGATGCGCTTGCAGCCGGGCTCGTAGCGGGGCCGCAGCCGCTCGCGCAGTCCCCGGTCGCGCACCGACAGGAGCGCGAACCCGCACATGGCGCGGATGTGCGCCGACAGCAGGCGCCGGGCGCGCGGCGTGACCAGGGCGGGGTTGAGCAGGAGCTCGAACCACAGGAAGATGCCCAGCCTGGAGACCTTCTGCAAGGACGGGAAGCGGCGGTTCAGGGACTTGCGCCAGCGCGGATAGGCGCGGTCGGGCTTGCGGCTCATCCAGTGGGCTTCGAGCTGGAAGACGGTCAGCTCCGCGGCGTCCGGGGCGATGAGCGGGACGAACTGGACGGCGCTGGCGCCGTTGCCGACGACGGCGACGCGTTCGCCGCGCAGGTCGTGGTCGTGGTCCCAGCGCGCGGAGTGCCAGACCGCGCCCGAGAAGGTGTCGAGCCCGGGGATGGCGGGGACGGCGGGGTTGCTGAGCTGCCCGCAGGCCGCGACCAGGAGGTCGTGGTCGTGCCAGTCGCCGTCCCGGGTGTGGACCCGCCACCGTCCGGCGGCGGGCTGGAACTCGGCCTGCGCGACCTCGGTGCCGAACCGGATGTGCGGGAAGATCCCGTACTTGATGGCGCAGTGCCGCAGGTAACCGAGGATCTCGGGCTGCTCGGCGAACCGGCGCGACCAGTCGGGCTTGGGTTCGAAGGAGTACGAGTACAGGTGGGACGGGGCGTCGCAGGCGGCGCCCGGGTAGGTGTTGTCGCGCCAGACGCCGCCGAGCCCGGCGGCCTTCTCGTAGATGGTGATGTCGGTGAAGCCGGCCCTGCGCAGGCCGATGGCCAGACCGATGCCGCTGAACCCGCTTCCGACGATGGCGATCGACGGCGTCCTGCGCTCCATGCACGGCTCCCTGCTCTGTCGGGTCGGCTCTGCCCGCGCTGCCGCAGGGCGGCGGCGGCCGCCCCGCCGTCCGCGCATCCTTAGCCGACGGCCTTGTCGGTTAGGGTGAAGGCAACGCGGGAGCGAGTCAAGACGGTGGCGGAAGTGAATCCGAAAGACGGCGTCGCGCAGTGGTGGCTCGCCACCCCGGAATGCCCCGGTCATCGCTGGCCGAAGGGGCGATGCGACTGCTGTGGACGGGCTTGGGCCGCTCGGAACAAGGCACGGGAGATCCGCGAAGTTCAGCCGCCGCGGGACTTGACGTCCCCCGGCGGCTTCCTCATAGTTGGGGCCACTCATAACCGACATCAGTGTCGGTTAACCCCCACCCCGTGAGGAGTGCGCCGTGGAGGACAGGCCCCCATCGCAGCCCGAGCCATCGCAGCACGAGCCGAAGGACAACGAGAACGCGAGCGGAGTCGGCCGCCGCCAGTTCGTCACCGGAGCGATCGCGACGGCCGGGGCCGTCGCCGCGGCCGGAGCGATCGGCGGCGGCACCGCGTCGGCGGCCACCCCCGCCGCCAAGCAGGCCCCCCGCACCCGCAGGGCCGCCGCCGGACGCCGCGTCGCGATCTTCGGCGGCGGCATGGGCGGGCTCACCACCGCCCAGGAACTCGCCGAACGCGGATTCCAGGTCACCATCTACGAACGCAAGGCCTGGGGCGGCAAGAACCGCAGCATCCCGGTGCCCGACACCGGGACCGGGGGACGCAAGCCCCTGCCCGGCGAGCACGGGTTCCGGTTCTTCCCCGGCTTCTACCAGAACCTCCCCGACACCATGAGCCGCATCCCGGTGCCCGGCGGCGGCAACGCCGCCCAGAACCTCATGGACGGCAAGGAGGTCACCGCCTTCTACGGCGGCACCAAGATCGTCCTTCCCGCCGCCGGCAGCATCGAGGGCACGCTCAGCCCCGAGTCGCTGCTGAACTGGCTCATGACCGGCATCAACGTCGTCGGCAAGGTCCAGCTGTGGGAGCTCGGCTACTTCCTCCAGAAGATGATCGCCTTCGTCACCAGCGGCCAGAAGCGCAGGTACGGGCAGTGGGAGAACCTGAGCTTCGCCCAGTTCGTGAACTCCGACAAGATGTCCAAGGAATACAACGAGCTGCTGGTCGACATGTTCACCGGTACCCTCGTCGCCGCCAAACCCGACAAGGCCGGCGCCCACACCATGGGCAAGATGGCCGAATCCTGGGTCTACAGCACCCTGGGCCTGGGCGGCTACGAGGCCCCCGACCGGCTCCTCAACGCCCCCACCAACGAGTCGCTCATCGACCCCTGGATGACGCACCTGCGCTCGCTGGGCGTCACCTTCCAGATCGACGCGGAACTGGAGCGGTTCACCGTCCAGGACAGGAAGATCGCCAGCGCCCGGGTCAAGGGGGCGAGCGGAAGCGTCGACGTCGAGGCCGACCACTACGTGCTGGCGGTACCGGTCGAAAAGGCCGTCCCGCTGCTCGACGACGACATCCTGGCCGTCGACCCCAGCCTGAAGTCGCTGCGCGAGCTGACGACCGACTGGATGAACGGCATCATGTTCTACCTGCGGCGGCCGATCGACCTCGGCCGCGGGCACGTCGCCTACGCCGCCCAGCCGTGGGCGCTGACCTCGATCAGCCAGGCACAGTTCTGGAAGGACATCGATTTCAACGAGACCTACGGCAACGGCCAGGTCAACGAGTGCTTCTCGATGTGCCTGTCCGCCTGGGACGTCCCCGGCATCCTCTACAACAAGCCGGCCCGTGAGTGCACCCACGAGCAGATCTTCAACGAGGTCAAGGCACAGGTCCGCGCGGCCCTCGGACCGCTGGGCGGGCTCCAGTTCAACGACGCCAACATCCACTCCTACTTCATCGACCCGGCCATCACCGGCAACGGCACCCCCGACGTCGCCAACGCCGAGCCGCTGCTGATCAACAAGCCCGGCTCGTGGAACCACCGGCCCGAGGCCCACACCGCCCTGCCCAACCTGTTCCTGGCCTCCGACTACGTCAAGGCCGACATCAACCTGGCGACCATGGAGGGCGCCAACGAGGCCGGCCGCAAGGCCGCCAACGCGATCCTGGAAGCGTCCGGGGTCAACGAGTCCCCCGCCAAGCTCTTCAAGCTGTACCTCCCCGAGGAGTTCAACGGCTTCTTCGAAGAGGACGACCGCCGGTACGACCGCGGCGAGGCCAACATCTTCGACCTGTGGGACCCCGTCAAGCCCTGACCCGGCA
>NZ_SMKK01000248.1 GCF_004348425.1 Actinomadura sp. 7K507
CCAGTCGGCCTGACGTCAGTCGGCCTGACGTCCCAGCACTGCCCGTTCCCGGTCGGCGAGCGCCCGATATTGCTAGCCGATCGGCTAGCAATCAGGTAGCCGATCGGCTAGACGATGCGGGGCCCGCTCGGTTACGCTGCTCGCGTTCTCCCGTCGGCGATCATCGGCGATCGTCCGCCCCGCGCCTCAGCGCAGAGACGCCCGGGTACTCGGCTCCCCCGACCCGGCCGTGCTCAGAACGCGCCGGAAGACCACCCCCTTGTTCGCCTTCGGACGCCTCCGCTTCCCACCCCCCTGCCCGAATGGAGGGCACATGTCCACGCTCAGCCGCCGCACCCTGCTCGCCGGTGCCGCCGCCACCGGACTTGCCGCCGCCGGCGCACCGTCCGCCCATGCCGCGCCGCGTCGGCGGGTCCCGATGACGCGGGAGGGGCACCGCGTCGTCATCATCGGCTCCGGCTTCGGCGGGGGCGTGACCGCGCTGCGGTTCGCGCAGGCCGGGGTGCCGTGCCTGGTCCTGGAACGCGGTGTCCGGTGGCGGACCGGGCCGGACGCCGAGACGTTCCCGCACGCCATGTCGCCGGACAACCGGATGTTCTGGCTGGGCTCCACCCCGACGATCTTCGGGATCCCGGCGAGCCCGTTCCCGCCGTACACAGGACTCCTCGAACAGGTCCCCGGCGACGGCATGGACATGATCGTCGCCGCGGGAGTGGGCGGGGGGTCGCTCGTCTACCAGGGCATGACGCTCCAGCCGACCGAGGACCTGTTCAACGCCACCATGCCCGAACAGCTCGACTACGCCCGGATGGACCGCGTGCACTACCGGCGCGTCGAGCGCATGCTGCGCCTGGAGACCGCGCCGGACGAGCTGGTCGGCAGCCCGACCTACAAGGCGTCCCGCGTCTTCGCCCGCAACGTGGAACGCGCCGGGTACCCCCTGTCGAAGATCCCGATGCCGATCGACTGGGACTTCGCGCTGCGCGAGCTGAAGGGCGAGATGAAGCCGTCCTACACCAACGGCGACTGCGCGCTGGGGGTGAACAACGGCGGGAAGCACTCGGTCGACGTCACCTATGTCGCCGCCGCGCAGGCGACCGGCCGGGTGACGGTCGCGACGCGGCACAACGTCACCGACGTGGCCATGGCCCGGGACGGCCGCTGGCAGGTCTTCGTCGACCGCATCGGCGCCGACGGGACCGTCCTCGAAAAGAAGATCATCACTACGAAGGCCCTGGTCATGGCGGCCGGTACCGCGAACACCACCAAGCTGCTGATGCGCGCCTCCGGCAAGGACCAGATCCCGGACATGCCGGACGGCCTCGGCGCCGGCTGGGGTTCCAACGGTGACCGCATCTACAGCTGGACGAACTTCGCGGACGACTTCGGCATGCCCCAGGGCGGGCCGGTCGTCTACGGCAGCAGGGAATGGGACGATCCCGCGCTCGCCAACACCGTCATCCAGGCGTCCCTGCCGCCGCTGCCCAACATCCGCTCCACGATGATCGTCGGCTACGGCGTCAGCTCCGGCCGGGGCCGCTTCGTCTACGACTCCGCCAAGGACGACGCGGTCCTCCGGTGGCCCCGCGACGCCGACGCGGCGCTGGCGGGGCGCATCCACGAACGGGTCCAGAAGATCGCGGGCCCGTCGTCCATGCTCATCGACACGACCGCGGCCTATCCCTCCACCTGGCACCCCCTGGGAGGCGCCTCGATGGGGACGGTGTGCGACCTCGCCGGCCGCGTCAAGGGGCATCGCGGCCTCTACGTGCTGGACGGTGCGCTGATGCCCGGCACCACCGCGGCCTGCAATCCCTCGATGACGATCGCCGCGGTCGCCGAACGCGCGACCGACGACCTCATCGCCAACGATGTGGACGTGGTCTTCTGACCTGCGCCTTCAGGCCGCAGTTCGTCACGCGGGCGTGATCTCGATGTCCGTGGGAACCGGTTCGGGGGAAGGTGACCCCGGGGAGGGGTATTCCGGCGTTCGGGTTTCCGTGGAGCGCGGCTGCGGGGTTCGGGTTTCCGGGTTTCCGAGCCCGGGAGACTCGAGAACGGGCAGCTGCTCCTCGATATCCATCATGGTCCCGAGCATGCTGGCGTAGAGGACCAGAACGGTGGCGCCTCCGCCCAGGGTTATCCGGGTGGCCTTGACCACGAAGTCGATGAGTTCCCTCGGGCCTGAGGGCGGCCGCCCGCCGATCTTCTCGTACAGCTTCCGCAGGTCAAGGCAGGCGAGGACGACCATGCCCAGCGCAAGGCCGTAGAGCAGGGGGCGTAATCCGGCTTCGAGGTCCAGGCCGGCATCGGGGTAGATCACGCCGATCAGCAGGAACAGCGGGAGCAAGGTGGGCTCTCTCTCGTCCGACGGCATCCCGCTGGTTCGATGCGGCCGGACGGCACTGAGTTCGCATTCGAGTTCAGGGCAGTGTGTTCTTGTAGATGCGGCCGTCCTTGATGATGACCTTCAGGTTCGTGGCGGGGTCGGCCAGGATGTTCAGGTCCTGGGTAGGGTCGCCGCCGACCAGGAGCAGGTCGGCCCAAGCGCCTTCGGCGATGACGCCCAGGTGGGCGACATGCGGCTTGTCGCCGTACCTGGCCAGGTCGACGGCGGTCGGGTGCTGGTACGGGTCGCGCGCCCCGGACTTGCGGAACAGCTCGGCGTTCCCGGACGTGGCGATCTTCAGGCCCGCGACCGGGCCGCCCGCCAGCCCGGCCAGCCGGGTGACCATGTCGCTCTGCCTGGCGCTCTTCGGCGGGTCCAGCAGCAGATCAGTGCCGAACGCGACGTTCACACCATGGTCGAGGGCCCAGCCGAAGACGCGCTCCACCCCGTCGCACACCTGCCGGTTCTTGGCGGCCGCCGCCGGGCTGGGGAAGTCGTGGTCGCTCTCGACGAACGGCTGGATGCACAGCCAGGCGCCGTGGTCGGCCATGAACTTGACGTCGTCCTCGCCGGCCAGATGCCCGTGCTCGATCACCTGCACGCCCGCCTCGATGGCGCGGCGGATACCGGCGCCGGTGTAGACGTGCACCGCCACATAGGTGCCCCAGTCGGCCGCGGCCTGCACACCGGCGTGCAGTTCGTCCGGGGTGTACTGCAGGACGTCCAGGTGGTCGTAGGCCGAGGCGACGCCGCCGCCGGCCATCATCTTGATCTGGGTGGCGCCCTTCTTCAGCTGCTCGCGCGCGGCGGCGAGTACCTGGGCGCGGCCGTCGGCGATCCGCATGAGCCCCAGTTGCTCGGCGCGGGTCGAGGCTCCGCCCAGGGCGGTCGGGACGTCGTAGACCATGCCGAAGTCGCCGTGCCCGGCGGTCTGCGACAGCCCCGCCTGGCTGGGGTAGACGCGCGGGCCGGGCAGGGCGCCCGCGTCGATCATCCGTTTGAGGTCGCCGGTGTCGCCGGCCATGTCGCGGACGGTGGTGAATCCGCGCATCAGCATCGCCTCGGCCTCGGCCGCGCCCTTCAGGAACGGCAGGCCGGTACCGCCGAGCATCAGTTCCGCCTGGGTGGCGCCCGCCAGGACGATGTGGGTGTGCGCGTCGCTGAGGCCGGGGATCAGCGTCAGCCCGCCCCCGTCGATGACCGTGGCGTCCCGGGCGGCGGGCGGCTCCCCGGCGGCCACTTCCTTGATCTTGGAGTCCTCGGTCACCACGTGCCCGGCGCGGAGGCGATCATCGATCCCATCGAAGATCCGCACGTTGTGGATCACGATCTTCCGGGGCTGTTCGGTCACGGTCGTCCACTGCCCGATCGGCGGGCATCATGCGGAGGATGGCCAGGGCTTTGAGAAGATTTGCCGGTTGTGGGCCGTGTGTCCGCCGCTTTGAGCGGGCGGAGGTCAGCAGGGGCCTTCGGTGACGGACGTGCTGACCGAGTGGCTCCACGGTTCGCCGTCGCCGCTGAGGCTCAGCTGGTTGTCGACCTCGACGGTGAGGCAGACGGGGTTCTCGCCGTCGCTGTTCGTCAACTCGTACTTGCCGCCGCCGGCCGAGCGGATCTCGACGTTGCCGCCGCCCTCCTCGTTCACGGCGTCGTAGACGCCGGACGATGCGCGGTACGACGAGCCGATCCCGGATTCCGAGCCCTGGCCCACCTTGGACTCCGCCGCGTACGCGACGGCCTTGACCTGCGCGGTGGAGTACGTACTGGCGCCGTCGACGGACATGAGGATGCCGGCGATGATGATCATCAGGGTGGCGCCGACGAACATCCCGATCCGGTTCATCGCGAGCGCGGCGTCGGACGGTTCGTTGGCCTCCGGGTTCCGGTACTGCCAGGAGGCGGTCTTCCAGTAGAGCTTCCGCTGGTCCAGGCATCCGACGATGGCCATTCCGGCCGCCAGGACGAAGCAGAGGACGATCGCAGCGGTCACGGGCAGCCTTCCTTACACCGGTGGGGTCACCATGATCAGACGCGGCATGAGGGGGGTTTGTTCAGCGAGCGGGGAGGACGCGGCCCTGGACCTCTCCGAAGCCGATGCGGGTGCCCGATGGGCCCGGGGCGGTGGCGGAGATGGTCACCTCGTCGCCGTCCTCCAGGAACGTGCGGGGTTCGCCGTTGACCGTGACGGGGTCCTTGCCGCCCCACGTGAGTTCGATGAAGGCGCCGCGCTGGTCCTTCTCCGGGCCCGAGACCGTCCCGGACGCGAACAGGTCGCCGGTCCGGGACGAGGCGCCGTTCACCGTCATGTGGGCGAGCATCTGGGCCGGTGACCAGTACATCTCCCGGTACGGCGGACGGGAGACGACCTGCCCGTTCCACGCGATCTCCAGGGAGAGGTCGAGACCCCACAGGTCCTTCTCGCGCAGGTAGGGGAGGGGCTCGGGATCCTGCGGCGGGGTGGCGACGCGGGCGGCGTCCAAGGCGAGGAGGGGGACGACCCAAGGCGAGATGGACGTCGCGAAGCTCTTCCCGAGGAACGGGCCCAGCGGCACGTACTCCCATGCCTGGATGTCGCGCGCCGACCAGTCGTTGACGAGGACGACGCCGAAGACCCGCTCGCCGAAATCGTCCAAGCCGACCGGGGTGCCGAGCGGCGACGGGGTGCCGACGACGAAGCCGACCTCCGCCTCGATGTCCAGGCGGTGCGATTCGCCGAACGTGGGGGCATCCTCGCCCTTGCGCTGGCCGGTGGGCCGGACGATGTCCGTTCCGGACGGCACGACCGTCCCCGCGCGGCCGTGGTAGCCGACGGGAAGGTGCTTCCAGTTCGGCATGAGCGGCTCGGAGTCAGGGCGGAAGAGGCGGCCGAGGTTGGACGCGTGGTGCTCGGACGCGTAGAAGTCGACGTAGTCGGCCACCTCGAACGGCATGTGCATCGTGACCGTGCCGACGGGGTGGACGGCCGCGTCGGGAACGTCCCCCGAGACGAGATCGAGGATCTGGTCTCGGACCTCGACCCAGCGCGCATGACCCTGCGCCATGAAGGGGTTCAGGGACGGTGCGGCGAAGACGTCGTCCACGAAGGTGAGGTCGACGACGGTGTCGGCCACGCGGACGCCCACGCGAGGGGGTGCCCCGGGGGTGGAGAACACGCCGTAGGGGAGGTTGGCGAGCCCGAAAAGAGAGTGCTCGGGGATCACGATGCGGGTCAACGGGAGGTCTCCTGGAGCGCGGACGCGAGCAGGCCGAGGTCCGCGAGTTCGGTCAGGGGGTCGGTGATGCTGCACGTTCCGAACGACAGGAAGTGGGCGCGGGCGGCGATCGTCCGGGCCTCGCTGAGCCGCGCGACGCGGGACGCGATGGACCGGGCGTCGCGGTCGCCGAGGATGGTGGCGAGATCGGGCAGCGGGCGGCCGTCCAGGGCGGCGTCGGTCGCGAGCAGCAGGTTGAGGAATCCGTGCTGGTGGAAGCCGGTCTCCCGGTCGGTGTTGCGGACCGGATGGTGCAGCCCCGCGGTCGCCTTGAACGGGACGCCCGCCTCCACCACGGCCTTGATCGCGGCGGCCAGCTCGTCCGGGCTCGGGTGGAGGTTGGCCTTCACGCCGCCGGTGCGGAACTTCGCGCGGTGGCCGCGCGCGGCGATCGCGGCGATCACCGAGGGGCGGCGGTCGTCCCGCGGCACCTCGACGTAGAGCGGTACGCCGACCGGGCCGAGGACGCGGAAGAACTCGTCCGGCTGCATCCCGGAGGGGACGGCGACCTCCAGTCCGCGCAGGTCGACGGGCAGGTCGGCGGCGGTCACGAGAGCCTTGGCCGCCTCGCAGGGGCCGCCCGGCGCCGTCACGGACAGGTCGAGGGGGTCGTCGTCGCCGAGCAGCCGGTACAGGTCGTTCAGCGCGGTGGCCGGCAGGACGAGCGGGCCGACCAGTTCGGCGTAGGGGGCGGACCGGTGGCGGCGGTGGGCGGGGACGGCGTCGGTGAGCGGTGCGAGGCCGGGCGGGAACACGGCGGCGTCGTCGCAGAGCCTGCGGGCGAATGCGGGGATCATGGCAGCCCCCTTGCCCACGTCCAGGCGTAGCCGGGGTCTTCGCAGGCCAGGCCGCCTTCGCCGAGTTCCAGGGGGTGGAAGGTGTCGACCATGACGGCCAGTTCGTCGAAGAACTCGACGCCGATGCTGCGCTCGTAGGCGCCGGGCTGCGGGCCGTGCGCGAAGCCGCCCGGATGGACCGAGACCGAGCCCTGCCCGATTCCGGAGCCCTTGCGCGCCTCGTAGTCGCCGCCGCAGTAGAACATGATCTCGTCGGAGTCGACGTTGGAGTGGTAGTAGGGCACCGGGATCGACAGCGGGTGGTAGTCGACCTTGCGGGGGACGAAGTTGCACACGACGAAGTTGCGGCCTTCGAACACCTGGTGGGCGGGCGGCGGCTGGTGGACGCGGCCGGTGATCGGCTCGTAGTCGTGGACGCTGAAGGTGTACGGGTACAGGCAGCCGTCCCAGCCGGCGACGTCGAACGGGTGCCGGGCGTAGGTCATGCGGGTTCCGGTGATGCCCCGCGAGCCGCGGTGCTTGACCAGAACTTCGACGTCGGTGCCGTCGGCCAGGAGGGTCTCGTCCGGGCCGTGCAGGTCGCGTTCGCAGTAGGGGGAGTTCTCCAGGAACTGGCCGTAGCGCGACAGGTACCGCTTGGGCGGCGCGATGTGGCCCATCCCCTCGATCGCGTATGCGCGCAGCGGCTGGTCGCCGGTGGGCAGCCAGCGGTGGGTGGTGGACGTCGGGATGATGACGTAGTCGCCCTGCTTGGCCGACAGCGTCCCGAAGACCGTCTCGACCGTGGCCGTACCGGACTCGATGTAGACGACCTCGTCGCCGGTCGCGTTGCGGTACAGCGGTGAGTCCGCGGTAGAGACCACATACGACAGGCGGACGTCGTTGTTGCCGAGGATGAGACGCCGTCCGGTGACGACATCTGTCTCGGCCCAGGTCTCCTTGGGGAACAGCTCGTGCAGCTTGAGGTGGCGTGGCTTGAGCGGGTGGTTGGGGGTCGTGGAGGCGTCCGGGACGTCCCACGCCTGCGAGTCAACGATCGCGGACGGGATCTCCCGGTGATACAGCAGGGACGAGTCGGACGAGAACCCCTCCTCGCCCATCAGCTCCTCGAAGTAGAGCCGCTCCTCGCCGCCGTCCCCGCCCCTGTGGCGGTGCTGGGTGTGGCGTTTCGGCGGCACGTGGCCGACCCGGCGGTAGTGGGCCATGCTCCCTCGCCCTCGCCTCCGATGATTCACGCATTAACTACTTTGTGCCGACACTACGACTCTTCTTCCGCACAGGGAAGGGCCTAACCCGCCTGACCCCGCGCTAGCTGCGTTCTCGCACGTCGAACTGGTTCCGGCCGGCGATGAGCTTGTCCAGCAGCATGATCAGCATGTGCTGCTCGGTCTCGGACAGCACGCCCGCCCACTGCCGCTCGCGCTCGTTCTGCCCGGTGAAGATCTCCAGCATGGCCAGGCGGCCCCGCTCGGTCAGCGACAGGATCACCGACCGGCCGTCCCGCTCCCCGGGGGCGCGGGTCATCATCCCGTCCGCGATCAGCGTCTTCGCCAGGTTGGACACCGCGGCCCTGCTCATCCCGGCGAGCGTGGCGGCCCGTCCCGGCTCCAGCGGTCCGGCCAGCCAGGTCACGAACAGCAGCCGGAAGCCCGCCCACGAGTGCCCGCGCGGCCGGTGCACCGTGGACTCCAGGTCATAGGTGACGATCATCGACGCCCGGTTGAGGGTCAGCAGCAGCCGGGTCGCGAGCGGGTGCGGGAACCCGAACTCCTCCGAGAGCCGGCGGCCCGCGAGATCGACGAACGACCAGAAGTCCGGCTCGTCTCCGTCCGCCACGGCCATACCGGCCCCCCTCGTTTGATTCACGAATTAACTATTTAACCCGGCTGAGACGCGGGTGTCAGGGGTAGATCACCGGGAATCTCCCCCATGCGGGGATCATGCGGGATCAGCGAAGCGTGCTCGGGAGGGCCGATGGCGACCGTCGCCGACCAGTTCATCGAAGTGCTGCGGCAGGCCGGCGTACGGCGCGTCTACGGGGTGGTGGGCGACAGCCTCAACCCGATCGTGGACGCGATCCGGCGGACGGACGGCATCGACTGGGTGCACGTCCGCAACGAGGAGGCAGGCGCGTTCGCCGCGGCCGCCGAGGCGCAGGCCACGGGACGCCTCGCCGTGTGCGCGGGAAGCTGCGGCCCCGGCAACACCCACCTCATCCAGGGCCTGTACGACGCGCACCGGTCGGGGGCGCCGGTGCTGGCACTGGCCTCGCAGATCCCGAGCGCGCAGATCGGCAGCGGCTACTTCCAGGAGACCCACCCCGAGCGGCTCTTCGCCGAATGCAGCCACTTCTGCGAGGCGATCAGCACCCCGGAGCAGATGCCGCGCATCCTGCGGACCGCGATCCAGCAGGCGATCGGGCTCGGCGGCGTCGCGGTGCTGACCATGCCCGGCGACGTCGCGGGCAAGGACACCACGGCGCCGACCGGCGAGCACGACTTCCTCGTCCGCAAGGGGGTCGTCCGCCCGCCGGCCGACCAGGTGGAGCAGCTCGCCGGGGCGCTCAACCGGGCGCGGAAGGTGATGCTGTTCTGCGGGGGCGGCGTCAGGGACGCCCACTCCGAGGTGATGCAGCTCGCGCACAAACTGCTGTCGCCGATCGGTCACGCGCTGCGCGGCAAGGAGTGGATCCAGTACGACAATTCCTTCGACGTCGGGATGAGCGGGCTGCTCGGCTACGGCGCCTGCTACGAGGCGACCCAGGAGGCCGACCTCGTCGTCCTCCTGGGCACCGACTTCCCATACGACCAGTTCCTGCCAGGCAAGAACACCGTCCAGGTGGACGACGACCCAGCCAAACTCGGCCGCCGCACACCGCTCGACCTGGCCGTACACGGCGATGTGGGGGAGACCCTCCGGCTCGTCCTGGACAAGGTCCAGCAGAAGCACGATCAGTCCTACCTGGACGACATGCTGCATCGCCACGCGCGCGCTCTGGAGAACGTCGTCTCCGCCTACACGCGAGACATCGAGAAGCACACCCCGATCCACCCCGAGTACGTCGCGGACGTCCTGGACGACGTCGCCGCCGACGACGCGATATTCACCGTGGACACCGGCATGTGCAACGTCTGGGTCGCCCGCTACATCACGCCCAACGGCCGCCGCCGCGTGCTGGGCTCGTTCGTCCACGGCTCCATGGCGAATGCGCTGCCGCACGCGATCGGCGCCCAGTTCGGCGCTCCCGGACGGCAGGTCATCTCCGTCTCCGGCGACGGCGGGCTCAGCATGCTGCTCGGCGAACTCCTCACGGTCAAGCTCCACCGCGTTCCCGTGAAGATCATCGTGTTCAACAACGCGTCCCTCGGCATGGTCCGCCTCGAAATGATGGTGGACGGCTTCCCCGCCTACGAGACCGACCACGAGGCCGTCGACTACGCCGCGATCGCCGCCTGCATGGGGATCGAGTCGTCCCGCGTGGAACGTCCGTCCGACGTCCGCGCTGCGATTCGAACCGCCCTCGGCACCCCGGGCCCGTACCTCCTGGACGTCGCCACCGACCCGAACGCCCTGTCCCTCCCGCCGCGCATCACCGCGCAGCAGGTGAAGGGCTTCGCGCTCTCCGCGGGCAAGACCGTCCTGACCGGCGGCGTCGGCAAGATGCTCGACCTCGCCCGCAGCAACCTCCGCAACATCCCCCGCCCCTGACCACCCCCGTCACCGCCGCGTGAGCCGGGCCTCGATCCCGTCGAGCACGATGGACAGGCCGAGCGTGAACCCGGCGTCGAAGTCCGCCTCACCGGCACGGAAGTGCTTGGCCAGCGCCGGGTAGTCGCCGTCGCGACCGCGGAGCAGCTCCTCTGCCCGGTCTCGCAGCGCCGCCTCGGCGGCCGGGTCGCGGAAGCGCGATCGCCACGCGAGTTCCTCGGCCACGAAGCCGTGCACGTAGCCGCTGGCCGCGCTCACGGCCGCGGTGAGCTCCGGCCCTTCCAGTCCGGCGCGGTCGAGCGCGGCGAAGATCCGCTCGGAGCGGGCGAGTGAGCCGGGGCCGAGGAGTGGCCGGGTTCCGACCAGGGCGGGAATCCACGGGTGGCGGAGCATGACCTGCCGGCTGCTCGCCAATTGACGGGTCAGCACGTCCCGCCATGGCGCCTCCGGGTCGGCCACGCTCTCGACTTCCGCGATGGCCGTGTCGAGAGCCAGGTCGAGCAGGTCCTCCTTGGCGGCGACGTACTCGTACAGCGACATCGTCCCGGCGCCGAGCCGGGCGGCGAGACGGCGCATCGAGAAACCGTCCACGCCTTCGGCGTCGAGCAGCGCGACCGCCGCTTCGACGATCCGCTCCCGGGTTAGCCGCGGCCCGCGCGGACGCCTCTCGTCCCGGAACCAGACACTGTCCACCCGTGCAGTGTACGGAAAACCGTACGGCTAGCTTGGCCGGAATCCCCGAACGAAGGAGGAAGCATGGGCGAGGAGTGGCTCCGTTCGTACGCGAGGCTGGCGCTGCGGGTCGACCGTCTGGCGGGCGGGCCGAACACGAGCGGCCTGACCCTCGTCTACCGCGGGCCGGACGAATGGCGCGAGGAGGTGGAACGGGAAGAGCCCGTGTCACCCGGCCGCCTCGTCGAGGACGCCGACCGGCTGCTGGACGATCCGCCGTTCGAACCCGCACGCGCCGCGTACCTGGCCGGGCAGGTCCGGGCGTTGCGCGCGGTGGCGCACCGGTCGGGCGGCGCGGGTCCGCCGCTGCCCGAGTACGTCCGGGAGTGCCTGGGGATCGAACCGGACTGGGTGCCCGAGTCGGTGTTCGAGGCCGCTCACGAGGAGCTGGACGCGGCGCTGCCCCCGGTGCCCGGGTCTCTCGCCGAGCGCATGGCCGCGTGGCGCGCGGCCCACCGGCTGGAGCCGATCGACCGCCTTCCAGAGCTGGTCGGCCTCGCGGTGGCCGAGACGCGTGCCCGTACCTCCCGGATCGTGCCGCTGCCGGAGCGCGAGGTCGTCGGCTGCCGCCTGGTGTCCGGCGTGCCGTTCCACGCGGCGGGAGCCCACGAGGGCGGCCTGACCTCGACGATCCATGTCAACCGGGAACTGCCGTTCAACCTCGCGGACCTTCTTTACGTCGTCGCGCACGAGGGCCACCCCGGGCACATCGCGGAGTCGTTGCTCAAGGAGATCCATCTGGCCGACCGGCCGGAGCAGCGGGTGCGGTTCCTGCTATCGCCGCAGGGGGTGATCAGCGAGGGGCTCGGGCTGGCCGCCGAAGAGCTGGTCTTCCCGGGGGACGAGGCGCGGGAGTGGCTGGCCCGCCACGTGCTGGACGGTGACCGGAACGTGGGCGACCTCGCCACGATTCACCGGGCCATGAACGTGATGTGGGGCGTCTGGCCGAACGCCACGCTGATGGCCGCCGAGGGCCGCCCGGAGAAGGAGATCGTCGGCTACCTGTCGCGCTGGACGCTGTACGGCGAGGAGGAGTCGGCCGCCGCCATACCACTGATCGCCGTGCCGGGCGGCAATCCGTACCTGTTCGCCTACTACCACGGCTGGCGGCTTGTGCGCGGTTGGCTGGACGCTCCCGATCGCCGGGAACGGGCGCGGCGTCTGCTCACCGAGCAGCTGCTGCCCGCCGATCTCGCCGCCTGAAGTCCGGGTCGCGTCGCGGTGCCGGGGGTCAGGTGAAGGGGGTCGCCATTTCGGTCAGGGTCTCTTCGGCGATCTCGGAGAGTGGGCGGAGGGATTTTTCGTCTATCCAGGTCAGTGCGGTGATGCGGAGGGCGCTCATGAAGGCGCCGGCCATGACGCGGGGACGGATGCTGCCCGGCGGCAGGGCGTCGCGGGCGGCGATCAGGCCGGCGAGGGCGCCCTCGTACCCGGCGTAGCCGGCGAGTTGCCGGGCCAGGACGGACGGGTGCCTGCGGGCGAGGCGGATCTGGGCGGCCCACCGCGGGTCGCCGGCCTGCACGAAAAGGATGTCGAACGAGGCGCGCAGCGCGGCCCAGGAGGGTTCGGTGGGCGGACGTGACTCGAAGGTCCTCAGCAGGGCGGTCATCCGCTGCTCGTCGCCGTAGAGGAGGGCGTCCTCCTTGCCGCCGAAGTAGTTGGAGAACGTGCGGCGGGAGACGCCCGCGGCGTCGGCGATGGCCTCGACCGTGACCTCGTCCAGGCCGCGCTCGAAGGTGAGGCGCATCGCGGATTCGTGCAGCGCGCGGCGCGTCGCCTCCTTCTTGCGCTCGCGCAATCCGCCGCTCGGCTCCATGGTTCGCACAGCCTACCCACGTTCAAATGGTGCGCATTGGGAAAACCTGTTAGGCGGGAACAACGGTCGCCGGGTGCCACGGACGATGGGAACGTTCCAGTCGCGAGGGGTGGTCAGTTGTCACGCTTCTGATAACGGAACGGCCGAATAGCTGGGTCAACGAAGAAGAGCGCGAAAGCGGTTATCCGTACGGTCGGAACCCATACCTCGCACCTAGGGCCGGAGGCGGCAGATGAGCGGACGATCGTCGGAGTTCGGGCGCCGCATGGCGCTGGTCGCACGGGCGGGCCGCATGTTCGTCCGCACCGGGATGGGGACCCCCGGACCGCCGCTGAAGGTCGCCCGCCAGCTCAACGCGCTGCGCCGCTGGGGCACGCTGCTCGGCGGGACGGTCGTGTCCACCGCGGCCCGCGACCCCGACGCCGTCGCGATCATCGACGACGAGGGCGAGCTGACCTACGGCGAGGTCGACGCCCGCACCGACCGGCTGGCCGCCGCCCTCGGGCGGGCCGGTACCGCGCCCCGCGTCGCCGTGCTCTGCCGGAACCACCGGGGCATGGTCGAGGCGCTCGTCGCGGCCAGCAAGCGCGGCTCCGACACCCTCCTGCTGAACACGGGGATGAGCACCGAGCAGCTCGCGGCCGCGGTGCGGGAGCAGGAGGTCGAGATCGTCATCGCCGACGCCGAGTTCGCCGGCTTCCTCGCGGCGGTGCCGAAGACCGTCCGCGCTGTCTCTTATACCCTA
>NZ_SMKK01000249.1 GCF_004348425.1 Actinomadura sp. 7K507
CGCCCGCCCCGAGCCGCGCCAGCAACTCGTAGGAGGCGATCCGGGTGGGATCGGAGGGTGCGAGGGGCCTCATCCGAGCGACCTTCCTAGATCACCTCACGCGTCGCAACCTCTTTGGCGCCCGTACGGATTCGGCGCCCGTACGGATCGGGCGGCCGGGCGCGTGGCGCGGCCGCGGTCGGTTTTGCAGGTTTCCCACAACTGGGGGCGCTCAGCGTGCGCTGTCACCGACATGGCGCTACGGGCCGGTAGAAGGAAAGGTGAACACGGTCGGCCGCCGTCTGGCGGCGTGCGCAGGTTCGTTCGCAAGGCAGTGTCGGTTACAGGCAGTGTCGGTTACAGGAGGGTTCGGCCGGGTGTTCAGTCGTGTCGCCATCGTCAACCGTGGTGAGGCCGCCATGCGGCTCATCCACGCCGTACGGGACATCGCCGCGGAGACCGGGACGCGGATCGAGACCGTCGCCCTGCACACCGACGTCGACCGCACCGCCACGTTCGTGCGGGAGGCGGACGCCGCCTACGACCTCGGTCCCGCGTCCGCGCGGCCGTACCTCGACCTGGAGGTGCTGGAGCGCGCGCTGGTGGAGTCCGGGGCCGACGCCGCGTGGGTCGGGTGGGGCTTCGTCGCCGAGGACCCGGCGTTCGCGGAGCTGTGCGAGAAGGTCGGCGTCACCTTCGTCGGGCCGGACGCGGAGGCGATGCGCAAGCTCGGCGACAAGATCGGCGCGAAGCTGATCGCCGAGGAGGTCGGCGTGCCGGTCGCGCCGTGGAGCCGCGGCGCCGTCGAGACCCTGGACGCCGCGCTGGCGGCGGGGGCCGAGGTCGGCTACCCGCTGATGCTGAAGGCGACCGCCGGCGGCGGCGGACGCGGCATCCGCGTGATCACGAACGAGGCCGAGCTCGCCGACGCCTACGAGCGCACCAGCCAGGAGGCCGCGCGGGCGTTCGGCAGCGGTGTCGTGTTCCTGGAGCGCCTGGTCACCGGCGCCCGGCACGTCGAGGTCCAGGTGATCGCGGACGGCGAGACCGCGTGGGCGCTCGGCGTCCGCGACTGCTCGGTGCAGCGGCGCAACCAGAAGGTCATCGAGGAGTCGGCGTCTCCGGTGCTGAGCGCGGCGCAGGCGGCCGAGCTCAAGGCGTCCGCCGAGCGGCTGGCCGTCGCGGTCGGTTACCGGGGCGCGGCGACCGTCGAGTTCCTCTACCACCCCGGCGACGAGCTGTTCGCCTTTCTGGAGGTCAACACACGTCTGCAGGTCGAGCATCCGATCACCGAGTCCACCACCGGGTTCGACCTGGTCAAGGCGCAGCTGCACGTCGCGTCCGGCGGGAAGCTCGGGGATCGGGAACTCGACGGCGGGCCGCCGGTGGAGCGCGGGCACGCGATCGAGGCCCGGCTGAACGCCGAGGACCCGGACCGCGACTTCGCGCCCGCCCCGGGCCGCATCGCGCGGCTGGACCTGCCCGCCGGGCCCGGCATCCGGGTGGACACCGGCGTCCGGGAGGGCGACACGATCCCCGCCGACTTCGACTCGATGATCGCGAAGATCATCGCCTACGGGCGGGACCGCGACGAGGCGCTCGGCAGGCTGCGCCGGGCGATGGCGCAGACCGCGGTGATCATCGAGGGCGGCGCGACGAACAAGAGCTTCGTGCTCGACCTGCTCGACCAGCCCGAGGTGATCGACGCGAGCGCGGACACCGGCTGGATCGACCGCGTCCGCGGCGAGGGCCGGCTGGTCTCGCACCGGCACTCCGCCGTCGCGCTGGCGGCCGCCGCCATCGAGGCGTACGAGGAGGAGGAGCGCGCCGAGCGGCAGCGGCTGCTGTCGACGGCGTTCGGCGGGCGCCCGCAGGTGCGGCACGAGAGCGGCCGGCCGCTGGAGCTCAAGCTGCGCGGCGCCGGCTACCGCGTGCGGGTCGCGCGGATCGGCGCGCACCTGTTCCGCGTCGGCGTCGAGGCGGGTGACGGCGCGGGCGCCGGCACGGGGGACGGGGCCCGCACCGCCGATGTCGAACTCGAGCGCTTCGACCGGTACACCGGGCAGATCGTCGTCAACGGCGCCCGGTACCACCTGCTCACCGGCACGCACGGGCCGATCCACATGGTCGAGGTGGACGGCGTGACGCACCGGATCAGCCGCGACGAGGGCGGCGTCGTCCGCTCCCCCGCGCCGGCGCTGGTCGTCGACACGCCGCTGAAGATCGGCGCCGAGGTCGAGGCGGGCGCGCCGGTCCTGGTGCTGGAGAGCATGAAGATGGAGACGGTGCTGCGGGCGCCGTTCAAGGCGCGGCTGAAGGAGTGCCTCGTCTCGGTCGGCAGCCAGGTGGAGACGAGCGCGCCGCTGCTGCGGCTGGAGCCGCTCGCCGACGACGCCCAGGACGCCGACGCGCCGGCCGCCGTGTCCGTCGAGCTGGACCTGCCCGACGCGCCCGCGAAGGTCCCGGCACGGGAGCGCGCCACGCGCGGCCAGGCGGACCTGCGCAGCCTGCTGCTGGGCTTCGACACCGACCCGCACGACGGGCACCGGGTACTCGACGACTACCTCGCGGCGCGCCGGGCGGTCACCGAGGAGGGCCACCGGACGCTGGCGCAGGAGATCGAACTCGTCGACGTGTTCGCCGACCTCGCCGAGCTGAGCCGCAACCGGCCGGCGGGCGAGGACGGCGCGGGTGACGGCGCGGGTGACGGCGGCGGGGACGGCGGTGAGAGCCACGTCCACAGCGCCCGCGAGCACTTCCACAGCTACCTGCAGAGCCTCGACATCGAGCGGGCGGCGCTGCCGGAGGCGTTCCAGGCCAGGCTCGCCAAGGCGCTCGGGCACTACGGCGTCGCCGAGCTGGAGCGCTCCCCCGAGCTGGAAGCCGCGGTGTTCCGGATCTTCCTCGCCCAGCAGCGCGCGTCCGCCGACGCCTCGGTCGTCACGGCGCTGCTGCGCGCGTGGCTGCGGGAGCCGCCGCCGGACGAGGAGCTGCGCGAGCCCGCCGGTCTCGCGCTGGAGCGGCTGATCGCCGCGACGCAGGTCCGCTTCCCGGTGGTGTACGACCTCGCGGCGGGCGTGGTGTTCGCCTGGTACGCCCAGCCGCTGCTGCGCCGCAACCGCGCCCGCGTCTACGCCAACGTCCGCCGGCACCTCCGCCACCTGGACGTCCACCCGGACGCGCCGGACCGCGCGGAGCGCATCGCCGAGATGGTGCGCAGCACCGAGCCGCTGGTGCGGCTGCTCGGCCAGCGCCTCATCCGCGACGACCGGGACAACTCGGTCATGCTGGAGGTGCTGACCCGGCGGTACTACGGCAACAAGGGCCTCACCGGCGTCCGCACCAGCGAGGTCGCGGGCTGCAGGTTCGTGGTCGCCGAGCGCGCCGGTTCGCACCTGGTCTCCGCCGCGGTCGGCTTCGACGCGCTGGACGGCGCGCTGCGCGGCCTCGCGGAGATGGCGGACGGCGCGAACGCCATCGACGCCGACATCTACCTCGCCTGGGAGAACCAGCCGGAGGAC
Source organism: Actinomadura sp. 7K507 (assembly GCF_004348425.1). Classification (GTDB taxonomy): domain Bacteria; phylum Actinomycetota; class Actinomycetes; order Streptosporangiales; family Streptosporangiaceae; genus Spirillospora. The sequence goes on from NZ_SMKK01000249.1 coordinate 3,501, forward strand.
TTCGATGCGATGGCCACCGCCCTGCACGAGGCCGTCAACGCGCGTCCGCTGCCGGAGCAGGTCCGCAGGCTCACCGCCACCGTGGCGGCCCGCGACGGCGCGGTGATGCACCACCACTTCACGTTCCGCCCGTCGGCCACCGGGATGACGGAGGAGCGGCTGATCCGCGGCCTGCACCCCTACATCGCGCAGCGGATGCAGATGGAGCGGCTGAGCGGGTTCGACCTCACCCGGCTGCCGTCCTCGGACGAGGAGGTCTACCTCTACCGGTGCGTGGCGCGGGAGAACCCGTCCGACGACCGCCTCGTCGCGTTCGCGCAGGTCCGCGATCTGACCGAGCTGCGCGATCACGACGGCCGGCTGCTCACCCTGCCGACCGCCGAGTACACCATCGCCACCTGCGTCGACTCGATCCGCCGGGCGCGGACGCGGCGGCCGCCGAAGAACCGGTTCCCCACCAACCGGATCGTGGTCTACGTCTGGCCGCCGAGCGAGCTGACCCGCGCGGAGCTGGAGACGCTGGCCCGGCGGGTCGTGCCGACGACGGCGGGTGCCGGGCTGGAGGAGCTGCTGATCATCGGGCGCCAGCGCGACAAGGCGACCGGCGAGCTGCACAAGATCGCCGTGCGCGTCGCGTTCGACGCCGCCGGCGGGACGAGGCTGACCGTCGGCGAGCCGTCCGACGAGCCGGTCGAGCCGCTCGACGGCTACCGGCAGAAGGTGCTGCGCGCGAGCAGCCGGGGCACCGTGTACCCGTACGAGCTGACCCGGATGCTGGGCGACTTCGCCGAGCACGACCTCGAAGAGGACGGGGGCGAGGACGGGGCGGGCGGCTACGCGCTGGTGCCGGTCGACCGGCCGCGGGGACGCAACACCGCCGCGATCGTCGCGGGCGTGGTGACCACGACGACCCGGCGTCATCCGCAGGGCATCGCCAGGGTGGTGCTGCTCGGCGACCCGACCAAGGCGCTCGGCGCGCTGTCGGAGGCGGAGTGCCGCCGCGTGGTCGCGGCGCTGGACCTGGCGGAGCGGATGCGGGTGCCGGTGGAGTGGTACGCGCTGTCCGCCGGCGCCCGGATCTCCATGGAGTCGGGCACGGAGAACATGGACTGGGTGGCGGCGGCGCTCAAGCGGATCGTCGAGTTCACCCAGGACGGCGGCGAGATCAACATCGTGGTCGCGGGCATCAACGTCGGCGCGCAGCCGTACTGGAACGCCGAGGCGACGATGCTCATGCACACCAAGGGCATCCTGGTGATGACGCCGGAGTCGGCGATGGTGCTCACCGGCAAGCAGTCGCTCGACTTCTCCGGCGGCGTGTCGGCCGAGGACAACTTCGGCATCGGCGGCTACGACCGGGTGATGGGCCCGAACGGGCAGGCGCAGTACTGGGCGCCGAGCCTGACGGCCGCGCGGGACGTCCTGATGTCGCACTACGACCACACGTACGTCGCGCCCGGCGAGGAGGCGCCGCGCCGCGCGTGGACGAGCGACCCCGTCGACCGCGACGTCTCGGGCTTCCCGCATGCCGTGGAGGGCAGCGACTTCACGACCGTCGGCGAGATCTTCTCCGCCGCGGCCAACCCGGACCGCAAGAAGCCGTTCGACATCCGGACCGTGATGCGGGCGCTGTCCGACCAGGACCACCCGGTGCTGGAGCGCTGGGCGGGCATGGCCGACGCGGAGACCGCGGCGGTGCAGGACGTCCATCTCGGCGGGATGCCGGTGTGCCTGCTCGGCATCGAGTCGAAGGCGGTGCCGAGGCGCGGCTTCCCGCCCACCGACGGCCCGGACACCTACACCGCGGGCACGCTGTTCCCGCAGTCGTCGAAGAAGGCGGCGCGGGCGATCAACGCGGCCAGCGGCAACCGGCCGCTGGTGGTGCTGGCGAACCTGTCGGGCTTCGACGGCTCGCCCGAGTCGATGCGCAAGCTGCAGCTGGAGTACGGCGCCGAGATCGGCCGCGCGATCGTGAACTTCCGCGGGCCGATCGTGTTCTGCGTGATCTCGCGGTACCACGGCGGCGCGTTCGTGGTGTTCTCGAAGGCGCTGAACCCGAACATGACCGTGCTCGCGCTGGAGGGCTCGTTCGCCTCGGTGCTGGGCGGCGCCCCCGCCGCCGCGGTGGTGTTCGCCCGCGACGTCGACGCCCGCACCGCGGCCGACCCGCGCGTGCGGGACCTGGAGGCCCGCGTCGCGCCCGCCACCGGCGCCGACCGCGCCGCGCTGACCGCGGAGCTCGACGAGCTGCGCGCGTCGGTCCGCACCGAGAAGCTCGGCGAGGTTGCCACGGAGTTCGACCGCGTGCACGACATCCGGCGCGCGGTCGAGGTCGGCTCCGTCGACGCCGTCATCGGCGCGGCGGAGATGCGGCCGCGGATCATCGAGGCGATCGAGTCCCACCTGCGCTGACGACGGACGCCTTGAGTGGCTGGTAGCGAGTGGCGGCAACGAGTGGCGGGGACCGGGCTTCGGCTGGTCCCCGCCACTTTCGCGTTCGTGCGGCCAGCTATTGGCGCAGCGCCAATAAGCCTGTAGTGTCTCGGTTGACGCAGGGACGCAGGAGAACGCGCACTTCGGGTGGTCATCGACCTGATCGCCCGGGTCTGAGTCTCCGGCACTGGCTGCGCCGCGCGCCGAACAAGGCGCGGCCAGTGCCGGTACGTCGCTCTCAGCGCCGGTACGTAATCCTCAGCGCCGGTATGTGGTCTCGGCGCCGGTATTCGGTCCTCAGCCCTGCTGCAGTTGCCGCATGCGGCCGATCTCCGCCAGCTGGGTCGACTCGACGTCCCGTGCCATCTCCTGGACGGTGACGTCGGTGCCCTTGTCCACGACGTCCTTCACCATGGTGATCGCGCCCTGGTGATGAGTGATCATCAGCTTCAGGTAGAGCTCGTCGAACGCGGCGCCGCGCGCGTCCCGCAACTGCTTGAGCTGCTCCGGCGTGGCCATTCCCGCCATGCCGCCGGTGCCATGCGCCCCGTGGTTCTCGCCGTGCGCCTTCAGGACGGCCTTGGGGTTCTTCTCCAGCCACGACTTCATCGCCGCGATCTCGACCTTCTGCGCCGCGTCGATCCGCTCCGCCAGCGAGCGCACCTGCCCGTCGGACGCCCGGTCCGGGGCCAGCGCGGACATCTCCAGCGCCTGGGCGTGGTGCGGGATCATCATCTGGATGAACCTGACCTCGGCCGCGGTCGGCTCCGCGGGCTTGCTCGGGCCTTTGAGCTCGGTCTTGTTGGGCTCGCCCGGACGTCCCGGGACCAGCACGGACTCGGACGGGGCCGCCTCGGGTTCGTCGCCGCCGCCGCACCCTGCAAGGACGCCGGCGGCCATCACGACCACCGCACCCGTCACCGCGATCCGATGCCGCATCGAGCCTCCCAGTCCGGCCGTCACCCACCTCGGACCGTATCCGCAGCGCGTGACGCCACAAAAGGGTCTTTTGATATCGAGACGCTCACATATGTGTTCAGACCTAGGCATCAACCCCGAAAGGCTTCATACTCCTGAAAGATCAGAACATGTTCGCCGGGGGGCATGCAGACAAAGGAGTCAGGTGTGACAAAAGAGTCAGGTGTGGCGCCAGTTCCCAAGCGAAGAACCAGACGCAGGACCCTCGTAAGCATCGTCTCCGGCATCGTGCTGGTGATGTCCTCGGTGTTCATCCCGGCGGCATCGGCCGACCGCGGACCCGACGACGGCATCTCCAAGACCCCCAACATGCATCACCTGGCGAACATCCCCAAGCAGGGACCGCTCGCCGGACCCGACGCCCTCAACTCTGACTGGGCCTTCCAAGGCAAGTACGCCTTCGGCGGCAACTACGAGGGCTTCACGGTCTACGACATCAGCCGGCCGTGGAAGCCGAAGGTCGTCACGGTGGTGCACTGCCCCGGATCCCAGAACGACGTGTCGATCTCCGGGGACCTGCTGTTCCTGTCGACGGACAGTTCGCGGAGCGACGACTCGTGCCAGTCCGTGTCCAAGCCCGCGTCCGACAAGTCGGCGTGGGAGGGCATCAAGATCTTCGACATCAGCGACGTGCGCAACCCGCGCTACGTCAAGGCCGTCGAGACCAAGTGCGGCTCGCACACCAACACCCTCGTCCCGGGCAAGCGCACGGCCTACATCTACGTGTCCTCGTACCGCCCGGACGGCACCTACCCCGACTGCCAGCCCCCGCACGACCTCATCTCGGTCGTGAAGGTGCCGCTGGAGAACCCGACCGCGGCGCACGTGGCGGCCGAGCCGGTGCTGTTCCCGGACGGCGGCAACCCCGGTGACCCGCCGGACACGGAATGGCCGAACGGCACCAGCGCCACCTCGGGCTGCCACGACCTGACCGCCTACCCCGAGAAGGACCTGATGGCCGGCGCCTGCATGGGCGACGGCGTGCTGTTCGACATCTCGGATCCGCTCGAGCCGCGCACCATCACCAGCGTGCGCGACGACGAGAACTTCGCGTTCTGGCACTCGGCGACGTTCAACAACCGCGCCAGCAAGATCGTCTTCACTGACGAGCTGGGCGGTGGCGGCGCCGCCACCTGCAACGCGGAGGTCGGGCCTGAGAAGGGCGCCAACGCCATCTACGACATCGTCGGCAAGGGCAAGCGCGCCAAGCTGAAGTTCCGCAGTTACTACAAGATCCCGCGCCACAACACCGACGCGGAGAACTGCGTGGCCCACAACGGCTCGCTGATCCCGGTGAAGGGCAAGGACATCATGGTGCAGGCCTGGTACCAGGGCGGCATCTCGGTCATGGACTTCACCAACTCCCGCAATCCCAAGGAGATCGCCTGGTTCGACCGCGGCCCGTGGTCGGAGGAGCTGAACATCGCCGGTAGCTGGTCGGCGTACTACTACAACGGCTTCATCTACTCCAGCGACATCCAGCTGGGCCTGGACGTCATCGACATCCGGGACCGCCGCACCGACAAGGCCAAGCGCGTCAGGCTCGGCGAGCTGAACGCCCAGTCCCAGCCGAACTACTTCGACTGACCTGACCGGACGCCCCCGCGGGCGAGCCGACAGGTCGCGCAAGGGGCCGGGCACCGGCGACGGTGCCCGGCCCCTTCGCGCGCCCGGCGGTCCTCGGTGGTCACCGAACCCACTGGTAGCGGGCACAATGTCCGGCACGGCCGTCTCGTTCCTACCGGCCGGTGAAGAGATATCGCGGGGGGATTGCGTGGACACGCCGGATCGGCATCCGACATCGGTCTTCGTCGTCGGCACCTTGTTCTCGGGGTCGACCCTGATCGGCCGCGACATGACCACTCGCATCGGGAACGCCCACTATGCCGGCGAGCTGAACAACTTCACGCAGATCCCCGGCATGAGCCATCCGACGTCCGGTCGGGGCTGCGGGCCCTGCTCCCTGCTCGGCAGGCCATGCCCGCACTTCACGGACGAGCTGCGGGAGCACGCGACCCACGAGGACATCCTCGGCCTGCACGACCGGCTCGCGCGGTCACTCGGCGCGTCGGCGATCATCGACGGGAGCAAGTACGTCGGCTGGCTCCGGCGTGCCGTCCACCAGCTGAGCCCCGATCAGGCGGACCGCTCTCCCCTGCACGTGATCGTCACCGCCCGCAACCCGGTCGCCTTCGCGACCAGCCACCGGAACCGGACGGGGGAACCGCTGTGGCAGGGGGCGAACATCTGGCGCGACACCTACGTCGACGCCCTCCGCACGGCCAACACGTTCGGGCTACCGCACATGGTGATCCGCTACGAGGACCACATGGCGCAGCGAGAGCGTTCCCTGCGGCGCCTGGCCGCCTTCCTGCATCTGCCGCTCGACGCCGGGCCGGATGGCACCGGGCTCCACGACACGGGCGGCAACTGGAGTTCCTTCGTGCCCTACGTGGGCGAGGGGCAGCTGGTCCAGCACATCGAGCGGCTCGACGGAGACGGGCGCGCGGAGGCGGAGAAGTTCGTGGAGCACGCGCGGGCCTACTGGAACGACGGGAAGCCCAGGGCGGACACCCGCTGGCATCGCAGCCTCAGCGCCGTCGAGGCCAACGTGCTCCTGAGCACGCCCGGGATGGCCGACACGGCGAGCCTCCTCGGCTACAACGTCGCCGAATTCGTCCACCTGGCCGTCAAAGCCCCCCGGTGAGCACACCGGGGAGCCCGGCGGCGGGTTCCGGCCGCCACCTCGGGACGGCTCAGCCGACCGGCTCCAGGCGGCGGTCGTCGTCGTTCGTCTCCGGCTCGTCGGCCTTCGTGAGGGCGACCGGCTCGGACTCGTCGGCGGCAGTCGCCCGCTTCGGCATCAGGAGGGCGATCCCGACCATCGCCACGGACAGCGCGGCGCTGATGACGAACGCCAGGCGCATCCCGTCGAGCTGGGCGAGGCCCTGAGTGACGCCGTCGGCGATCCGGGTCTCGGCCCGGCCGGCCATCACGGTGACCACGAGCGCGGTCCCGAAGGCGGCGGCGACCTGCTGGAGGGTGCCCAGCATCGAGCTGCCGTGGGAGTACAGGTGCGACGGGAGCGCCCCGAGCCCGACGGTGAACACGGGCGTGAACGCCGCGGCCAGCGAGGCCGTGAGCAGCGTGTGCAGGCCGAGGATCTGCCAGTACGGCATCGTCATCGAGATCTGCGTGAAGCCGGCCATGGCGAGCACGACGCCCGCCGACCCGGGAATGATCAGCACGCGGGCGCCGAAGCGGTCGAAGAGCCGGCCCACGATCGGGCCGAGCATCCCCATCGCGAGGCCGCCGGGCATCACCAGCAGCCCGGTCTCCAGCGGGCTGAGGCCGCGCAGGTTCTGCAGGTAGATCGGCAGCAGGATCATCGCGCCCAGCATCGCCATGAACCCCAGCGACATCAGCAGCAGGGAGAGGGCGTAGGTGCGGTGCCGCAGGACACGCAGGTCCAGCAGGGGGACGTCACGGCGCTGGAGCCGGAGCTGCCGGACGACGAAGACCGCGATCAGGGCCAGCCCGGCCAGGACGATCAGCGCGGGACCCGCCGTCCCGCCCTCGCCGAACCGGCTCAGCCCGTACACCAGGGACCCGAACCCGCCGGCCGCGGCGACGACGCTGAACCAGTCGACGGTCGTGGCCTGCGGTTCCCCGACGTTCTCCAGCTGCGCCAGACCGCGCCAGGCGATCACGCCCGCGATCGGCAGCACCACCACGAACAGCAGCCGCCACGAGCCGAGTTGCAGGATCACACCCGAGATCGCCGGTCCCATCGCCGGCGCGACCGAGATCGCCATCGTCACGTTGCCCATCACCCGGCCGCGGTCCCGCTCGGGCACGACGGTCATCAGGGTCGTCATCAGCAACGGCATCATGACCGCCGTGCCGGACGCCTGGACGATCCGCGCGAGCAGCAGGACCTCGAAGACCGGCGCGACCGCGGCCAGCGCCGTACCGCCGAGGAAGACGCCCATCGCGATCGCGTAGGCGCGGCGGGTGGTGACCCGCTGCAGGAACCACCCGGTCACCGGGATCACCGCGGCCATCGTCAGCATGAACGCCGTCGACAGCCACTGCGCCGCCTGCTCGGTGATGTTCAGGTCCGTCATCAGCCGCGGGATCGCGTTGATCATGATCGTCTCGTTGAGGATGACCACGAACGTCGCCAGGACCAGCAGCCGGATCACGGCGGGCGTCCCGCGGCCGGAGCCTCCGTCAGGGGTGGCCGGCTTCAGGTCTGTGGATTCAGGTGCAAGTTTCATGCCAGATCAGACCGGCACGGCTCCGGAAACTCATCGATCAGTCCCAGAATCGGCGGTGACCACGGCGTTCTCGTCAGTACGGCGTTCTCGTCAACACGGCGTTCTCGTTAATACGCCGTTCTCGTCAACACGGCCGGGCATCCGTCACACGCTCACCTTCTCCGGCTCCCCGGTTTCCTGCTCCGTGGACTCCACGGGCCGCTGCCTGCTCGCACCGGTGCGCGCATGGGTCGCGTACAGCGTGAGCCCTACGAATGTCAGGCCGCCGACCAGGTTGCCGGCCACGGTGGGGATCTCGTTCCACAGGAGGTAGTCCGCGATCGAGAAATCCCCGCCGAGCATCAGGCCGGAGGGGAACAGGAACATGTTCACGACCGAGTGCTCGAACCCCATGTAGAAGAAGACGAGGATGGGCCCCCACATGGCGATCACCTTGCCCGAGACCGACGTCGATATCATCGCGGCGACGACACCGGTGGAGACCATCCAGTTGCACAGCACCCCGCGGATGAAAAGGGTCAGCATTCCGGCCGCGCCGTGCTCGGCGTAGCCGACCGTCCGCCCCTCGCCGATCGTGCCGATGGCACGGCCGACCTCGTCCGGGCCGGTCGAGAAACCGACCGTGAAGATCACCGCCATCAGCAGCGCGACGGTGAGGGCGCCGGCGAGGTTGCCGGCGAAGACCAGTCCCCAGTTGCGCAGGACGGAGCGCACCGTGACCCCCGGCCGCCTGTCGATCAGCGCGAGCGGAACCAGCGTGAAGACACCGGTCAGGAGGTCGAACCCCAGCAGGTACAGCATGCAGAACCCGATGGGGAACAGCAGCGCCCCGACGAGCGGCTCCCCGGTCTGAACGCTGACGGTGACCGCGAACGCGGCGGCCAGCGAGAGAATGGCGCCCGCCATGTACGCCCGGATCACGGTGTCCCGGGTGGACATGAAGACCTTGGCCTCACCGGCGTCCACCATCTTTCTGGAGAATTCGGATGGGCTCAGGTAGGACATGACCTCTCCTTCGCTAGGGCGGCCGCGGCCCCCTGGAGGGCGGCCCGCGAGCCGTCCAGCCGAGTCTGGCCAGCGCGGGTTTCCCGCTCGTGACGACGAAGGACGTCTTGTGTGACCGGACACTCACTCGGCCGCGAACCGCCCGTTCTCCCGCTGCCACATGGGCGTAACACGCCGGTACGCGGGCGTAACACGCCGGTCTTGAGCTCGAAATCAGGCGGCACCGTCGGTTAATAGTTCGTGTCGGCGCCCTCCCGTGAGTGGCTTCCGGTTTCCCGGCACGGAAGCCTGGTACACCGCATCGATCGCGAGGAGACCGATATGAAACCGATCATGAGCAGGTCCGAGGCCGCCGACCTGGTGGTCGCCGCCCGGACACGGCTCGGCCTGTCCTGGTCCGAGATCGCCGACGAGATCGGCGCGCCGGTCGTGTGGACGACCGCCGCGCTGCTCGGCCAGCACCCGATGACGGCGGAGCAGGCCGGGCAGGTCTGCCGCCTGCTCACTCTCGACGAAACGGTCGCCGAGAGCCTGCAGCTCCAGCCCGCCCGCGGCATCGACCCGGCGCTGATGAGCGACCCCACGATCTACCGTTTCACCGAGGCGCTGTCCGTCTACGGCCCCGCGCTCAAAGCACTCATCCACGAGGAGTTCGGTGACGGGATCATGAGCGCCATCAACTTCCGCGTCGACGTCTCCCGGCGTCCCGACCCTGAGGGAGACCGGGTCGTCGTCACCTTCGACGGCAAGTTCCTCGACTACAAGTGGTGACGCCCGGCGGACGTCCGTCGCGGCCGGACGCGGTCCCGTCCGCGGCCTGATCTCCCCGGCCCGGGAGCAGCCGGCGCGGCGCGGCGGTCTGCGAGCCGCCGCGCCGCTGGGGCGGGTACCGGAGGGCCTGGTCAGTTCGTGCTGCAGGAGACCGTCGGCCAGGTGTAGTTGCCGTTGTGCTTGATGGTGACGCCCCAGTTGTTGCCGCTGCCGTTGGGCCGGGCGGTGAGGACCTGGGCGCTCGGCCAGCTGGCGTCGATGTTCCAGGTGGCGATCATCTCGGCCGGGGACGGGACGTTCATCGTCACGGTCCAGTTGCTGGAACCGGACACCGCGACGTCGAGGTTGTACCGGTCGCTCCACTGCTGGCCGGCGGACAGGGTCGCGGTGC
>NZ_SMKK01000024.1 GCF_004348425.1 Actinomadura sp. 7K507
CCCCTCGGCGCCTCCCGGGCCGCGCGCTGTCCAGGGCTCGCTTCGCTCACGCGCTCCATGCTGGCACCACGCCCGCCCCCCGGACGCCCCCTGGCCCGGCGTGTCGCCTTTGTCGTCCCGAGCCGCGCTGAGATGCGGCGTGTCGGGGTTATGACGGCTTCTCTAGGCTGCTCAGAGTCGTCGGTCGCGACCTGCTTGGAGAGAGCCTTTGCCTGCTGGTCTGGAAGGACGGACGGTGACGTTCCACGACTTCACTGCGTCTCGATAGTGCCTGGTTGGCTCATGGTCGGGGTAGCCGCCGCTGGAGAGCACCAGCACTCGTCCCTGCGGCTGTGCGCCGACGGCCTGGTAGAACAGCTCGGCGAATCCGGTCTCGGTCTGGGGCAGGTCGTCGCGGTAGGGCAGGTAGGCGAGGGTGGAGGCCGGCCCGAACAGTGGTCGAGCCGGTGACGGCCTCGTACCGCTGACGAGCAGCGTTGTTGGTCACGGTGACGTCGTTCGTGGACGTCTGCGTAGGGAGCCCACGCGGAGTGCCTGGCTGTAGCCCTAGGCGTCCTCCCAGGGCACCCCGTGGTTGAAGCCGTCACTGGTGGTCATGCTCATTCCTCCTCCATGTGTACTTCGAGCCTGCTGCTTGAGGCGATGACTTCGCGTCGGTGAACATCACCGACTACGTATGCGTGCCTTCAGACCTGCGGAGTTGGTGCTGCATGAACCAGATCGAGGCGGTTCGTGCCTGCTGAGTCAGGGAAGAGACAGCTCCTTCAGCTGTCTGCGGGAGGTGATGCCGAGTTTGCCGAAGATGTTGCGCAGGTGGGCCTCGATCGTGCGGGGGCTCAGGAACAGTTGCGCGGCGACCTCCCGGGAGGTTGCCCCGGTGGCTACCAGCCGGGCGATGTGCAGCTCCTGGGGGGTGAGGGCATCGGTGGGTTGGGCGGCGCGTTTGCGTGGGTGCTCGCCGGCGGCGCGCAACTCCCGGGCGGCGCGAGCGGCGAACGCCTCTGCACCGATGTCGGACAGCAGGTCGTGGGCAGTGCGGAGCTGCTCGCGCGCTTCGCGACGGCGACCTTCGCGGCGTAGCGCCTCGCCGTAGACGAGGTGGGTGCGGGCGAGGTAGGCGGTCATCCGGCAGCCTCGGAGCTGCTCTATCGCCTCGCGATAGAGCTCTTCGGCCTCGGAACCGGTAGTGACGAGCGCTCGCGACCGCGCCGCGAGCCCGAGCCCCCACGGGGTGCCCGAGGCGGTCGCCCGCAAGGTGAGCTGTTCGAGCGCGTAGGCCGCACGCTCCGGCTGAGCGGTCCGAGCCGCCGCCTCGACGAGCTCGGGGAGGACCAGGTTCACGTGCGGCGGTTCGAGGCTCTGGAACCCCTGCTCCGCAAAGTCGAGCGCCTCGGCGTAATTGCCCAAGCCGTTGTGCAGGACCGCCAGCGTGTGCTGGGCCACGGCCACCTCGTTGGTGCTCCCGCGTGCCGTGGCCTCCCTGACGAAGGTGGCGTGCAACTCGGTGACCTCGCTCGACGACCCGCGCCATGCCGCCAGCAGGAGCGGCGCGACGAGCAACGACATGCCGCCGGTGGCGTTGGTGATCGCAGCCTCCTCGGCGATCAGCTCGGAGGCTCGTGCCGACTCGCCGGCAAGCACGGACACGGACGCCAAGAAGAGCAGTGCCGCGGGAAGGTTCGACAGCGCACCGGCCTCGCGGGCGACGCGCACGTTCTGTTGCGCCAGCGCGTAGAGGAGTTCGTCGTCATAGAGCGTCAGCGCCGCGCGGGCGGCTAGCCACAGCCATCGGCTGTCGCCGCCACCGCGAGCCTGCGCAGGTCCTCCATCGTGGCAAGTGGCCTCAAGCGCGCGGCGGAGCTCAGGAACTCCCGCCGCGTAGCTGTGCGTGTACATCGCCACCAAGCCGTCGAGCAGCAGGTCAGCCGGGGTCGGCGGCTCCGCAGGTGGGGGTGCGGACCGCGCGGCCTCGGCCACCTCCCGCACCGCGTGTCCGTCGTCCCGCCCGCCGATGATCATTGTCACGTCGAGCGATTGCAGGTAGGTCTCGCGCGACAGGGCGGCGTCCAGGGGGGCGAGCGTCCTCGCGGCGCCCAGCAGCAGTCCGGGCACTTCGCCGCGGCGGGTCAGGTGGAACGCGAGCTGGGCACGCAACAACTTGCTACGGGCGCTCTGCAGTGCGTTCAGCGGCCCGGCCGCGGCGACCTCCAGCAGCGCCAGAGCCCCGGCGGAGTCGCCTACTTCGTGCTTGGCGGATGCGGCTTCCAGCGCCCGCCTCGCACGATCAGCGGGCTCGGGGGTCAGGTCGGCGGCCTGCTGGAGGAACGCGGCTGCGGCTGCGAGACCGCCTCGGGCGCGCGCCCGACCGGCCGATCGCTCCAGTCCGGCGGCGGCTTCCTCGTCGGTGCCTTGCACCGCCTGGGCACGGTGCCAGGCCTTCCGGTCGGGGTGGGTCCGAGATTCGGTGGCGACAGCCAACGCTGCGTGCGCACGACGGCGATCTGGTGGGTTGGCGGCTCGATAGACCGCCGAGCGCACACACGGATGCCGAAACCGCACCTGCATATCGATCGTGACCAAGCCGGCGACCTCCGCCGGCGCGCCCGACTCGCGAGCGATTCCCAGCTCCGCGGCGGCGCGCCACAAGAGCTCCGCGTCACCGGTGGGCTCGGCCGCCGCGACCAGCAACAGCAGCTGTGTCTCGACGGGCAGGTTGCGTGAGCGGCGCTGAAACATGGCCTCGATCCTGAGCGGCAGACTCATGGCGTCAGGAAGTGCGAACCCACCGGCCAAATGAGTCGGTGAGGCGCTGCGGGACAGCTCCAGCAATGCGAGCGGATTGCCTCGCGCCTCAGCGATGACCCGTTCCCGGACCTGCTGGTCCAGCGGTGTGGGCACCGCGGCGGCCAGCAGCGCCCACGCCTCCGGTGGGCTGAGTCTGTCCACGCGAAGCTCAGGCAACCCCGCGAACAAGCTGGGATCGAGGTTGTCGGTGGGGTCGCGCAGCAGGACCATCATGGCCAGGCGCTCGGCCGCGACCCGTCGCGCCGCGAACGCCATCACCTGTGCGGTCCCTTCGTCCAACCACTGTGCATCGTCGATGAGGCACAGCATTGGGCCGTCTTCGGCGACCTCGGCCAGCAGGTTCAGGACGGCCAGCCCGATGAGGAACCGGTCTGGGGCAGGGCCGGCCTGCTGTCCGAACGCGACGTTCAAGGCGGCGCGTTGCGGATCGGGCAGGACCTCTGCCCTGTCGAGGAGTGGCGCGCACAGCTGGTGAAGGCCACCGAAGGCGAACTGCGCCTCGGACTCGACTCCGACCGCGCTCGCCACACGAAACCCTGATGAGGACGCGAGGGCGCGAGCATGCTCGAGCAGCGCGGTCTTGCCGATGCCGGCTTCCCCTCGCACCACCAGCGACCCGCTGCGCCCGGCGCGAGCCTCATTGAGCAGGTGCTCGACCGCCTCACGCTCGACACGTCGACCCACAAGGTCCACCATCACGCCCCGCCCCTTATCCCAGCCAAGCCCCGACTACGTGATTCTTACTTATGCGAACAACGTTTGTGCCTACTCGGCTCGTCCCAATGAGTGCGGACGGTCGGGTACGACATCGGGGTTTCACCGACGCGACGGCGCTGGATCGTGCGCGAACCTGATGACACGGCAACACAAATATGTCGCACAACAAGGGACGGCAGGGCTGTCGTACTTCCTCGGCCCGGGGGAGCGGGGGCTCCCCGGGCCGAGGAGCGACCTCGGCTGACACGTCACGGACGCCCGTAGAAGCGAAAGGAACGACTGGGAGCCACGCCGATGAGCACGTCTCGGACACAACGGCGAAAGACGCCCGGCCGTCGGTCGGCTCGGGCGTCTTTCGGCGGTGGGAGGTCAGACGTTCTTCATGATCTCCCGCATCAGGACGGCGGTCTCGCTGGGGGTCTTGCCGACGCGGACGCCGACCTTCTCCAGGGCCTCCTTCTTCGCCTCCGCGGTGCCGGACGAACCGGACACGATCGCGCCTGCGTGGCCCATGGTCTTGCCCTCCGGGGCGGTGAACCCGGCGACATAGCCGACGACCGGCTTGGTCACGTTCTGCTCGATGTAGGCGGCGGCGCGCTCCTCGGCGTCACCGCCGATCTCGCCGATCATGACGATGGCGTCGGTGTCCGGGTCGTCCTGGAACGCCTTGAGGGCGTCGATGTGGGTCGTCCCGATGACGGGGTCGCCGCCGATCCCGACGCAGGTGGAGAAGCCGACGTCGCGTAGCTCGTACATCATCTGGTAGGTCAGCGTGCCCGACTTGGACACGAGACCGATGCGGCCGGGCGTGGTGATGTCGGCCGGGATGATGCCCGCGTTCGACTGCCCGGGGGACGCGATACCGGGGCAGTTCGGCCCGATGATGCGCGTCTTGTTCGCTGCCTTTTCCGCGTACGCCCAGAAGTAGGCGGTGTCGTGGACGGGGATGCCCTCGGTGATCACGACGCAGAGCGGGATCTCGGCGTCGACCGCCTCGACGACGGCGTCCTTGGTGAACTTCGGCGGGACGAACACGACGGACACGTCGGCGCCCGTCTGCTCCATCGCCTCCTTGACCGTCCCGAAGACCGGGAGCGCCTTGCCGTCGAAGTCGACGCTCTGCCCGGCCTTGCGGGCGTTCACGCCACCGACGACCTGGGCGCCGGACGCGAGCATCCGGCGGCCGTGCTTGGTGCCCTCGGAGCCCGTGATGCCCTGAATGATGATCTTGCTGTTCTCGGTGAGCCAGATGGCCATCGCTCATGCACCTGCCGCGAGTTCCGCGGCACGCTTGGCCGCGTCGTCCATGGTGTCGACCTGCTGTACGCCGTTCAGCGCCGCGTCGCTCAGGATCTTGCGCCCGAGTTCGGCGTTGTTGCCGTCCAGCCGGACGACCAGGGGGCGGTTGACGGCCTCGCCGCGGTCGGCCAGCAGCTGGTAGGCCGACACGATGCCGTTGGCGACGGCGTCGCACGCCGTGATGCCGCCGAAGACGTTCACGAAGACGGACTTCACGTCGCCGTCCGACATGACGATCTCCAGCCCGTTCGCCATCACCTCGGCGGAGGCGCCGCCCCCGATGTCGAGGAAGTTGGCGGGCTTCTGGCCGCCGAACTGCTCGCCCGCGTAGGCCACGACGTCCAGGGTGGACATCACCAGGCCCGCGCCGTTGCCGATGATGCCGACGCTGCCGTCGAGCTTGACGTAGTTGAGGTCCTTGGCCTTGGCCGCCGCCTCCAGCGGGTCGGCCGCGCCCTTGTCCTCCAGCTTCTCGTGGTCCTGGCGGAAGGCCGCGTTCTCGTCCAGCGTGACCTTGCCGTCGAGGGCCTTCACCTCGCCGTCGGCGGTGAGGATCATCGGGTTGACCTCGACGAGGGACGCGTCCTCGTCGGTGAAGACGGCCCAGAGGCGCTCGATGAGCTCGGCGGCCCCGTCGAGGGCCTCCTCCGGGAGCCGGCCCTGCTCGGCGATCTCCCGGGCCTTGGCCCGCGAGATGCCGTCCAGAGGCGAGACCGGCACCATCGCCAGCCGGTCGTGCGGCACCTCCTCGATCTCCACGCCGCCCTCGACGGAGCAGATGGTGAGGAAGGTGCGGTTGGCGCGGTCGAGCAGGAACGAGAAGTAGTACTCCTGCGCGATCGCGCTTCCCTCCTCGATCAGGACCTTGTGGACCGTGTGGCCCTTGATGTCCATGCCGAGGATCCCGCCGGCGAGCGCTTGCGCCTCGTCCACCGAGTCGGCCAGCTTCACACCGCCGGCCTTGCCGCGGCCCCCGGTCTTCACCTGGGCCTTGACCACGACCTTCGAGCTCCCCGCGGCGAACAGCTCCGCCGCGATGTCCCGGGCTTCCTGGGGAGTATGGGCGACCTTGCCGGTGGGCACCGGTACCCCGTACTCGGCGAAGAGTTCCTTCGCCTGATGTTCGAACAGGTCCACGAGGCGTCCTTTAAGGATCGACAGCCGAATGACCGCACGAGTGGGGGTTACACGGGAGTCCGTGCGGCCGGCACTCTGCGGTCCGCTCGTCGATGCAGCCTAGTCAACCCGCCATCGTGGTGACGCCGCCGGGGCCGAATGTCCGCGAGTGTCACCGGAACGAAGGTGTGCTCCTCCTCAGGGGAGGGCACGAGTGGCACGTGAGGAGGATGAACCAATTGACGTAGTTTGATGTACTTATTTCCGCTGGACGATCAAGCCGACGGCAGGTGCGGTAAAAGGGGGCGGACGTATGGCGATGGCGGAGGAACGGGACACGACCGTCGCGCCCCCCGTCCCCGCCGACGCCCTGTCCGGCGCATCCGCCCACGGCGCCTCCGCCCACGGCGCCTCCGTCCACGGGGCCTCCGCCCGCAGCGCGTCCGTCCACGGCGAGACCGGCCTGCGGCGGGCCGTCCCGGACGGGACCGTTCCACCGCCGGTGCGCCGCCCGCCGCCGCCCCTGCGGAGGCGGCCGGGGAAGCGCAGGGGTCCCCGCGCGTTCCGGCGCGTCACCGCCCTGCTCATGGTCGCCGCCCTCATCGCGACCGGAGAATCCACCG
Organism: Actinomadura sp. 7K507; assembly: GCF_004348425.1. Classification (GTDB taxonomy): domain Bacteria; phylum Actinomycetota; class Actinomycetes; order Streptosporangiales; family Streptosporangiaceae; genus Spirillospora. The sequence goes on from NZ_SMKK01000024.1 coordinate 6,561, forward strand.
TGCCGGACCGTGCCGCGCCCGGGTGGGCGAGCCCCGGGATGGTCGGCGGGGGCGGCTGGCCCTTCGCCGGCGTCCCGCTGACCCCCGTCGAGGCCGACGGCGCGTCCTACCTTCCGGACAGCTCGGTCGTCAGGCTCGCGGACGGGCGGATCCGGCTCGTACCGACCGGCGGGGACCGGCCCGTCACCATCGGGGCGGACGACCCCCGGGTGGCCCAGGCGGTCCGGTCCGACAACGCCTGGCTGTCGCAGGGCACCATCCCGACCGGCGGGCTCGACCCCGCGACCGGAAGCGACATGAGCTACCGGAACATGTCGGCCCGCGCGCTGCTCGACCTGCGGCTCCTCACCCGGACGAACGGCGCGTCCCTCGCCTCCTGGTACTCCAAGTGGCGGTACGCCTGGCCCCGCGACTCCGCGTTCGCCGTCGCCGCGTTCGCCGTCACCGGGCACCCGTCCGAGGCCCGCGACATCCTCGGTTTCCTCTCCAAGGTCCAGAACGAGGACGGCATGTGGGCCGCGCGCTACCACCCCGACGGGAGCGCGGTCTCCGACGGCCGGCACGCGCAGCTCGACTCGCTCGGCTGGGTCCTGTGGGCGACCTGGTTCTACCACGTCCACAGCGTCCGGACGGGCGAGGAGCTCCCCGATCTGTGGCCGATGGTGCAGCGCGCCGCCGACCACCTGGCGCGGTCCCTGGACGCCGAGGGCCTGCCGCCCGCCTCGTCCGACTACTGGGAACGCCACCCCCGGCACGAGCAGGACCCCCGGCGGCCCACGCTCGGAGTCGTCGGCCCGGTGCTGGCGGGCCTGAGGTCCGCCGCGGACCTCGCCGAGCGCCGCGGCGACGCCGGGAAGGCCGGCGAGTGGCAGCACGCGGCAGGGCGCGTGTCGGACGCGGTGGACCGGCAGTTCGCCCCGTACGGCTACCCGCGCTCCCCCGTCCCCGGCGGCCTCATGGACACCTCGGTGACGTTCATCGCGCCGCCGTTCGCGCCCGCCGACCCGGACGTGACCGCCGCGATCGCCGACGCCGCCCGCAAGCAGGCGCTGCCGAACGGCGGCGTCCTGCCGGGCGAGCGCTGGTCCGGCAACCAGGAGGTCGCCTGGACCCCGGAGGTCGCGATGTTCGGCCTCAACGCCGCCACCTCGGACCGGACCGGCGACGCGATCAGCCGCCTGAGCTGGCTGTCCGCCCACCGCACGTCGCTGGGCGTGCTGCCGGAGAAGGTCGGCCCGGACGGCCGGCCCGCCGGCCCCGCCCCCCTCGGCTGGACGGCGTCACTCGTCCTCCTCAGCCTCTACGCCCTGGAACACCCTGTCCCCATCCCGCCCGTGGACTGACCGGCCGGGCCTGTCCACCGGCGGGCGTCCACCGGCGGCGTCCACCGGCGGGGCATGTCTCAGGTGGAATGCTGTTCCACGCCCCACTGCCGGATGGTGCCGTCCGCGGAGCCGGACACCACGACCGCCCGCCCGGCCACCGTTCCCCCCGCCACCGAGTTCACCTGGCCGGAATGCCCGGTGAGCGGCTCGCCCCAGGCGCGGCCGGTGCGGGGGTCCCAGACCCGGACGCCGTCGTCGGCGCTGCCGGAGACGACCGCCGGGCGCCGCGCGAGACTCCCCGCCCACAGGGCGAGAACAGCGTTCTCATGGCCGGTCATGGGCGGATCCATCTCCGTGCCGGAGGTCACGTCCCACCGCCGGATCGTCCCGTCCGCGTAGCTGGCGAGGAGGATGGGACGTCCGGCCACGGGGGCGAGCACGTTCTTCAACGCCCCGTCGGTGCGCACCGGACGGCCCATCGGCGACCTGGACAGCGCGTCCCACACCTGAAGCGACTCCCCGCCCGAGTCCGAGTGGACGAGCAGCACGCCGCGTCCCGCGAGGTCCACGGGCTCGACCCACACGTGCCCGCTCCCCTCGACCTTCCACGGCTCCTGCACGGTCTCCCCGCTCGTCACGTCCCGGGCGAGCACCGTGACCGGCCCCGGCGCATCGGCGGGCTCCGTGAAGTACGCCGTCAGGTGCCCGTCGAACGGCGCCAAGCCGATCAGCGTGCCACCGTCGCGCCAGGCTTCGAGATCCCAGTTCTCCTCATCGACGAACGGCGTGCTCAGGCGGTCTCCGGAGGTCACGTCCCATAGCACGGGGGCGGCCCCGCCCCCGCTGACCAGGGCCATGGAAGCGCCGCCCGCGGCGCCGATGAACAGGTTCACTCCGCCCGACTCGACCCACCCGACACCGGCGTCGCGGCCGAGTTCCCTGACGCGAGTGCCCGTGACCGGCTCCCACAGCCGCCCGACCCCGTCCGAATGGAAGGTGAACAGCACCATCCCGCCGGAAGCGGGCAGCAGCGACACGTGCCGGACCTCACCGCTGTCCGAAACGAGGATCGTCCCGCCGAGCTGCGTGCCGGAACGGGCGACCCGGGAGTCCGCGCGCCGCCCCCAGAACCATGGGACCGCGGTGGAAAGGGCCGCGAGCCCGGCCGTCCCGGCGAGGCCCGCCAGGACGGCCCGCCTGCCCGGCCTGCGCCGCCCGTCCGCGGGCACGGGCGGGTCATCCGCCTCCGCGACGGCGTCCGGCCTGGTTCGCGGCGACAGGGACCGGGCCAGGTTCACCGCGTCGTGCAGCAGCCGCCCGAGGTCGAGTTCGTCGTCTGCGCGGGACAGGCCCTCGTCGAGCAGGCAGCCGACCAGTTCCTTCGCCGCGGGACGCGCCTCGGGGTCCTTGTCCAGGCACCGGCCGAGCAGGCCGTGGAACGCCATGGGAACACCGTCCAGGTCGGGCGCACGGGTGAGGATCGCGTGCATGACCGCACCGGGATGCTCGTGCCCGAACGGAGGCCGCCCCGTCGCGGCGTAGACCATCGTCCCCGCCCACGCGAACACGTCGGAGGCCGCCTCGGTGACCGCCCCCGAGATCTGCTCGGGCGCCATGTAGGCCAGCGTTCCGATGCGGCCCGTCGTGGTGGTCGACATGGCCTCCAGGGCACGCGCGATGCCGAAGTCGATGACGCGCGGCCCGTCCGCCGCCAGCAGCACGTTGTGCGGCTTGAAGTCGCGATGGACGACCCGTGCGTTGTGGATGGCGGCCAGCGCGGCCGCCGTTCCCACCGCCAGGCGGTGCAGCGCCGCCTCCCCGCGCGGACCGTCCCGCTGGACCGCGTCCTGAAGCGACTCCGCGTCGACGTACTCGCTGACGATGTACGGCCGGCCGTGCACCACGCCGACGTCCAGGACCCGGGTGGTGCAGAACTCCGCGATCCGCCCTATCGCCCGCACCTCGTTGACGAAAGAGCGCTGCGCCCTTTCGTCTCCGGCCAGGTGGGCGTGCAGGACCTTGACCGCGACCTTGCTGCCTGAGGCGTCCTCGGCGAGATGCACGACTCCCTGGCCGCCCTGCCCGAGCACGCGCAGAAGCGTGTACCCGCCCAGCCGCGGAGGCTCCCCCGAAAACTCCACCATGCATTCATGGTGTCGCAGTGAGTGATAGATCACGGCCCTTTTACTTCAGAAGCTCATGATCGTCCTCGGGCGGGCGTGCCGCGGGAATTCGTCAGAGTTTCTCAATGGTGGCGTAGCGGAGGACGAGGGTCCTGACGCCGTACTCGCCGCCGAAGTCGACGCTGGCCTTCTTGCCCTCTTCGAAGACGGAGACGACGGTGCCCAGCCCGAAGGCGTCGTGAGTGACCTTGTCGCCCGGGGACAGGGACGGGACAGGGCGGTTTCCGGCGGTGCGGGTCCCCGGCCGGGACGCCATCTCCGCCATGGCCGACCCGGAGGTGGACGACACCTCGCGTTCCCATTCGATGAGGGCCTTCGGGACCTCGCCGAGAAAGCGGGACGGCGGGTTGACCTGCGGGGCGCCCCACGAGCTGCGCATGGTGGCGCGGGACAGGAAAAGGCGCTGGCGGGCGCGGGTGATGCCGACGTAGGCGAGGCGGCGTTCCTCTTCGAGTTCCTTGGGGTTGCTCATGGCGCGCAGGTGCGGGAAGACGCCGTCCTCCATGCCGGTGAGGAACACGACGGGGAATTCGAGGCCCTTGGCGGTGTGCAGGGTCATGAGGGTGACGACGCCCTGCTCGGTCTCCTCGGGCTGCTCGCCGGGCGGGACGGGGTTCCCCTTGGCGCCGCCGGGAATGGAGTCGGCGTCGGCGACCAGCGCGACCTGTTCGAGGAACTCGGGGAGGCGGCCCTCGGCGGACTCGCCGTCGAGCCGCTCCTCGAACTCGCGGGCGACGGCTTCGAGTTCCTGGAGGTTCTCGACGCGGGTCTCGTCCTGCGGGTCCTTGGACGCCTGCAGCTCGGCGAGGTACCCGCTGGCCTTCAGGATCTCGGCGACCAGGTCGGCGGGGGTGAGCGTCTCGGCGGCGGCGCGCAGCTCGTCCAGCAGCCTGACGAAGTCGCGGACGGCGTTGAGCGAGCGCGTGGCCATGCCGGGGACGTCCTCGGGTACCCGCAGCGCCTGCCAGAAGGAGATCCGCTCCCGGGACGCGTACGCCTCGACGCACGCCTCGGCGCGGTCGCCGATGCCGCGCTTGGGGACGTTCAGGATGCGGCGCAGGGAGACGGTGTCCTCGGGGTTGGCGAGGCAGCGCAGGTAGGCGAGCAGGTCGCGGATCTCCTTGCGCTCGTAGAAGCGCACACCGCCGACGACCTTGTAGGGCATGCCGACGCGGATGAACACTTCCTCGAAGACACGCGACTGGGCGTTGGTGCGGTAGAAGACGGCGACGTCGCCGGGGCGGGCCTCGTCGTCGTCGGTGAGCCGGTCGACCTCGCGGGCGACGAACGCGGCCTCGTCGTGCTCGTTGTCGGCGACATAGCCGGTGATCTTGGGGCCTTCGCCCTGGTCGGACCAGAGCTTCTTCGGCTTGCGGTCGGCGTTGCGCTCGATGACCGCGTTGGCCGCCGACAGGATCGTCTGCGTGGAGCGGTAGTTCTGCTCCAGGAGGATCGTGGTGGCGTCCGGGTAGTCGCGCTCGAACTCCAGGATGTTGCGGATCGTCGCGCCCCGGAACGCGTAGATCGACTGGTCGGCGTCGCCGACGACGCACAGCTCGGCCGCGCCGATGCCCTCGATGGGGGCCGTCAGCTCCCTGATCAGCTGGTACTGCGCGTGGTTGGTGTCCTGGTACTCGTCCACCAGGACGTGCCGGAACCGGCGCCGGTAGTGCTCGGCGGCCTCCGGGAACACCTGCAGCAGGTTGACCGTCAGCATGATCAGGTCGTCGAAGTCCATGGCGCCGGCCTGCTGGAGCCGCGCCTGGTACATCTCGTACGCCTCGGCGAGCGTCTGCTCCATGTGCGTGGACGCCCGGTCCTTGAACGTCTCGTAGTCGATCAGCTCGTTCTTCAGGTTGGACACCTGGGCGCTGAACGCCTTGGGCGGGTAGCGCTTGGGATCGAGGTCGAGCTCGCGGCACACGAGCGCCATCAGCCGGTTCGCGTCGGCCTGGTCGTAGATCGAGAAACTCGTCGGGAACCCGAGGCGCTTGGCCTCGCGGCGCAGGATCCGGACGCAGGCGGAGTGGAACGTCATCACCCACATGGCGCGCGAGCGGGGCCCGACGAGGGCGTCGACGCGCTCCTTCATCTCCGCGGCGGCCTTGTTGGTGAACGTGATCGCCAGGATCTGGCCGGGGTGCACGTCGCGCTCGCCGAGCAGGTGGGCGACGCGGTGGGTGAGCACCCGGGTCTTGCCCGAGCCGGCGCCCGCGACGATCAGCAGGGGGCCGCCGGAGTGCACGACGGCGGCGCGCTGCTGCGGGTTGAGGCCATCGAGCAAGGGGTGAGCTTCGGTCTTCGACATCACGGGCGAGTCTACGGCGCGGCAAGGACGTTTGCGGCGCCGTCTAGGTCTTGCGGTGGTCGTAGGCGGATTCCGCGGCGGCGCGGACGGCCGCCAGGTCGGCTCCGGTCGCCGCCATGGACGCGGCGGCGACCGCGCCCTCGACGAGCGGCGCGTCCGCGAGCACCAGCTCGGCGCCGCCGGCGTCCTCGATCAGCATCTTCGCGGTGAGGACCGAGCTGCCGAGGTCGGCGAGCAGCAGGACGCCGTCGCCGCCGTCCGCCCTGGCGACCGCGCCCTCCACGAGATCGACGCTCGTGCCGAGCCCTCCTTCGGAGTCCCCGCCCGCGGGCTCCACGACGGCCTTGCCGACGCCCATCGCCCGCGCCACCTCGACGACGCCCTCCGCGAGCGTCCGGCTGTGGGAGATCACGACGATTCCGACCATCGGCCTCACCCCTCGCCCGCGACGACGTCGCCGAGGGCGCGCAGGAGCAGGGCGGTGGACGACGCGCCGGGATCCATGTGCCCTGTGCTGCGCGCCCCCAGGTAGCTGGCCCGCCCCTTACGGGCCTGCATCGGGACGGTCGCCTCCGCGCCCCTGTCCGCGGCGCCGGCGGCGGCGCGGACGCAGTCCGCGAGTCCGGAGCCGTCCGCGAGCGCCGCCTCGTAGGCGGCGACCGCGGGCGCCAGCGCGTCGATCATCGTCTTGTCGCCCTCGACGGCCTTCCCGAGGTCCTGGACGCCCTCCAGCGCGGCCCGGAGCGCGGCCCCCAGCGAGGCGGCGTCCACGTCGGCCGCGTCGCCGAGCGCCTTGCCCGCGCGGCGCAGCGCGGTCCCGTAGAGGGGGCCGGACGCGCCGCCGGTCTTGGACACGATGGCCCGTCCGGCGGCGCCGAGCACTTTCCCGGGCGAGACTTCCTCGGGCAAGGCCTCGGCGGCGGCACGGAAGCCGCGGTCGAGGTTGAGGCCGTGGTCGCCGTCGCCGATGGCCGCGTCCAGCCGGGTGAGCCGGTCGGCGTCGGCGGTGACCAGCTCGGCGGCGTGCCTGATCCAGGAGGCGAAGTCCCCCGCGTTCATGCTCATCGGCCCCACCGCAGCCCCGGGGTCTCCACGGGCGCGTCCCAGAGCCGCGTCAGCTCGGGTGTCAGCCGGCACACGCTGATCATGCAGCCCGCCATCTCCAGGCTCGTGACGTACGGCCCGACCAGGGGGCGGACGACGGACGCGCCGTGCCCGTCCAGCCATTCCGCCGCCGCCGCGTAGGCGACGTACTGCTCGATGAGCGGGGTGCCGCCCATCCCGTTGACCAGCACCAGCACCTCGGACCCGGACAGCGGCATGTCGGCGTCGATCGCGCTCAGCGACGCGTCCACGATCTCCGTCGCGGTGCCGGTCCGGACGCGCTCGCGGCCCGGCTCCCCGTGGATGCCGATGCCGAGTTCCATCTCGCCCTCGGCCAGCTCGAACGTGGGCGTCCCGGCGGCGGGGACCGTGCACGGCGACAGCGCGACGCCGAACGACCGGCTGCGCTCGTTCACCTCGCGCGCCACCGCCGCGACCGCGTCGGCGGGTGCGCCCTCCTCGGCGAGCGCACCGGCGATCTTCTCGACGAACAGGGTGGCGCCCGTCCCGCGCCGCCCCGCGGTGAACGTGCTGTCCTCGACCGCGACGTCGTCGTTGATGACGACGGACGCGACCTCGATGTCCTCGTCCTCGGCCAGCTCGGCGGCCATCTGGAAATTCATGACATCGCCTGTATAGTTTTTCACCAGGTGGACGACGCCGGCGCCGCCGTTCACCGCCATCGTCGCGGCGATGATCTGGTCGGGCACCGGGGAGGTGAAGACCTCGCCGCAGCACGCCGCGTCGAGCATCCCGTGGCCGACGAACCCCGCGTGCAGCGGCTCGTGGCCGGACCCGCCGCCCGACACCAGGGCGACCTTCCCTGCGCGCGGCGCGTCCGCCCGCACGACCGTCCCGTTCCCCGGGTCGACCCGCAGCGAGGGATGCGCGGCGGCCAGACCGCGCAGCGCGTCGGAGACCACTTCGGCCGGGGCGTTGATGAGTTTGCGCATGTCTCAGAGGTACCCCGGTGCGGCCCCGTGTCCCAGACCCAATCGCCGATCTTCGCCGCGGGCCCGATATCCGGATGCCCCGCGATCAGCGCGGCATTAGATTCTCACCCGTGACGAAAGCGCGAACGATCCTCCTCGACTGCGACACCGGCATCGACGACGCGATGACCCTGCTGTATCTGGCCTCGCTCGTCCGGGCGGGCGATATCGAGCTGACCGGGGTCGGCACGGTCCACGGCAACATCGACCCGCTGACCGGCGCGCTGAACACGCTGCGCGTGCTGGAGCTGGCGGGAGTGAAGGCGGGCGAGCAGGGCGTGCCGGTCGCGGTCGGCGCGGCCCGGCCGATGGCGCAGGACGTCCACTTCGCGCTGGAGTGGCACGGCGCGGACGGCCTCGGCGACACCCGCCTCCCCGAACCGGCGGGACGTCCCGTCGCCGAGCCCGCCGCCGCGCAGATCGTCCGGCAGGCCCGCGCCAGGCCGGGCGAGCTGACCCTGCTCGCGACGGGCCCGCTGACGAATCTCGGCGCGGCGCTCCTGCTCGACCCGGAGCTGCCTTCACTGATCCGCGAGGTCGTCGTCATGGGCGGCGCGTTCGACCACCCGGGCAACATCACCACGCACGCCGAGGCGAACATCTGGCACGACCCCGAGGCCGCCGACCTGGTGTTCGCGACGGACTGGCCGGTCACGCTGGTGCCGCTCGACGCCACCCACCCGACCGCCGTCCACGACGACTGGCTCGACCGGCTCGCCGCGCACGACTCGGCCGCCGCCCGGTTCGCCGGACGCATCCTGGACTTCTACGTCGACGCCTACACGCCGACTCTGCGGCGCCGGGGCGCGGTCATCCACGACGCGCTCGCCGCGATGCTCGCCGTGGACCCCGATCTCGGCGAGTACACCCAGCGCGCCGTCCGGGTGGAGCTGCGGGGCGAACTGACCCGCGGCACGACGGTGTGGGACGCGCGGTCGCTGCCCGCCGAGGACACCCGCCGCCCGGTCCGCGTCGCCGTCGGCAGCGACATCCCGGCCTTCCGCGAAACCCTCCTGTCCGCCGTCCTGTCCCTGTGACCGGGACTCCGCTCAGCGGAGCGCCTTGTCCACCGCCTCGATCACCGAGCGGTTGAAGCCTCCCGGGGTCAGGTCGGCTCGGGAGAACACGACGATGTACCGGCCGGTGCGCATCGTCAGCGTCGTTCCGCCCGTGTTCCGGACCACGTACGCCTCGTCGCCGAACCGTCGCGACCTCTCGGCCTCCGTCCCGACGGTCCGCCCGGCGAGCAGTTCGCTGGCCGCCCCGGCGTCCGGCGCCACCCAGCCGATCCTGAACTCGAACGGGCCCGCGCCGCCCCGCACCTGGCAACCCCAGTTCGAGATCTTCACCGCGCCGAGCCTGAGCGGCTCGTGCGGCGACGGTTTCCGCTCGCGGACCCGATCCGCCTTGGCGGTGAGGTCGCAGGCGTCCGGCCAGTCCGCGACCGCGACGCCGCCCGTCTCGGCGGGGCCGCCGCGCCCACCCGGCCCGTAGGCGGTGATCCGCAGCCCGTTCCCCGGTGACTGGACGCGATACAGCCGGTCCCCCTCGATCACCGCGGGTCGCGGGGTCGCGTCGAGCTGTTCGCCGCGCAGCGCGAACGGCAGCGGGACGGTGGTGACCTCGCCCTTGCCGGGATCGATCACGTCGAGCGCGCCCGGGGTGAGTTCCGGGGACAGGCCATACCGGTGGTCCTCGTATTCGCCGAGCCACTCGCGGATCCCGTAGACGCGGCCGCCGGCGGTGACCAGGCCGCCGTGCTCCCGGGCATCGGTGCGCTCGCTCACCTTGCCGGTGCGCACGTTCACGAACTCGAGCCGCATCCCGCGGCTCCTGCCGTGGTCGGCCACGGTGAGGACGGCACGGTCCCCGGCCACGGCGATCTCCTTGGCGGCGAGGTCTTCGTGCTTGAGCTTCCAGATCGTCTTGCCGTCCGCGGTGACCAGCCAGGACATGTTGACGTCGTCCACGCCGTAAGCGGTGATGAGCGTCACACCGCCGCGCGTCCGGGCCTGCCAGGTGCCGAGCCGGCTGGGCTTGCTCCATTTGACGGCGCCGGTGGCGGGATCCAGCGCGTACATCGTCTTCCGGCCCGCGCAGGCCGCTTCCACCGACAGCAGGCTCCCGTCGGTGTCCTGCGGATTGAACGAGCATCGCTCGGCGGATCCGGCCGCCCACGTCCAGCGCTGCTTCCCCGTGCGGGCGTCGACTCCGACGAGGCTCGGCTTCTTCTTGTCCGGGCCCTCGAAGACCGCCACTCCCGCCTCCGGAGACGCCATCGGCCGGTATCCGGTCTTCTGGCCTTCCGTGACGGGCCGCAGGCCGCCCCTGTTCCACAGGGTCCGCCCGCCGGCGGCGTCGAGCCCGGTGGTACGGAGCCGCCGGTCCTGGACCTGGCGCGCGTTGCCGTCCCGATCGGTCGCGACCGTGGTGACGACCACGGTGTCGGACGTCACGGCGTAGTCCAGGACGAGCCGCGCCTTCTCGTAGTAGTGCCAGCGCGCCTTGCCGGTCTGCGCGTCCAGGACGTCCAGCCCGCGGTTGGATACGACCGCCACATGCCCGGCAACGAACTCGGTTCTTGCCAGGTTCGGCGACGGCAGGCCGGGCAGATCGGCCCGCCACACCTGCTGCGGCGTCCGCGCGGGAAGTCCCGCGTCGGCGGCGGGCCGCGTCCCGGACGCGGTCGTGACCCGGTCCACCTCGATCCCGGGCGGCTTCTCGTCGTCCGTGCCGGTGCATCCGCCGGCGAGTACCGCGATCGCGGCCAGCGCGGCGACGGGCGCGCGGCGATACGACATGACCAACCTCCAGAAACGGGCACTTCACCATGTGATCGTCCAGGTCGGCTGGAATGTTCGCGAGTTTCCTGATCTTCGCCGGTGCCCGGAACGGGCCGGAGACTTTATTGTTGAAACCGTGATCAAAGTTCTGGACGACGGTCAGGTACGGCGGGTTCTTGTCGTGATGGCGCATCCCGATGATGTCGACTTCGGCGCGGCCGGGACGGTGGCGGGCTGGACCGACGGTGACATCGAGGTCGTCTACCTCATGGTCACCGACGGCGACGCGGGCGGCTTCGACGACAACGTCACCCGCAAGGAGATGGCGGTGCTGCGGCGCGAGGAGCAGCGCGCGGCGGCCAAGTGCGTCGGGGTGAGCGACGTCCGCTGGCTCGGCTACTCCGACGGGCGGGTCGAGGCGACGCTCGACCTGCGCCGCGACATCGCCCGCGTGATCCGGCAGGTGCGGCCGGACCGGGTGCTGATGCCGAGCCCGGAACGCAACTACGAGCGGATCTACCCGAGCCACCCCGACCACCGGGCGGTCGGCTCCGCCGCGCTCGACGCCGTCTACCCGGACGCGCGCAACCCGTACGCGTTCCCCGAACTGCTCGCCGATGAGGGGCTCGACGCCTGGACGGCCCGGGAGGTGTGGTTCAGCGGCGGCCCCGTCTCGAACCACTACGTCGACATCACCGACCGTTTCGACCGGAAGGTGAACGCGCTGCGGGCCCACGTCAGCCAGACCGGGCACATGGGTGACGAACTGCCCGACATGCTGCGCGGCTGGCTGTCGGCCAACGCGGCGGCCGCGGGGCTTCCCGAGGGCCGTCTCGCCGAGTCGTTCCACGTCATCGACACGGCCTGAACCAACACGGCTTGACCAACACGGCTTGACCAACACGGCTTGACCAACACGGGCCGAACCAACACGGCTTGACCAACACGGGCACCTCCGGCCCGGCGCGGTCACGTTACAAAATTGACCGGTCACAAGCCGTAATCAGCCCCAGAACGGGCATGGCATCCCAGGTGACAGAACTCGGGGGGTTGTCATGCCGCATGAGATCGAGGTCATCGCCACCTCCATCGCCGCACCGGAAGTGATCTTCAAGCATCTGTGCGTGGCCGAGGCGTGGGGCGAATGGGGCGGATTCTGGGCCCGCGGGAGGCGGGAGTCCGCGGGCGAGGAGCACCCGAACGGGATCGGCGCCGTCCGGTGCGCACCGTCCCGGCGCGAGGAGGTCGTCGCCTGGGACCCGCCCCGCCACTACGGCTACGTCGCGGTGGCGGGGCCTCCGCCGCGCCGCTTCCGGGCCGACATCACACTCGAGCCGCACTGCTCCGGCACCCTGATCCGCTGGCGCGGGGCGTTCGACGGCCTCCCGGGCACCGGGCCGTTCACGCGGCGCGTGCTGCGCCGCCGGTTCGACTCGTACGCCCGCCGGGTGGCGTGGCATTCCGAGCACTGCGAACCCGGCTGCCCCGCCCGCCTCCCCGGCGCACTCTGACCGGATGGCGACGTGCGGCGGGTGGTGAATGGGGGCTGGAGGACGCACGAGATCCGGCCACGAGGATGTGATGTGATCCCACGTGCCGGGGAGGGCTCACGGTTCGCGCGTCACACCAGGCGGCGGGCGGCGGCCCAGCGCGACAGCTCGTGCCGGTTCGACAGCTGGAGCTTCCGCAGGACGCTGCTGACGTGCGTCTCGACGGTCTTGACCGAGATGAACAGCTCCTTGGCGATCTCCTTGTAGGCGTAGCCTCGGGCGATGAGCCGCAGCACGTCCCGCTCCCGCTGGGTGATCTGGTCGAGCTCGGGGTCGACGGCGGGCACGTCCGTGGCGGCGAACGCGTCCAGCACGAACCCGGCCAGGCGCGGCGAGAACACGGCGTCGCCGTCGGCGACCCGGCCGATCGCGTCGGTCAGCTCCGGTCCCGAGATCGTCTTGGTGACGTAGCCGCGGGCCCCGCCCCGGACGACGCCGATCACGTCCTCCGCCGCGTCCGACACCGACAGTGCGAGGAACTTGGACTGGACGGCGCCGTGCAGCCGCCGCAGTACCTCGATGCCCCCGCCGCCGGGCAGGTGGACGTCCAGCAGCACCACGTCCGGCTGCGTCCCGCGGATCACCGAGACCGCCTCGTCGACGTCGCCCGCCTCACCGACGATCTCGACGCCGCCGCCCAGCTCGGCCTTGACCCCGGTACGGAACATCTGGTGGTCGTCGACCAGCACGACCTTCTTCAATGGCCCAGTCACGATTTCCTGATCTCCAAACGCACTTCAGTGCCCTCGCCCGGCTCGGTGCGGACGGTGGCCTTGCCGCCGTTGCGCTCCATACGTCCGATGATGGACTCCCGGACTCCCATCCTGTCCTGCGGGACCTGGTCGAGGTCGAATCCCTTGCCCCGGTCGCGGACGAAGATGGCGATCTCGTCGCCCTCCACCTCCGCGTACACCGAGACGGAAGGGGCCTCGGCGTACTTGGCGGCGTTCACCATCGCCTCCCGCGCGGCCTGCAGCGTCGCGCCGAGCGGCTCGTCCAGAGCCGTGTCCCCCACGCAGACGATCTCGATCGGCACGCCGTGGTCGTCCTCGACCTCCCCCGCCAGCTCCTTGATCGCGGCGGCGAACTTCTGGTCGGGGTCGGCGCGCGGCTGGTAGAGCCAGGTCCGCAGCGTCCGCTCCTGGGACCGGGCGAGCCGCTGCACCTCGCGGGTGTCGTGCGCGTTCCGCTGGATGAGGGTGAGCGTGTGCAGCACCGAGTCGTGGATGTGGGCGGCGAGTTCGGCGCGCTCCTGCGACCTGATCCGCTCGTGCCGCTCGGTGTCGAGGTCCTGCCAGAGCCGCACCACCCACGGCGTCACGATCACCGCGACCCCGGTGAGGATGATCAGCATGGCGACGACGACGGACCGCGCCTGGGCGGCCTCGACGTTCTGCACCACGACGCCGCCGATCCCGCCGACGACCAGCAGCAGCCCGAGCAGGCTGCGCAGCCACCGCTGCCGGAGCGGAAGCGTCCAGCGCTGCCGCTGGTCGCGGTCGGCCTGCTGCCACAGGATCGCCGCGCCGACGCCGCCGATGACGAACGGCCACAGCGCCCACTGGACGACCCCGGCCGCGCCCCACGGCAGCGCCACCAGGCCGAGCGTGACCGCCGCGTAGGCCAGCAGCTGCCCCCAGTCGCGGCCGCGGAGCCGGCCGGGCGCCCGCTCGGGCTTCTCGGGGGCGGGCACCAGGATCCAGAACGCGGCGTACGCGGCGACGCCGAGGAAGCTCGCCATCGTCAGCAGCACGAACGCCGCGCGGACGATCAGGACGTCAACGCCGAGATGCTCGGCGAGGCCGCGGGACACGCCGGCGACGAGCTTGCCTTCGGCGGCGCGTTCCAGCCGCGGCGCCGCCGGCGGCGCGGCCGCCTCGCCGTCCGCCTGCGCGGGCGGCGGCAGCGCGCCCGGCCGCCTGGGCGGCGCGGCGCCGGGCTGCCCGGCCGTCTGTTCGCTCACCGCCGTCCTTCCCAAGGTTCTGCCACGTTATCGATGGTCACACGCCCTGCCGCGAACCGCATCAGGGCATCACCCCCAGGCTTACTCAGGGTCGGGTCAGGGACGTCCCCGATACCGCGCCCGGGACGCGGCACGTCACGATGGGACCATGAGCGAGGAGCAGGACGTCAGGAACGGCGCGGACCGCGACCGGGGCGCCGGGGGCTACGAGCGGCTGGCGCGGGACGCCGAACGGCGCGTGCTGGCCGGCGTGTGCACCGGGCTCGGCCGCTACACCGGCATCGATCCCGTCGTATACCGCGTGGGGTTCGGCCTCCTGGTCCTCGCGCACGGGCAGGGCGTCATCCTCTACGTCGCGGCGGCCCTGCTGATGCCCGCGAGCCCCGGCCAGACGTCGCTCGCGGAGCAGCTCTTCAAGCGCTGGTTCGACGCCGCGGCGGTCATGACGATTCTCGGCGCGCTGCTCTGCGCGGGTGTCGTGTTCAGCCTGTTCGGCGGCGTTCCCACCGAGGCGATCGGCGTCCTGGTGCTGTTCGGGCTGGTGCTGCTCGTCGCGCACTCGCGGGGCGTGAACCTGGTGGGCGCGGCGAGGTCCGTCCCGGAGCGGCTCGCCGGGCATCCGCCGGAGCCGTCCGCAACGTGGACCCAGTCCGACACCGTCACCGTCGGCAGCGTCTCCATGTACAAGGACACGGGGTACAAGGACACGGGGTACAAGGACACGGCCTCCACGTACAAGGACGCGGGCCCCCAGCACACCGACACCCGGACCTACGAGGACGTCCCGCCCCCGCCGAGTGGGGGGCGGCTGCCCGACGGCATGATCGACCTCGCCGCCTACAGCGCCGCGCACTCGGCCGCCCAGGACGACACCCAGGTGGACGACGACGCGCCGTCCGCGAAGGCACCGGCGAAGCAGGACGGCTGCAAGCGCTCCCCCACGACGGCGATCACGCTGCTGGCCGCCATGGCCATGGGCGGGGCGATGATCCCGGTCGCGCAGGCCTACCCCGCCCCGGACTCGTGGCTGATCGTCATGGCGCCCGCGCTCGCCGTCGTCGGGTTCGGGCTCGTCCTCGGCGGCTGGCTCCGGACGCCGGGGCTCGCGACCGCCGGCACCGTGCTGTCCCTCGCCATGCTGACGACGTCGGTGGCGGGCGACCTGCCGCGCAACGCCGAGTACGGGGAGGTCGAGTGGCGTCCCGTGGACGCCGCCCAGACCGCCCAGCAGTACAGGGTCGGCGTCGGGCAGGGGACGCTCGACCTGACCTCCCTCCCGGTCGCCGCCGGGCAGCGCGTCACGATCGACGCCGAGGTGATGCTCGGCGGGCTCGAGATCAGGGTGCCGTCCAACGCCCGCGTCATGGTGGACGCGCAGATCACTCTCGGCGATCTGCGCGTCGGCAGCAAGACGATCAGCGGCCCGAACGTCACCAGCACCGAGGTCATGGAGCCCGAGGGAAGACCGGACGGGCACCCGCCGGTGATCGACCTGCGGATACGCGGGAAGGTCGGAGACGTGGACGTGCTCCGTGGCTGAGCGGCAGGCGAGCGGAAGCGACATGGCGAAGCGGCGGCGCCGGTTCGACCCGGCGGGGCCGGTCACCGGGCTGTTCTTCCTCGTCGTCGCGGCCCTGTTCCTCGCCGACGGCCTGACCGACGAACGGATGCTGGCCCCGACGACGCTCGCCCCGGCGGTGCTGATCGGGCTCGGCCTGGTCGGGACCGTCCGGGTCCTGACCCGCTCGCGACGCCGCGACCTGCGCTGACCCGGCGCGCCCACGCACCGCGGACGGGAAGTAACCTGACCTCGACGACAGGGGATCAGAGCGAGGTCAGATGTCACGCCAGCCCGGCACGCCCGAGACGAGCGGCACCGACGTGCTGCCCGGCTCCCGTTCCGCGCTGGACCCGGACCGCGCCATCAAGCCGGGACGGCACGGCCTGTCCCCCGAGACCGTCGCCGGCATCCAGCGTGAGCGGCTCATCGACGCGTTCGTCCAGGTGGTGTCGGAACGCGGCTTCGCCCACACCACGATCAGCAGCGTGACGGACGCCGCGGGGGTCACGAAGAAGACCTTCTACGCGCACTTCACGGACCTGGACGACTGTTTCCTCGCCGCCTACCAGCGCGGCATGGACATCCTGCTCGCCCGGATGACGGAGGTGTACGAGGCCGCGCCGACCTGGCCGGACGGCATCCACGCCGCGCTGCGCACGATGCTCGCCGCCCTGGCCCGCGAGCCGCGGTTCGCGCGGGCCTCGCTGGTCGAGGTGAACGCGGCGGGCCCGAAGGTCAGGCAGGCGCGCATCGGCAACCTCGCCCGGTTCCGCGCGTTCTTCGACGCGCCGTCCCTCGCGCCCGTGCCGGTCGCCGTGGTGGACGCGATCGTGGGCGGCATCTACAGCGCGATACACGTCCAGACGGAGACGGGCGAGGCGGAGGAGCTGCCGGCGCTGCTGCCGTCTCTCACCTATTTCGTGCTGCTCCCGCTCGTCGGCCGCGAAGCGGCGTCGCCCTACCTCTCGGAGTCCTGACCGGGGTCTGGGGGCGCCGGGGCTCCGGCGTGCAGGCTGACCGCGAAGGCCGGGCCTGGGTTCGTCAGCGCGTGCGCCGCTCCCCCGTGCACCCGGACGCGGTTGGCGCGCAGCGGCCGTTCGGTGACCCCGCTTTCGGCGATCGTCACCTCGGCCAGTTCACCGGCGACGAGCGTGCTGACCTGCCCGCGGACCGGCCCGCCGTGACCGGGCGGCCAGGTGGTGAGCCACGCCTGGCCGTCGAGCCGGATGTGGACGGGCCGCACGGCGTCGAAGCCGACGAGCCGCCACCACTCCTCGGGACGTCCGGCGAGGTCGCGGACGAGGCCGGCGAGCTGCCCGATGGTGGGCGGGTGAGCGGTGGTCGCGCGGCCGTGCGGATCGTCCTGGCCACGCATGGTGAGATCGGGAACCACGGAAAGGTCCTTCGGGTACGTGTGTCGGCTGGAAAGGGTCAGGGATCAGCGACAACACGAAGGACACAGCGCGCTGGCCACGCGGCCCAGGGCCACGGGGCTGTCGAGGAAGACTCGCGCTGGCATGCGTATAAGCAGACACTCGGTAACCAAGGGTTGTCAAGCTGATCACCGGAACGCCACGCGGTGTCCGCCCGGCCCGGAGAGCATGCCCACGGAATCGGATCAAGGAACGGAGCCCCGAAGTGGACCGTCGAACCGTGCTGCGCGGTGGCCTAGTCACGACCGGCGGGGCGGCCGTCGCCCTGCTCGCCGGCGGCGGGTCGGCCTCCGCCCGCCCCGTGCCGAGCCCGGCGCTGCTCAGGCCGGGCCGCCCGCGGCTGACCCACGGGGTCCAGAGCGGAGACGTGACCGCCCGCGAGGGCGTGGTGTGGGCCCGCTCCGACCGTCCCGCCCGCATGCTGGTGGAGGTGAGCCGCCGCCCCGATTTCCGGAACGCCCGCACGGTTCGCGGGCCCGTCCTCACCCCGGACACGGACCTCACCGGCAAGACGCTCCTGCGCGGCCTCCCGTCCGGTGAGGAACTGCACTACCGCGTCCGGCTGGCCGGGCTCGACCGCCACCGGGACGTCTCGGAACCGGTCACGGGCCGCCTGCGCACCGCGCCTGGCGACCACCCCCGGAACCGCCGCGACATCCGGTTCGTCTGGTCGGCCGACCTCGCCGGCCAGGGCTGGGGCATCAACCCTGACCTCGGCGGCTACCGCATCTTCAAGGCGATGGGCGCCACGGACCCCGACTTCTTCCTGTGCAGCGGCGACCTCGTCTACTCCGACGGCCCTCTCAGCGAGACGGTGAAGCTTCCGGACGGCCGCACGTGGCGCAACATCGTGACCCCGGAGAAGTCCGCCGTCGCGCAGACCGTCGCCGAGTTCCGGGGACAGTTCCGCTACAACCTGGAGGACGCCAACCTCCGCGCGTTCAACGCCCACGTCCCGATGCTGTACCAGTGGGACGACCACGAGACCGTCAACAACTGGTACCCGGGCGAGATCCTCGACCTGCCCGAGTACACGGAGAAGCGCGTGGACGTCCTGGCCGCCCGCGCCCGCAGGGCGATGTTCGAGTACACCCCGGTCAGGGCCGCCCGCTCCGGCCGCCTCTACCGGAGGATCCCGTACGGGCCGCTGCTGGACGTCTTCATGCTCGACATGAGGTCCTACAAGAACGCGAACGACGCCAACACCTCCCCCACGGAGAGGCACGGCCTGCTCGGCGCGGAGCAGGCGGCCTGGCTCAAGCGTGAACTCCGCCGCTCGAAGGCCACATGGAAGGTCATGGCGGCCGACCTGCCCATCGGCCTGATCGTCCCCGACGGCACCGCTCAGGAGGGAACCGCCCAGGGCGACGACGGTGCCCCGCTGGGCCGCGAACGCGAGATCGCCGATCTGCTCTCCTACGCCAAGCGTCACCGCGTCCGGAACATGGTCTGGCTCACGGCCGACGTCCATTACACGGCCGCCCACTACTACGACCCGTCGAAGGCCGCCTTCTCCGATTTCGACCCCTTCTGGGAGTTCGTCTCAGGTCCCCTGAACGCGGGTGGCTTCGGACCCAACGAGCTCGACGGGACGTTCGGTCCCCAGCTCAGGTTCGTCCAGGCGCCGCCGCAGGCGAACACGTCGCCCGCCGACGGATACCAGTTCTTCGGTGACGTGGAGATCGACGCGCACACCGCGACTCTGACCGTCAGTCTCCGGGATCTGGACGGCAAGGCCCTCCACACGCAGGCCCTCGTTCCCCGCCGCTGAGGACCGGGCTCCGGGGCGGGCATGGCACCATCGTCGGCGTGAAACGCGCATATGCCCTGATGGCCGTCACGCTCGTCCTCGTCCTGCCGGGCTGCTCGAACGGCGCCGAGGACCGGAAGGCCGACTGCGCGAAGATCTCGTCGGCCCTGTCCAGGACGGCGGACCCGAGTGCGGAGCAGGTCCTCGCCGCTCTGCGCGAGGTCCGGCCCGATCTGAAGGACGACGAGCTCACCGAACAGGTCGACACGGTCATCGACTCCGGCGGAAAGGATTTCGACTCCGGCGGCGGCAACGAGATGTCGGGCGAGGAGCAGCTGCGCTTCGCCGAGGCGGCCGAGAAGATCCGCGAGGCGTGCAAGCTCTAACGGCTGAGGATCAGGTACGCGATCCAGGTGAGGACGAACGTCACGGCCAGCGATCCCAGACAACCCAGCCGAGAAGAGAAGAAGAAGAACATACGCGCCCTCTACCCCGGAATCCGCACTGGTCGCCCGCCCGGCCTGGCTGTTACCCGGCAGGGAGGGTGACACAGCCGTTGGGTGGGTTTTGGGACGAAAACCGGAGAAGTATGAGGTGATCCCATTACCGTCGGTGGGGAGTCGCCCACGCAACGGGGCGGCCGAGGCGAGCGCTCCCGGAGCAGCATGTGACCCCGGAACACCGGACAGACGCGACAGAAGCAGCCCAGATGGACGAGGTGGACGTGAACCCCGGCGTCCACCGGCCCACCGAGCCCGACGAGGAGCAGGTCCTCGGGGAACTGTACGGCGAACCCGACGCCTACGGGGTCTTCCGCGGGGAGGACACCAGATGAGCGCCGCGGGGATGATCGCCGAGGCCCGCAAGTCGCTCGGGATGTCGGGCCGCCCGAACAAGATCACCAAGGAGTACGCGTCCAGGCACGGGGACGAGTTCCTCAGCGCGGCCTGGTGCGACATGGCCGTCACGTACTGGGCGCGGCACAGCGGGAACGCGGACGCCGTCCTCCCCGGAGGAGACCGCGCCTACACGGTCTGGCACGCGGAGGACTTCCGGAAGATCGGGCGGTGGCACGGCGGGACGACCGCCAGCGTCAACCAGGCCGAGCCGGGCGACATCGTGTTCTTCGACTGGGGCTCAAGCAACAGCATCGGCGCGATCGACCACGTGGGCGTGGTCGAGAAGGTCCTCGGCGGGGGGCGGCTGCAGACCATCGAGGCCAACACCGACAACGCGTGCAAGCGCCGCGTGCGCGGCTCCGGCGTGATCGCCGGCTACGGACGTCCCGCCTACGGCGGCGGCAACTGGACGGAGGACATGGTGAAGAAGCTCCCGGAGCTGACCAAGGGCGACAGCGGCGAGCACGTGGAGAGCCTTCAGGGGCTGCTGCAGGCGCGCAGCCACCCGGAGGTCAGCATGACCGGACGGTTCGACGACGCGACCGAGGCCGCCGTGAAGGCGGTACAGCGGTGGGGCGGCGTCTCCGACGACGGCATCGTCGGGCCGAAGACCTGGCCTGTTCTTCTCCGCGTGCACTAGGAGCCATCGTTGGCCCAGACGTCGGTAAATAACCGACGCCGGGGGCTAGTACGGCATTCAACAGCGGAATAGGTTCGTATGGTCGCCTTCCACGGAGGTGGGCCCCGATGACGTGGCCAGACCAGCGAGCCCCGCCAGGAACGTCTCTCTCTCGCAGTCCACCCCGAGACGTCCCTGGGAGAAGCACATGCCACGTATCCGTGTCGAGGTCGATGGCTCGACGTATGAAGACGACGTCGAACCACGCGTCCTTCTGATTCACTACCTGCGCGAACGGCTGGGGAAGGTCGGCACCCCGGTCGGCTGCGACACCAGCAACTGCGGAGCCTGCACCGTCCTGATGGACGGGATGAGCGTGAAGAGCTGCTCCGTGCTCGCCGTCCAGGCGGACGGCAGCGACGTGACCACCATCGAGGGCCTCGGCGTCGACGGCCAGTCGCATCCGATGCAGCGGGCCTTCCACGAGGAGCACGCGCTCCAGTGCGGTTACTGCACGCCCGGCATGATCATGGCGTCCCTCGATCTGCTGCGGGAGAACGCGGACCCGTCCGACGAGGAGGTCCGGGAGGGCCTGGAGGGGAACCTGTGCCGGTGCACGGGCTACCAGAACATCGTCAAGGCCGTCCGTCGCGCCGCGAGTGAGATGCGCGACCCCGCCGGGCAGGAGGTGACGCCATGACCGCGGTCGAGGGCGACGCGGCGACCACGCGGGAGGTCGGCTCCCCGCGCAAGCGGTCGGAGGACGCCCGGCTCATCACGGGACGGACCCGGTGGACCGACAACATGACGCCGGCGGGGACGCTGCACGTCGCGTACCTGCGCAGCCCGCACGCGCACGCGCGGATCTCCCGCGTCGACACGTCCCAGGCGAAGGGCCTTCCCGGAGTGGTCGCCGTGTTCAGCGGCGAGGACCTGGCCGGGGAGCAGGGGTCGCTGCCGTGCGCGTGGGTCGTCACCGACGACATGAAGCATCCCGAGCATCCGCCGATGGCGGTGAACGAGGTCCGGTACGTCGGTGAGCCGGTGGCGTGCGTGGTGGCGCGCGACAAGTACGCGGCCGTCGACGCCCTGGAAGAGATCGACGTCGACTACGAGCCGATGCCAGCGGTCGTCGACATGGAGGCGGCCATAGCGGGGGGCGCCGACCTCGTCCACGACGACCTGGGGACGAACAAGTCCTACACGTGGGTGTTCGAGAACGGGGATCTCGACGCCGCGATGAGGGACGCCCCGGTCGTCATTGAGCGCAAGTACGTTCAGCAGAGGCTCATCCCGACGGCGATGGAGCCGCGGTCGGTTCTGTGCGTCCCGGACGGGGACGACTTCACGTTGTACTCGGCCACGCAGATCCCGCACATCCTGCGGCTGATGCTCGCCACCGTCACCGAGATCCCGGAGCACCGGATCCGGGTCGTCGCACCGGACGTGGGCGGCGGCTTCGGTTCCAAGCTGCAGGTGTACGGGGAGGAGGTCATCGCGCTGCTGCTCGCCCGCCGGCTCGGCCGTCCGGTCAAGTGGTCGGAGTCGCGCAGCGAGGGCAACATGACCGTCCACCACGGGCGCGACCAGATCCAGCGGCTCACGCTCGCCGCAGAGCGGGACGGGCGGATCCGCGGCCTGAAGGTGGATCTGCTCGCCGACATGGGCGCGTACCTCATGCTCGTCACTCCGGGTATCCCGCTGCTGGGCGCGTTCATGTTCAACGGCATCTACAAGATGGACGCCCTGTCGTTCACGTGTACGGGGGTCTTCACGACGAAGACGCCCACGGACGCCTACCGGGGCGCGGGGCGTCCGGAGGCGACGTACGCGATCGAGCGGATGATGGACGAGCTCGCCGCCGAACTGGGCGTCGATCCCATCGAGGTACGGCGCCGCAACTGGATCGCGCACGAGGAGTTCCCGTACGAGACGATCGCGGGTCTCACCTACGACTCGGGCAACTACGAGGCGGCGACGGACAGGGCGCTGGAGCTGTTCGAGTACGACAAGCTGCGCGCCGAACAGGCCGACCGCCGCGACCGGCAGGATCCGGTCCAGCTGGGCATCGGGGTGTCCACGTTCACGGAGATGTGCGGTCTCGCGCCGTCCCGTGTGCTGGGCTCGCTGTCCTATGGCGCGGGTGGCTGGGAGCACGCGGCGGTGCGTATGCTGCCGTCCGGCAAGGTCGAGGTGGTCACCGGGTCGTCTCCGCACGGTCAGGGCCACGCGACGGCGTGGGCGCAGATCACCGCCGACCGGCTCGGTGTGCCGTTCGAGGACGTGCGGGTCCTGCACGGCGACACGGCCATCTCGCACAAGGGCATGGACACCTACGGTTCGCGTTCCCTGGCCGTGGGCGGGGTCGCGCTGTACTCGGCATGCGAGAAGGTGGTCGACAAGGCGCGCAAGGTCGCGGCGCATCTGCTGGAGGCGTCCGAGCAGGACCTCGAGTTCGGTGATGGACGGTTCAGCGTCCGCGGCGTCCAGGAGGAGGGCAAGACGATCCAGGAGGTCGCGCTGGCCGCGTTCGCCGCGCACGACCTGCCGGACGGCATCGAGCCTTCGCTGGACTCCGACGCCACGTTCGACCCGGACAACTTCTCCTTCCCGCACGGCACGCACCTGTGCGCCGCCGAGGTCGACACGGAGACCGGGATGGTGAAGCTCCGCAAGTACGTGGCCGTGGACGACGTCGGCAACGTCGTGAACCCGCTCATCGTGGAGGGACAGGTGCACGGCGGCCTCGCGCAGGGCATCGCGCAGGCCCTCTACGAGGAGGCCGTGTACGACGCGGACGGCAACCTGACCACGACCACGATGGCCGACTACCTGATCCCGTCGGCCGCGGACCTGCCCACGTTCACGACCGACCGGACCGAGACGCCGGCGACGTCCAACCCGATGGGCGTGAAGGGCGTCGGGGAGGCGGGCACGATCGCCTCGACCCCGGCGGTCGTCAACGCGATCGTGGACGCGCTGCGCCCGCACGGCGTGCATGACGTCCCGATGCCGTGCACGCCGGAACGCGTCTGGCGCGCCGTGCGCGGCGAATCGAAACCGGGGGCGGCCGATCCCGGTGCCGGTGGCGGACTCGGCTCGGCCGGAGGTGCACAGTGATCCCCGCGACGTTCGACTACACGCGGCCCGCCTCGGTCGACGACGCCGTCCGGGCGCTGTCCGACGCGGGCGAGGACGCCAAGGTGCTCGCCGGCGGGCAGAGCCTGATGCCGCTGCTGCGGATGCGGCTCGCCATCCCGGAGGCGCTGATCGACCTCGGCCGGCTCGACCCGCTCCGGGAGATCAGGGACGAGGGCGGCTCGCTGGTCATCGGCTCGATGGCGACGCACCACCAGGTGATCCGCGATCCGCTGGTGCGCGAGCACGTCCCGCTGCTCGCGCGGGCGGCGGAGACGGTCGCCGACCCGGCCGTCCGGCACCGGGGCACGTTCGGCGGGTCGCTGGCGCACGCGGACCCGGCGGGTGACCTTCCCGCCGTCGCGCTGGCGCTGGACGCGGTGTTCCTCGTGCGGTCCACGGGCGGTGAGCGGGAGATCCCCGCGTCGGAGTTCTTCGTCGACTGGATGACGTCGGCGATGGAGCCGGACGAACTGCTCGTGGGGATCCGCGTGCCGAAGCTGGGTTCCGGCTGGGGCGTGCACTACGAGAAGTTCCATCGGACGGCGCAGGCGTGGGCGATCGTCGGTGTCGCGTGTGCCGTCCGCCGCAATGGTGACGGGATCGAGGAGGCACGGGTCGCGCTGACCAACATGGGGCCGGCCCCGGTCAGGGCGAGCGCGGTGGAGATC
This sequence comes from Actinomadura sp. 7K507, assembly GCF_004348425.1. Taxonomy (GTDB): domain Bacteria; phylum Actinomycetota; class Actinomycetes; order Streptosporangiales; family Streptosporangiaceae; genus Spirillospora. The sequence goes on from NZ_SMKK01000024.1 coordinate 30,840, forward strand.
GCCGTCAGGGGTCAGTCCGCGTCGGAGGACTCGTTCAGGACCGCCGCCGCGCAGGCGGCCGCGGGCACCGAGCCGCCGACCGATCTGCACGGGTCGTCGGAGTACCGGACGCATCTCGCGACGGTGCTGACCGCGCGGGCGCTGAGCGCGGCGTCCGGCGGCTGACCGGCCCGTCCGATGATCGTGCGGCCGGGTCTCCGTTCGGAGATCCGGCCGCATGGTCGCCTCGCCGCCGGGTACCGGGCGGTACGATCGCAGGTCCCGGACCGGGTTGGGCGGGCCCCTGGCGACGGGAAGGGCGGCCACCATAAGGTCGCGGCATAGGTCTCCGGACGATAAGGACATTTGATCATGGAACTCGACCACGATTTCACCGTCCCCGTACCGGTGGACCAGGCGTGGGCGGTGCTGCTCGACGTGGAGCGCGTGGCGGCGTGCATGCCCGGCGCCACCCTGGACTCGGTCGAGGGCGAGGAGTTCAAGGGCCGGATGAAGGTGAAGGTCGGCGCGATGACCATCACCTACCGCGGCTCCGCGCGCATCGTCTCGGCCGACGAGTCGTCCCGCACGGTGACGCTGGAGGCGTCCGCGAAGGAGGCCCGCGGTTCGGGGACGGCGTCGGCGACCGTCCAGGCGACGCTGCACGAAGAGGGCGGCACGACCCGTGTGACCGTGCACACCAAGCTGAACGTGACGGGGCGTCCGGCGCAGTTCGGCCGCAACATCCTGTCCGAGGTCGGCTCCAAGATCATCACCCGGTTCGCCGAGAATCTGGAGGAGGAGCTGGAGTCGTCCGGCGCGTCCCCGGCCGCGGCGCCCGCCGCGGGGAACGCGACCGGGACCGCGGCGGAGACCGCGAAGCCGGAGCCCGAGGACAAGCCCGGCCCCGCCACCCCCGAGGCCGTCGCGCCCGTGCCGGACCTGGCGCCGGAGACCGCCGCCGCAGCGGAGACCCCGGCCGCACCGCAGACCCCGGCCGCCGCGCCCGCCGAGAAGCGGGACAGGCCGCTGCGGGTCGCGCGCGAGGACGACGCGATCGACCTCCTGGAGGTCGCCGGGCCGTCGGTCGCCAAGCGGGCCGCCCCGGCGGTCGGCGGGCTGGTGACGCTGCTGGTGGTGTTCCGCTTCCTCCGCCGCCGCCGCAAGAAGCGCTGAGGTCCGGCCCGGCGCCAGACGCCGGTCAGCTGGTCAAACGACGGTCAACGATTCGCCGCCGGCGGCGGTTCCGGTGGAAAGTGCCGCCCGGGATGCCGTCGGCTTGTCCCTCGTGGACTCCATCGAGCTTCAGCGGATCGCGCGGATCGAGGACGACAACTGGTGGTACCGCGAGCGCCGCGCGACCCTGTCCGCGGAGGTGCTGCGGTTCAGCGTGCCGGGGGCGGCCGTCGACATCGGGGCGGCGGCGGGTACGGGTTCCCGGGTCCTCGCCGAGCACGGCTGGCATGCCACCGCGATCGACCTGAGCCCGGACGCGGTCGCGCTGGCGCGCGCGCACGGCGTCGAGGCGTACGAGGGTGACGCGCGCTACCTGCCGCTTCCACCGTGCGCGTACGACCTCGCGCTGGCGCTGGACGTCCTGGAGCACATAGAGGAGGACGAGCGGGCGGCGGCGGAGATCGCGCGGGTGCTGAAGCCGGGCGGGATGGCGCTGCTGTCCGTCCCGTGCGACATGGCCCTGTGGTCGGCGCACGACGTGGCGCTCGGGCGGGTCCGCCGCTACACGCGCCGCACGCTCGCCGAGCTCGTCGAGGGCGCCGGGCTGGTGCTGGAGCGGACGTGGAGCAGGGGCGTCCTGCTCCGGCCGGTCCTGCGCCGTCTCAGGCACCGGACGGGACGCCGCGAGGACCTGGCCCCGCTCCACCCGCTCGCCAACGAGGCGCTGCGCCTGACCGCGGCGCTGGAACGCCGCCTGCCGCTCTCCTCCTGCCCCGGCACCCGCCTGTTCGCCCGCGCCCGCCGCCCCGGCTGACGCCCGCCGGAGTCACCAGACGGCCGATGTGGGGACGTCCTCGGGCCACTCCTCGGGTTCGGCGACCCACCCGGCGAGCAGGACGAGGCCGGTCGGCCGGTGCCGCGCGACGAAACCGAACGGCCGGTCGAAGGCGATCGAGAGGAAGTAGGCCTCGTCCATCGGCGCCCCGGTCACGTTCATGGACATCGCGGTGACCGCCGCGGCCTTGAACCCCTCGGCGCTGAACGCGGCGGTGATCTCCTGGGCGGCCTGACCGATCGCCAGCTGGGCCCGGCTGATCCCGGGGAAATGTCCCTCGGGGGCCTCGGTGGAGACGGTTGCCAGCCCGAAAAGACCGGCGCGGGCGAGCAGATCGTGCTTGGCGGTGATGTCGAAGCGCGCGGTCATCACGCTCAGCATGTTGCCGGGCGTGAAGGAGGAGAACTTGCTCACCTTGAGACCGGGTGTCTGACGGGCCCGGGATCGTTTCAGGAGTTCGTCACCCCGGTGCACGGGGTAGTCGCCGTCGGCCGCCGCGATCGCGTGGGCGAGTACCCCGCGTGCGGAAAGACTGGGCTCGCCCAAGCAGAGCTGGACGTCGATGTCATCCTGCCCTTGCACGGTCAGCAGCGTGACCGGGCCCGCCGGAGTCTCCGCGACGGCGAGCTGGTCCACGTCCTGGGTGATGCGGGAGAGCCCTGCGAGCTCCCGTGCACGTTTCGCCCATGGTCCCTTCTCCGGAGTGAGCGGTGTATCCCGGAACGGCTGCTGCCACGCCGTGTCGATGGTGAGCGCTGTGGCCAGCACCAGCGCCGCGTCCCGCACCACCTGGATCGGCAGCCGTTGCAGGCGGCCGCGCGTGTTCTGGCGGACCCACGCGTCCAGCCGCGCCTGGTCTTCGGACTGGTCACCGGTGAGCTCGCCCCAGGCGGCCTCGGGGACGGCGCCGCGCCACCCCGGCTCCACGGGGAGCCCGGCATGCGCCCAGACGCCCAGGGCGGCGGTCGCCGCGGTGCTGCCGTCCATGATCGCGAGCAGCTCGCGGGCGCGCCCGCCGGCACCGGCGGCCTCGACGCCGATGGCCTGCCGGAGCTCACCGCGCCCCGGTTCCCGCGCCGCGGGCGCCAGCAGCGCCAGCAGCGGCCACACCCCGGCCCCGGACAGGACCGTGGTCGTTCCGTCGCACGCGTCCCAGACCCACCTGGCGCTCAGTGCGTTGGACGCACGGACGGCGTCACCGGTCATGCCCGCTCCTCTGCTCAGCCTCCTTCACCGTTGCAGAGCCTAGTGACGCTCAGGCTTGACCGAGGATGCGGTCCACGACCCGGACCGCCGCTTGGCCGTCGTCGTGCGGGCAGTACTTCACGAAGAAGCGGTCGTACTCGTCGGTGTAGCGCTCCTCGCCGCCGGTCGCCTCCCTGACCGCTTCGGCGGCCTTCGCGGACGTCGTCACCACCGGGCCTGGCGCCTCGGCCTCCAGGTCGAAGTAGAAACCGCGCACATGGTCGCGGTAGCGCTCCAGGTCGTAGGTGAAGAACACCATCGGGCGGCCCAGGATCGCGTAGTCGAACATGGCGGACGAGTAGTCGGTGACGAGCACGTCGGCCGCCATGTACAGCTCGGCGATGTCCGGGTAGCGGGACACGTCGATGACGAACTCACCCGTGGTGGGGCCGTCCCGGTCGGTAACGAGGTGGTGGGCCCGCAGGAGGAGAACGTGGTCGTCGCCGAGGGTCTGCCGCATGGTCTCGACGTCCAGTTCCAGGGAGAATCCGTGGCTGCCGACGGCGTGGTGCCGGTCGTCCCGCCAGGTGGGCGCGTAGAGGACGACCTTCTTGCCGTCGGGGATCCCCAGGCGCTTGCGGATGCGGGACCCGATCCTCTCCCACTCGGGCGTGCTGAGGATGTCGTTGCGCGGGTACCCCGTCTCCAGGACCTCCCCGCCGTACTGGAAGGCGCGGCGCATGATCTGGGTGGCGTACGGGCTCGGTGACAGGAGCAGATCCCACCGGGGGACCTCCCGGTCCATCCGGTCGAGTCGTTCCGTGCGCCGGTAAGGCATGTCCTTCAGGTCCCGGGCGAGACGCTTCAGCGGGGTGCCGTGCCAGGTCTGGATGTAGGTCTGGCCGTCGCGCTTGGTGTACCAGGGCGGCATCCCGAAGTTGGTCACCACGTAGCGGGCGCGGGCGAGGACGCGGTAGTGCTCGCGGCTTCCGGCCAGGACGGTGCGGGCCTTGCCGTCGACCGCGAACTGGCCGTCCCTGGAGACCCAGACGCATTCCAGGTTCGGCTTGCGCCGGATGAGTTCCTCGTAGATGGCCCTTGGGTTGCAGCTGTACTGGGTGCCCTCATAGCTGTCGAACACGGCGACGTCCGCGAGCGGGCTGCGCAGGTAGACGGGGTAGTCCCGCTGCTGGAGGAGCCGTTGCGCGTGCATGCCGCGCTCGTCGTCGTCCAGGGCGGGGCGGCTGTGGAGAAGGAGCGCGTCGGTCTGGTGTACGTCGATCTCGAATTCGTGCGTCCCCTGGTGCTGCCTACCGGGCAGTTCGGGGATCGACTCACGTTCGACGACGACGGCCACTTCTCCGGAACGCGCGCGCGCCACCAGTTCCCAGGTGCCACTGCGCAGCGGCAGGTCCGTCCCGAACACGGCCATCGTCGCGGGCGTGAACGAGGCGGTGAACCGGTCGCCGTCCCAAGTGACGGGGACTGGATGGTGGTCGCCCGACCGGAGCCGCCGCAGGACGAAGTGGCCGGGCCGGTCCTCGGGGTCCGCGAAGTCACCGGTCAGGGTGAGAGGCCCGCCGGCGTCCCACTCGGCCGCGGTCACCACCGGCCGGCAGCTGCGCTCGACTCCGCGCAGGTTGCCGAACGCCGTGCGCGTGAAGGCGAACTCGCGGCCGCTCCCCGGACCCGCCGGAAGGACGTACCGGGCGGCCGCGACGTTGCTCGCGACGGTGAGTCTCAGGGGCCCGCCCTCGCCGGTCAGCCTGATGTCCCAGTCGATGGCGTCCAGGAGGTGCGCGCTGCAGGAGTACTCGTGGTCGCCCTGGTCCCGGACCGAGAGCAGCTCCCCCATCGGGAGGGTCGCCTTGAAGTCGAATCCGGTGCCCTCCGCCATGCGCAGCACGGCCGACTGGCGCAGCGTCACCTCACCACGGACCTCCGCGCCGCCGTGCCGGCGGGCCGCGACAATGGCGGCCCCCGCGCCCAGGGCCCGCCGCGTCCAGCCGGTCAGCTCCAGCCGGTCGCCGTCGCGCCGGACTCCGGTGAGGACGGCCTTGGCGCGCTTGACGTGGACGACGAACACATCGTCGTCGCCGGCCGCGGGCTGGACGGCCACGTGCTCGTCCACCTGCCGCGCGGCCGTCCACCGCACGGCCGGGGCCATCGCCGTGAGCCGCTGGACGGCCTTGCGTCCGGCCGTCGACACTTCGGCGAACAGCTCGTAGGTGGCCGTCCGCCACTCGTCGCCGTCCAGCAGGTATTCGGGCTCCACCCGCACGGAGAACCCGGACCAGTCGTAGGACACCGACGCCTGGCCGGACTGGGCCGTCGCCTCCGCGCAGCGGATCCGCTCCACGGGCAGGCGGATCTCCTTGCCGGTCCTGACGTCCCGCATCCAGACGCGGATGCGGGAGTCCGTCACCGACAACACGTCGAGCCGGTCGAAGTGTGCGTGCCCTTCGACGATGAGGGTGTCGACGTCCCACTCCACACGGTCCACGTCCGCCCACAGGAGCATCTCGTCGGTGACGTCGTACAGCTCCTCCGGAATGGCGCGTTCCACATCGTCGAGGAAGGGGTAGCGGGCGTACCAGCGCGGCCGGAGACGGCCGCGCTGCACGAGGGGAACGTCCTGCAGATTCTCCTCTTCTTCGAAGCGGAGCACCTCCAGCAGCTCGGACAGCATCCGCTCGCGGAGCAGGTACGTCTGCAGCCGCCTGATCGAGGCCAGCCGGTCGACGGCGGACCGGTCGGCGGCGGCGACCACCTCGGCTCCCAGCTCGACCAGGCGTTCCCGCTCCTGCCAGGTGGCACCGGGCAGAGCGAGGATCAGCGCGCGGACGTCCAGGTCCAGCGCGTACGTGTCGTGAACGGCCAGCAACTCCGGCGCGTGGTCTCCGACGAAGTTCCGGACGGTCGCGTGCGTGGCCATCCGTTCGGTGATGTCCGCCGGCTCGTGGCGGACCCGCGCGGCCGTCCCGGGACGCTCGCGCCAGAAGTAGACGGTGGTGTCGAGCACGTCCACGGAGGAGGCCACGATGTGGGTCCGCAAGGCCGCGAGCACATCGAGGGTCGTCGGGACCTTGAAGCGGTACGCGTCCCAGAACGCGCGCCGGAACACCTTGTTGCACACCATCCTGTCCTGCAGGAGGGCCGGGTGGCGGGTCGCGTCCGTCGACTTCATCGTCATCGCGTACGGCACGCTGTGCAGCGGGGACTGCCGGACCTGGGTGCCGTCAAGGCACATGACGTTCCCGCCGACGAGGTCGGATCCGGTCGACTCCAGGGTGCCGATCATCAGTTCGTAGGCGTACGGGGGCACGGCGTCCTTGCCGTCGACGAAGGCCAGATACCGGCCCTCGGCCTGCTCCACGCCGCTGTCCCCGGCCGACATCCCGGCGGACGGGTGGAGCAGCGTGAAACGGCCGTCGCGCTCGGCGAAGTCCTTGGCGACGACCGCTCCGCCGTCGCTCGACCCGTCGTCCACCATGAGCACTTCCAGGTCGCGGAGGGTCTGCCCGGCGAGCGACTCCAGGCAGTCGGACAGGCTGTCCTCGGCGTTGCGGAAGGGGACGACGATGCTTATCTGGGGTGACACGAGCGGCTCCGTGATGGGGTTTTCAGTGGTCGGGCTGGAGGACCCGGTCGAGCACACGGGAGGCGGCGTCGCCGTCGTCGTGCGGGCAGTACCGGGCGGCGAAGGCCGCGCGCGCGTCCCGGAAACCGGTGTCGAGCGCGCCCGGATCGCGCAGCGCGTCGACGACCTCCCGGGAGGTGCTCAACAGCGGGCCCGGGGCCTCGGCATCGAAGTCGAAGTAAAAACCGCGCACATGGTCGCGGTATCGCTCCAGGTCGTAGGTGAAGAACACCATCGGGCGGCCGGTGACGGCGAAGTCGAACATGGACGACGAGTAGTCCGTGACCAGCACGTCGCTGATGAGGAACAGTTCGGAGATGTCGGGGTAGACGGACACGTCCATCACGCAGTCGCCCGGCTGCAGCCTCGGGCGGTCGGTGACGAGATAGTGGGTGCGCAGGAGGAGGACGTGGTCGTGCCCTAGCGCCGCCCTGAACCCGTCGATGTCGAACTCCAGGCGGAAGGCGCGCCTGCCGACCGCATGGTGGAAGTCGTCCCGCCACGTCGGCGCGTACAGGATGACCCGCTTGCCCTGCGGGATGCCCAGGCGCCGCCGCACCGCCGACGCGATCTCGTCCCGATGCGGGCTGTTCAGGACGTCGTTGCGCGGATAGCCGCTTTCGAGGACGGGCCCGTCATAGGCGAACGCACGCCGGAACAGCGGCACGGAGAACTCGTTCTGGGCCAGAAGCAGATCCCAGTGCTGGACGTCGTACTCCCACCAGTCACGGCCCTGGGCGCGCTTGTACGGCATCTTCTTGACGTCGTATCCGAGTTTCTTCAGCGGTGTCCCATGCCAGCACTGCACGTACGTCTGGTCGTCCCGCTTGGCGAACCACTCCTTCTGCGACCAGTTGCCGAAGACGTAGCGCGCGCGGGCCATCACCTCGTAGTGCTCCCGCGTACCGGCCAGGACGGTGCGGGCCCCGGCCGGCTTGCCGAACTGGCCGTTCTCGGTGACCCACACACACTCCACGTCGGTTCCACGCCTGCGAAGCTCGTCGTAGATGCCGCGCGGGTTGCACGAGTACTGGCGTCCCCTGTAGGCGTCGAACACGGCCAGCTCACGGACGGGCAGGTTCAGGTGGCGGCGGTAGTGCCCGGACCGTATCCGGCTCTGCGCGTAGGCTCCGCGCTCGTCATCGTCCAGAGCCGTCTCGACGCGCAACTGCAACTGGTCGGTCTTGTGGGCGCGGACCGTGATCCGGTGAAGGCCCGCCTCGAACGGCTCCGGCAGGTCGCGCAGGGTGTGGCGCCTGACGACGACCGGCTGCTCCTTCCCGCCGACGGTGGCGAGAACGTCCCAGCGGCCGGAGACCAGCGGACGTGACAAGCCGAGCACCCGCATACGCGACGGGGAGAACGCCGCGGTGAACCGCTCACCTTCCCAGCGCAGCGCGACCGTGTGCTCCTCGGACGACCGCCGCCGCCTGAGCACCAGCGCATCGGGACGTCCCTTCCGGTCTGCGCAGGCCCCCGCAAGGTGAAGGGCGCCGTCAGCGGACCAGGAGACCTCGTCCACGGCGAGGACCCGTCCACGGACGACGATCCGGAGCGTGCTGCGCCGCGTCCTGGCGAGTTCCACCTCCCCGCCCGGGATCGGGAACGCCGTGCCCGCCGGGTCCTCGTCCAGGTACGGCCGGACCTCGCCCGGCAGGGTGACCTCCCACTCGCCGGGGTGCCTGGCCAGCCCGCCGACCGGCAGCCTGGCCCGGAAGGCATCGCCCCCCGCTTTTCCATGGGGTGTGGGGGGTCGTCCCCCCACAGGAGACCCGGCCGGTTCGATCCGGCCGGCGACCGTGGCCCGTCCCGCCCGCGCCGCGGCGACGATGCGCGGCTCGTCGCCGAGCGGGTCGCGGCTCCAGCCGTCCAGCCACAGCTCTCCGCGCTCCAGATGGCCTCCGACGACGGCCGCCGCCGCCCGCCTCACCTGCACCACGAACCGCTGCCTGCCCGCGACGCCCTGGACGAGCACGCCGGGCGCGCATTCCCGGTCGCGCGGCCACTGCCGCCCGGTGAGCCGGGGATTGTCGAACGTGGACCGCCGCCGCAGCCCCCGGTTGACGATCTCGACGCACGGCACCCAGTCGATGTCCCGCCAGCGCCCGAACAGCTTCAGCGACGACGGGTCGATGTCCGCGACGAACCCCGACCAGTCGTAGGAGACCGCCGACTGCCGCGACCGCGCGGTCACGTCCGGCCTCCGGACCCGGGTGACCGGCACCCGCATAAGCCCGCGCCGGTTCGCCGCCACCAGCCACACCCGGATGCGGGAACCGTCCTCGGTCGAGGAGTCCAGATGCCGGATGTAGGCGTGCCCCTCGACGCGGAGCCGCCCGTCCACCCACTCGGCCCGGTCGATCGCCGCGACCGGCGTCAGCTCGTCGGTCACGTCGTACACGTACTGCGGGACGGCCCGCTCCTCGTCCTCGAAGAACGGGAACTCCGCGTACCACCGGGACCGGATGCCACGCCGCACCCTCGGCGCGTCCGCCGTCTTCCGGAGGTGGGCGAACCGCAGCACCTCCAGCAACTCCGGCAGCATCCGGCGGCCCAGCAGATGCACCTGAAGGCGCGTCATCGCGGGGAGCCTCTTCAGGAGGCGCGGGCTGATCCGCTGCGCCAGGTCCGCACCGAGCGCGACGAGTTCCTCGTGATGCGCCTCCTGGGTCCTGGGCAGCGCTTCGAACACGGTGTGGAGCTCTATGTCGACGAGGGCGTGCTCGTCGTAGGCGTCCAGAAGCCGGGGCGCGTACACGGCCATCCCGTCACGCAGCAGGCGCGCGGACGCAAGACGCTGGGTGAGGTTGTCCCAGTCGTAGCGGTCCCCTGTGATGGACCCAGGCCGCTTGCGCCAGTAGTAGACGGTGTCGCTCAGCACGTCCACCGAGCGGGCCAGCGCATGCGCGCGGGCGGTGACGGGCGGGTCCTCGTAGTAGCCCGTGGGGAACTGCAGGTTCGCCTGCTCCCAGAACCCGCGCCGGTACACCTTGTTCCACGGCGTCCTGTCGCGCATGAGCACCGGCGTGGACGACACATGCGTCCTCGAACAGTTCTTGGTGAACACACCGTCGTGCAGGGTCGACTGCCACTTCCGGTCTTCGTCCATCCGCAGGACGTTCCCGGCCGCGATGTCGGACCCCGTCCGATCCAGCGACCCGACGAGCCGCGCGTAGGCCTCCCGGTCCACCACGTCGTCGGCGTCGGCGAACGCGAGGTACTCCCCCCGCGCCTGCCGCACCCCCGCGTTTCGGGCGGGGCCGGGCCCCCCGTTGTCCTGCGTGACCAGCCGGAACCGCGGGTCCCGGTCGCACATCTCCTTGGCGATCACGGCGCCGTTGTCGGCGGACCCGTCGTCCACCATGACCACCTCGAGGTCGCGCAGCGTCTGACCCGCCAGCGACTCCAGGCACTCCCGCAAGAACTCCTCGGTGTTGCAGAACGGCACGATGACGCTGAGCTTCGGGGACATGGGGCCTCCTCCTCGCCCCACCGAGCATGGTGACGTCACGCCACCACATGAACACGCATCGCGATTGCCGGAGCATCCCCTGACGCAGACTTGACCCCGGCTGGCGCCGTGTTTACGGTCCCGTGACCGTCCGCCCGCGTTTCAAGCGGGACGGACGCCGGGAGCGGCCCCGGGCCCGGCCCTACTCGGAAGGCTTCGCGATGGCGCGGAACACGGCGTCGTCATCGTCGAGGCGCGTCACGGACGTCTCGTTCAGGAAGAGCCGGCCCTGCGCGTACTGACGGCCGTACCTGGTGCTCAGGTAGAGGCCGCTGGGGAGCCGCCACATGATCGACGTCTTGCCGGTGGCGACGTCGACCGACACGAGCCGGGGCGGCTCTCCACCACCGCCTCCCTTGCCGCCGCTGCCCGGTTTGCGGGGCTGGGCGGCGATGAGCCGGCCGCCGTCGACGGCGAGCGGGTACAGGTGGTTGCCGTCCGGGTTCTCGGTGGACCATCGGGCACGGCCGGTGCTCAGGTCATGGGAGACGACCGGCGCGGCACGCGCGTCCTTGTCCTGGGACCGCCCCTTCGGTCTGGCGTAGAGGCTGTCGTCGGAGACCACGACGTTCATGCAGCGATCGAGGTCCCGGCGGTGGTGGCAACGCACCTCGTCCCCGCCGTCCATGTCGATGCTCGTGACCGGCGCGCCGGACGGGTCGAGGACCACGAACCGCGACACGCCCCGGCCGCTGCCGCGGAGCCCGAGGACGACGCGACGGGTCGTCACCATCGCCGCGACCTCGTAGCCCGGAGGGACGTCGTAGCTCCACACGTGGCGGCCATTGCGCGGATCGAGCCGATGCACGCTGCGGCTCTCGTCCTCGCAGGTCCGCCCGGCCAGCAGCACGGGACCGCCCGACAGGACGTCGATCTCGCAGTCCGCGCCGCGGCTGTCGATCGTCCACAGCGGCTTGCCGTCGTCCAGCCGGAAGGCGGTGGTGCTGTAGCGCCAGTCCACGACCACGACGCCCTCGCCGATGACGACCTGACCCGACCGGATCGGGTCGTTGGGCGTGATGGTCTCCTCCCAGACCTTCTTGCCGGTCCTCAGATCGATCAAGGCGACTCGATGGCACCCGATCCGCTCCTCGCCGAAACGGACGGCGATCCGTCCGCCCTCCGGACGGGACGAGACCGCGCACACCTCACTGGACAGCGGCACCGTCCAGCGCCGCTCACCGGTCGCGGCGTCGTACCCGGCCACGTCCCGCGCCCGGGCGATCGCCACCGTCGGCCCCGTCGCCCAGACCGTCGGCAGCACGTCTTCGCCGCCCCTGAGCTCCCGGCCGTCCAGGCTCCACAGCACCGCCTCCTCACCGACCCCGCACGCGCCGGCGGGGAACAGGAGGGCAAGCGCGGCGAGAAACGCCCCCCACCGCCGGAAACGGCGGCCCGGCCTGAGCACCCGGAACCGCGTCCGGGTCTCGCTCTCACTCATCGGGCCTCCCGAACGCGCGGAACGCGGTCCCTTCCTTGCCTGTCACGAGCTGTTTCAACAGAAAGAAGCGGTCTTGCGCGTACAGGCGGTCGGCCCCGCTGCGCACCCGGAAGTCGGCCTTGCGGGTGAGGCTCCACAGGATCGACGTCTCGCCGGTGGCGGGGTCGACCGCCACGAGCTTCGGCGGCTCACCCTGCTGGCCCCTCGCCCCGCCCGCGGTCTTGGGCTGGGCGGCGATGAGCCGTCCGCCGTCCATCCCGATCGGGAACAGGTGGTTGCCGCCCGGATTCTCGGTGCTCCATCTTGCGCGGCCTGTGGCCAGATCGAAGGAGGCGATCGGCGCGAAGATCCGCTCCTTGTCGTCCTTGACCGGCCTGACGTTCGCCCTGATGTAGAGGCTGTCGCCGGTGACCACGATGTTGTTGCATCGGTCGGGGCCTCGGTAGCACTGCAGCGAGGACTTGCCGGCGATGTCGATGCTCGTGATCTGGTCGCCGGACGGGCCGAGGACCACGTACCGCGACCGGTCCCCACCCGAGCCGTCGCCATCGAGCCCCAGGACGACGGGACGGCTCGACACCATCGCCTTGACCACGTATCCCGGCGGCACGTCGTAACTCCACTGGGCCCGGCCACTGTCCGGATCGATCCCCTCCACGCGGCGGACCTTGCCCTTGTCCGCGTCGCAGGACAGCCCGGCCACAAGCGCCGGACCGCTCGCCAGCTCCTGGATCACGCAATCCACATCGCGGCTGTTGCGGTCCCACAGCGGCCGTCCGTCATCAAGCCGGAAAGCGGCCGTGGCGTGAACCTCGTCCACCACCACGACGTCCTCGCTGATGACGACCTGGCCCTCCCTCACACGCTCGGCGGAGGGCATCGGCTGTTCCCAGAGCTTCCGGCCGCTCTTCAGGTCGACGGCGGCGACCCGGTCACAACGATGCCTGGCCTGACCGAACTGGACGGCGACCCGGTCACCGGCCGGACGTGCCGACGCCGCGCACACCCTGCCGGACAGCGGCACCGACCAGCGCACCTCACCGGTCGCGGCGTCGTACCCGGTCACCTCCCGCGCCCGCGTGATCGCCAGAGTCGGCCCGGTCGCCCACATCGTCGGCCGCAGGAAGTCACCGCCACTGATCGTCCGGCCGTCCAGCGTCCACCGCAGCGTGCTGTTCCCGCCGCCGCATGCGCGGACCGTCAGCAGCAAGGCGAGCACCACGGCGAGGGCCGCCCACCCCCAGGGACGGCGTTGATCCGTCACCCGCACCGGAACCACGTCGTCGGACGGTACTCGTAGGCATTGCCCTCCGCGGTCATCACCGGCACGAGGGCGGCCGCCATCGCCTCGGCCTGCCGCCGCCGCGCCCGGTACTCCTCCGCTGACAGCAACCGCACGCCCAGCTCCCGCGCGGCCTCCTCGTCCGCCTTCTCCGGTTCGCCGCCGTCGGGGTCGGCGCTCACCATGAACTCGAGGGCCTCGGTGAGGTCGCGTCCCATCACCTGGTAGCCGCCTTCGGAGTCGGCGTACAGCACCGGGCGGCGTGGACCGTCGCCGCACAGGAAATAGGTGCCGCCGGTACCGTGCCCGCCGATCGGCTCCAGCCGGGCACCCCCGTCCAAGTGAACCTCTTCGACATGCTCGACATGCGAGACGTGGGACATTTCGAAGTCCAGCCAGGCCAGCGCCTCTCGCAGCCGCTCGCTCCGCCGGATGCGCGCCAGCGACTCCGGTTCCTGCGCCGGTTCGCGGGCGCCGTCCCCGAGCCAGGACGCGGCGGCCACCGGATCCGACGCGTCGGTGGGCACCAGCACCGCGGTCCCGCTGCGGCCGCCCCCGGCACGCAGCACAACTCGGGCCGCACGCCCGAACACGGCCGCCGGGACGTCGTAGAGCGCCAGCTCGCAGCCGGGATCGGCGGGATCGGCCACCGGCTCCCCGACCCGCGCCAGCGGCGCCTCCGCGGCGAACCGAGCCCAGCCCAGGCGTTCCACCGCGCAACGCCGCAGATCCGGGACGACATCCGCGGCGCGAAGAGTGGCCGCGTACGAGGCGGAGCCGAGCCCCTCCGCCGCGCGTCCCCGCAGCGCCTCATCGGAGCCGTACGCGATGTCGGCGGCGCTCCACCCGGGGTCGACGAGGTCGGGCGGCACCACCTGACCCCGCCAGCAGTGCTGCGCGAAACCGTCCAGATAGCGCACGGCCGGGCCGTCCTCGCTGTGCAGCCGTCCCGAGCCGTCCGTGTGGACCTCGACGGGCGGAGGGGTCAGCAGCGCCACTTCGTTGAGCGCCCACCACCACCCGACCGCCGGAGCCAGGCGCAGCAGCGGCCCGCCGTCCCCGCGTCGCACCGCCTCCAGGATCAGCAGCGCGTGGTTCTCCGGCGCGCGCGCCGCCGCCCACACCTCCCGCCACTGCTTCCAGTGGTCAGGACGCGGCGCGTCCGCGCAGGCGCGCAGCGCGCCGCTCACCGCCTCCCACCGCTCCGCGGGGAACACCGGCCGCATCCCCTCCAGGAGGCGCGCATGAGCGGCGGCGCTGACCTGGGCGAAGAGTTCGGGGTTCCCGGGCCCCAGCGCCTCCTGCTGGAACCGGACCGCGACCGAGCCGTTGACTGCCCAGGCAGGCTCCCCGACACGTCCGAATACGGCTTGCAGGTCCGGCGCTTCCATGTCGTACCCGAGCTTGTAGGCCGAAGCCACGTCCGGCAGCCGCCACCTGGCCGCGTACTCCTGGTTCTCCTCGAACTCGGAGGGCTCCTGTCGGTCGAACGTCCCGAACGCCCCGTCCAGCCGGGCCGTGGCCGCGCCGACCCACCCCTTGCCCGCCTCCGGATCGCCGTCGAGATACCGGTGCCCGTAAAGCAGCGTCCGCGCCGCGATAGCACCCGCCAGCGGAGAATCCAGCCAGATCACGACCTTGGGCCGCTCCCATCCCCGCTGGTCGTACACCTCCCCCAGCGCCCGCTCGGCGTCCCCCCGATCCGCCTCGGCGACCCGAACCTCCCACTCCCCGCAAAGCCTCTCGACGAGCCGCCCCTGCTCAACACCCAACAGACCCTCTGACGCCACGGTTGTTCCTCGGGATTTCGACGGACGAGACACCACATATGAGCCACGCAGCCCCATTCCGGTTCCCCGCCAAGAGCTCCTAATCGACGCGCTTTCCCCAGATTTTCGACCGCGCCACCCGACGTTCGGCCTCTCGCTCAGGCCGGTGTGATCTGGGCGGCGACCGGTAGGTGGTCGCTGCCGGTGGCGGGCAGGGTGCGGATGCGGCCGACGCTCGCCGAGCGGGCCATGACCTGGTCGATCCGGGTCAGCGGGAACGAGGCGGGGAAGCTGAAGGCCAGGCCGCGCTCCGCCACGTTCAGCTGGGAGGTCAGCGGGTCCAGCCCGCGGTCGTGGACCGTGCCGTTGAGGTCGCCCAGCAGGATCACCGATTCGAGCTTCTCGGCGGCGACGGCCTCGCCCAGCAGGACGGCGCTCTCGTCACGCCAGGCGGATTTCAGCCCGCCCGCCCCGACGCGGGCCGAGGGGAGGTGAGCGACGTACACGGCGAACTCGCCGTGCTGCGTGTGGGCCACGGCCCGCAGCCCGCGGCGCCAATCTTCCGTGACTCCCTGAGGCTTGATGTCCAACGGCTCGGCCTCGGTCAGCGGATGCTTCGACCAGAGTCCGACGGTGCCCTGGACCGCCTTGTAGGGGAAGTCCGATGCGAGGGTTCTCTCGTAGACCGGCAGTGCCGAGGGCAGCAACTCCTCCACCGCGATGAGATCCGGCTCAGCGTCGGCCAGGGCGCGGGCCGTGCCCGCCGGGTCGGTGTTCTCATCGCTGACGTTGTGCTGCACCACGACTATGTCGCGTGAGCCGGGCTCAGGACCGGGCAAGAGCAACCCGCCGAAGAGGTACGTCCAGGCCGCCACCGGTAGGAGCAGGGCAACCAGCGCGGTCGCCGAACGGCGCAGCAGTGCCGAGACCAGCAGCACCACGACCACGAGCCCCAGCCATGGCAGGAAGGTCTCCAGCAGACTGCCGATGCGGCCCACGGCGTTGGGCACGGCCCGATGGAACACCAGCAGCCCGGCCGTCACTGCCGAGAGCCCGGCGAGTACACGGCCACGCGTCCAGGCCGACCGGCCCTTATCGCCCTTCCGCGCGTCCTCGTCAGGAGCCCGGCGTCGCACTAACCGGGACACCGCCGCCCTCATCGTCACCTGCGCCCGATCGAGCTCCGCCCGCATTGATCAAAGATCAAGCCCGCCTGCCTTGATCCGGATGAAGAGGGCAGCCATCTCGTCCTTGGAGACGGTCAGGTGCGGGGTGGACAGGCTCTTGCTGTCCCGGATCTCTACGGCTTCCTCCATGGAAGCGACTTCCACACAGTCAGAAGTGCCGTGAGATCCGCTGTAGCTACTCTTGCGCCAAGTCGTCAAAAGACTCATCCATCCGTGCTAGATACTCACGCGACTGGTCTTCGCTCCACGCCCGCGCCGCGATCCGATGGAAGCGCGTCGCCACGTCGGCCGCGTCGGTTTGGTCATCGATGACCCGGCCGATGCCGATCGCGTTACCCGAATAAGCCGCCAAGCGACGACCCGGCAGCGTGAAACACCAATATGAACCGTCCACGCCGGTATGCGGCGCAACCGACAGAGGCAGTATACGGACGGAGACATGGCGCAACTCGCCCATCTCTAGCAGTTTGTCTCGTTGGTCGGCCATGACCTGCGAACTTCCCATCTGGCGGAGAGCGATCTGGTCGATCACCACCCATAGGTTTGGTCGGCCGTCCAGGATCGCCGCCTGAAGATCCATCCGTAGCGCGACGGCGGCTTCGACGTCCTCGATAAGCCCCGCAGCGTGACCTGCTCCCAGCAAGCCCCTTGCGTAGTCCTCCGTCTGTAGTGGGATGGGCACGAGGTTGCTGGAGAAGATGCAGTGCTCGATGGCCCTGCGCTGATAGCGGTCGAGGCGGGCTGGGGCGTTTGCGTCGATTCCGAGTTTTGCGTAGCCCAGCCAGATCGTGAACACGCCACCGGTGTTCCACTCCTTGTCCAGTGCGGCGCACTCCTTGGTGGCGAGCTGCTTATCGCCGCTCTCGTATTTGGAAACCTGGCCGATCGAGCAGTTGAGGATCTTGGCGACATCGGACTGAGTCGCATTGTGCTGCTGCCGGAGGAAGCGCAGGTAGTAGGCCAGGAAGGCGTAGATCGACTCGTGCGGGTCGGGGGACGGCCGGACCATGATCGAATACCTCCGCACGTCATCGTTTTTCTGATGTTGTCAGCAACAATGACAACCATAAGACGGCTTGGTCAATCTGTCGCACAGAACGCAAAAGTCCGCGACAGAGGCGATCAGGAAAATGAGTAGCGACAAATTCCGCAAGGACGACTTCATAGACGAAACGGACCCATTTCCGGCCGTCCAGCCGACGGCCGGGCGGTGGTGCGAGCCCTACCGGGCAGGCATCACCGGGATGTGGACGGTCCATCTACGGCAACCCGAATCGGTGCGCGACGGCGACGGGCGTCTGGTGGCCACGCTCACCGCGTCCGACCTGCACACGCTGGGCGACCTGATGCTGCAGCAGGACGCGCTGGCCCGGGAGGTCCGGCGGTGAGCGCCATGGTCGAAGGAACGTCGGCCGGCCCGCCGGCTCTGCGGCGAGGACTCTTGGCGACGCCCGAGGTCGTCTCGCAGGGCCGTCTCATCGTCGAAGCTCAGGCACTCAAGTGGGGACTGCCCCAGTCCACGGTGGAGGACGCGATCCTCATCGCCTCTGAACTGCTGACGAACGCCGTCCGTGCGACGCGCCACCAGCCGATCTCCCTACGTCTGGCGCTCGTCCCCGGCGGACTTCGCATCGAGGTATGGGACACGTCCCCGGACAAACCCGAAGCGTCCACACCCGACCTGACCATGCCGACACGTTCCGTCCCTGAAGACACGCCAGACCCCGGTGGGTGGGGCCTGGGCATCATCGCGACGCTGACCAAGGAACACGGTTGGCGACCGGAACACGGAGGTAAGAGCGTCTGGGCCGTCCTGGGCGGGGTGACGGTTTCGCCGGACGGGAAAGGCGACGAACAGCCATCTCGTTAGGGGCGCGGTCGCCTGACCAAGACGCGATCACTCCCACTCGATGGTGCCCGGGGGCTTGGACGTGATGTCGACCGTGACGCGGTTGACCTCGCTGACCTCGTTCGTGATGCGGGTGGAGATCCGCTGCAGGACGTCGTAAGGGAGCCGTGCCCAGTCGGCCGTCATTGCATCCTCGCTGGTAACCGGACGCAGCACGATGGGGTGCCCGTAGGTACGGCTGTCACCCTGGACACCCACGGACCGGACGTCCGCCAACAGGACCACGGGGAACTGCCAGATGTCGCGGTCGAGACCGGCGTTGGTCAGCTCCTCGCGGGCGATCGCGTCGGCGTCGCGGAGGATCTCCAGGCGGTCGCGGGTCACGGCGCCGATGATGCGGATGCCGAGGCCAGGGCCGGGGAACGGCTGGCGCCAGACGATCTCCGACGGCAGGCCGAGCTGCTCGCCGAGCGCGCGGACCTCGTCCTTGAAGAGGTTCCGCAGGGGCTCGATCAGGTTGAACTGGAGGTCTTCGGGGAGTCCGCCGACGTTGTGGTGCGATTTGATGTTGGCCGCGCCGGTGCCGCCGCCCGATTCGACGACATCCGGGTAGAGGGTGCCCTGGACGAGGAACTCGACCGGTTCGGCCGCGTCCTCCCCGACAACTTCCCTCGCCGCCTCCTCGAAGACCCGGATGAACTCACGGCCGATGATCTTGCGCTTCGCCTCGGGGTCGGTGACGCCGTCGAGGGCGGCGAGGAAACGTTCCTGGGCCTCCACGACGTGCAGGTTCACGCCGGTGACGGCGACGAAGTCCTTCTCGACCTGCTCGGGCTCACCCTTGCGCAGCAGGCCGTGGTCAACGAACACGCAGGTCAGCTGGTCACCGATCGCACGCTGGACGAGGGCGGCGGCGACGGCCGAATCCACGCCGCCCGACAGCGCGCAGATCGCCCGCTTATGGCCCACCTGCTCCTGGACGGCCGCGATCGACTCGTCCGCGATGTTCACCATCGTCCAGTTCGGACGGCACCCGGCGCCCTCGTACAGGAACCGCCGCAGAAGCTCCATGCCGTGCTCGGTGTGCAGGACCTCAGGGTGGAACTGGACGCCGAAGAGGCCGCGCTCCAGATCCTCCATGCCCGCTACCGGCGTCACGTCGGTGCTGGCCGTGACGGTGAAGCCGGACGGGGCACGGCTGACGTAGTCGCGGTGCGACATCCACACCGCCTGCTCGTGCGGCAGCCCGGCGAACAGCATGCCGGGGGCCGTGACGGTGACCGTCGCACCCCCGTACTCGGCGACATCGGAGTTCTCGACCGTTCCGCCCAGGGCCTGGGCCATCACCTGGTGGCCGTAGCAGATCCCGAATGTGGGGACGCCCAGGTCGAACAGCCCGTCCGGCGCGACCGGGGCGTCCCCCGCGTACACCGACGCGGGGCCACCCGACAGGATGATGGCTTTCGGCCGCTTGGCGAGCATCTCCTCCGCCGGCATGGTCGACGGCACGATCTCGCTGAAAACATGACACTCGCGGACACGCCGCGCTATCAGCTGCGCATACTGCGCGCCGAAGTCGACGACGAGAACGGTGTCAAAGGACTGGTCTGCGGCCACCAACAACGCCTTTCGCACGGCCGGAAGGGTTACCCCAGTCTACGGGGGCGGCTGCCTGCACCGATGCGCGCACCCGGACCCACGGTCGTTACATGGTGCGATTGACCGATAACGGTCGGCATCCATTTACCTTGATCACACTCCCCGGGTGACTCCGCTCTGGTACCTGTTGATAACGCCTTGTGTTCACTTGGCTCCCGTCCGCAAGCGTCCTCCCTAGGAGTGCCGTGAAGTTGCTCGCCGCCACCGCCCTGATCGCCGCGTTCGTCCCCGCGATGCCCGCCGGGCCATCCCCGGGGACCACACGCCAGGACGACTGCGCGCACGTGCACGCACACGCCGACGCACGGCTGCGGCCAGGGGCGGATGGAGCGCATGGGGTGCATGGGGCGCACGGCCGGGAGCGGAACGAACTGACGCCTGAACAGGCTGAGACGGTCGAGCGGCAGCTCAACGAGATACTGCGCGACTTGGGCCAGCGTCCGGCCGGCGGAAGGGACGGCCGCTCGACCGGCGACGACCTCCGTGCCGCGCCCCAGATCAAGGTCCCGGTGTACTTCCATGTGCTGCACGACGGCTCGAAGGGCAACGTGTCCAGCGCGGCGGTCAAGCGCCAGATCAGCACGTTGAACGCCTCCTACGGCGGACGGAACGGGGGTGCCAATACACGCATCTCGTTCGACCTCCGCGACGTGACCCGTACGGACAACGCCGCCTGGTTCAACGACCCGGAACGCTACGAGAGGACGTTCAAGGCGAGGCTGCGCAAGGGCGGCAAGAGCACGCTGAACCTCTACAGCGCCTACATAGGCGGAGACCTGCTCGGCTGGTCGACGTTCCCGTGGAAGTACAAGTCCGAGCCCAAGATGGACGGCGTGACCATCCACTACGGCAGCATGCCGGGCGGTTCCATCGAGAACTTCAACAAGGGATTCAGCGCCACGCACGAGGTAGGCCACTGGCTCGGCCTCTACCACACCTTCCAGGACGGCTGCATCGGCGAAGGCGACCGGGTGGCGGACACCCCGGCCCAGCGCGACCCGACGAACGGCTGCCCGTCCGGCAAGGACACCTGCCCCTCCCCTGGGGACGACCCCGTGCACAACTACATGGACTACAGCTACGACACCTGCATGACGTCATTCACCTCCGGCCAGGGCAACCGCATGCACAAGGTGTGGAAGGCCTACCGCCGCTGAACCGCGAGGAGCCGTCCGGCGTCTTCCTCAGGAAGCCACCGGACGGCTTCCCGGATCGTCACCCCCGAGATGACCTCGACACGAGGCTCGACCCACCGGGTCACCCACCCCGGGTCCTTCTTGGACAGCTCCCGCAACACCCACCCGAGGGCCTTGCGGATGAAGAACTCGCGTTCACCGATCAGGGCGTCCCCGAAGCGGTCGACCCTCCTCAGATCGGGGTTGCCCGCCCGCACACCTGCCAGCAAGGCCAAGACGGCCGTACGCCGTATCCACATGTAGGGGTCGTTCACCCACTCATCCAGCACCCTCCCCAGGTCGTTCTCAGCCCGCACCGGATCGCCCTGCGCACGCAACTCGGCCAGAACCCGCCCCACCGCATCCTCGACATCCACGCAGAACACGCTACGCCGCCGACTCCCACGGGCACCGCCGTCCAGCCGCGCAATAGCGGGGCCCGTAACGGGAGATCCCCCGCCAGCCCTTGAAAGGGCTTTTGAGATCGACGATCGTCATCGTTGATCGTCGGCGTCGAAGGGAGAGGCTCGACACCGGAGCGGGCACCTGCCCGCGCACGCAAAGGAGAGCACCGATGAGTCATCCCCGGATCGACTTCGACCCCTTCGGCGAGCCCCGCCCGGCGGGCACCACCCATTCGATGCTGGACGACCTCCGAGAGCAGTACCCGGCCTTCCACAGCGAGGCCGCGCACGGATTCTGGGTCGTGACCCGTCACGCCGACATCGTCGCCACCTACCAGGACGCTGCCCGCCCGACAACCGGCACATAGCCTTCGGCGCGGGCCCGCACCGCTGCCTCGGATCACACCTGGCCCGCCTGGAACTGCGCATCGCCCTACAGGAGTGGCACCGCCGCATCCCTCACTACCGGATCCCCGACGGCGCCCAGCCGATGGAACACGCGAGCCTCGTCCTCGGTCTGGACGCCC
>NZ_SMKK01000250.1 GCF_004348425.1 Actinomadura sp. 7K507
GGCCTGGGGGGGACGGGCCTGGTGGGGACGGGCACGGTCGCCCGCACGGACCAGCCGCGGCCGGGACTCGGCCCGGCACTCAGCGAGCCGCCGAGCGCCTCGACGCGTTCGCGCATGCCGATCAGACCGTACCCGCCGCGCTGAGGATGCCGGGCCAGGGCCGCCGGTCCGTCGTCGGCGACCTCGACGGTGACGCTCCCCGCGCCCTCCTCGACGGTGACCGCGACGGACCGGGCCTTGGGCGCGTGCCGCAGGACGTTCGTCAGCGCCTCTTGGGCGACGCGGTACACGGTGGTGGTCACCTCCGGCGGCCACCCGCCGTCCCTGTCCCCGTCCCCGTCCGGGATGCTCAGCCGTACCTCCGGACCCTGCCGCCGGAACCGCTCCACCAGTGCGCCGAGCCTGGACCCGCGAGTCGCACAGCACGACGAGGTAGTCGCAGACCTGCTCGATGTCGCCGAGCAGGTGCGACGACAGCACGGCGCCGGCACCGAGCTCCGCGACGAACTCCATCAGGTTCGCCAGGAATCCCCGGCGCGCCAGCGGGTCCAGCGCGGCGGCCGGCTCGTCGAAGATCAGCAGTTCGGGACGCTTGGCGGCGGCGACCGTCAGAGCCAGCTGCGCGCGCTGACCACCCGACAGCCGCCCCGCCTTCTGGGCGGGGTTCAGCCCGACCTGCGCGAGGCGGCGCTCGGCCATGCCCTGGTCCCAGGACGGGTTCAGGCGCTCACCCAGACGCAGATGGTCGGCCACGCTGAACGACGGATACAGCGGAGTGTTCTGCGCCACGAACCCGACCCTGGCCAGGTGTGCGGCGCTCGCAGCCGGCCGGGACCCGAGAACGCGCAGCGAGCCCGACGTCGGTTCCAGCAGCCCGCAGGCCAGATTCAGCAGCGTGGATTTGCCGGCCCCGTTCGGACCCACCAGCCCCACGACGCGGCCGCCGGGGACGCGCAGCTCGACTCCGCTCAGCGCCTCCCGGCGTCCGTACCTTTTCGTCAGTCCCTCGGCGTGCAGCACCGGGACCGGATCTTCATGTGACATGGCAGCAGCTTCGGCGACCGCACCGCACCGCCTCGGATCACCGGCCCAAAGTACGGTTCGCGGCAACGCCGGCCGTACTTTCGGCCGGTTCGGCGCCGTCCCCCTACCCGTTCCGGAGGTACGCCGGCGGGAGGGGCCAATAGCGGGTCAGCGCCCGTCCCACTACGAGGGTGTCGGGGACGGGGCCGAAGTCCCAGCTGTCCTGGCGGCCCGTGGCCCTCTGGTTGTCGCTCTCCAGCCACCACCCGTCCCCGGACCGGTGGTGGGCGCGCTTGACGATGAGGAGTTCCGGACGTTCCGGATGCCGGGCGACGACGACGTCCCCCGGCGCGGCACGGGCCCCGGTGCGCACGACCAGCCAGTCCCCCGGCCGCAGCTCCGGCAGCATCGAGTCGCCGCTGACCTCGACGGCCATCAGCCGCCGCCGCAGCACGGCCGCCGCGAGCAGCGCCGCCGCGCCGCCGAGCCCGCACAGCACGGGTGCCCGCAGCACGGGGCCGCGCATCCGCATGATCCTCCTCGTCCGCCCGCATAGTTCGCCGGGCGGCGGTCATGAACACTGCTGGAAGGGTTCCGGGCCGCGCCGCGGTCCGGGTCTTAGGCCGAAATACCGAGCGCCCTGGCCGGACGGGCCCAGGGCCACAAGGGTAATGTCGGTGACCTGAGCATGATCCGCAACGAGGGAAGGGATTCGCAGGTGTTTGTCAAGCTTCTGCGCCCGAAGACGACGGTCTCCGCGCACTGCGACCTGCCGTGTGGTGTCTACGACCCGGCGCAGGCCCGGATCGAGGCCGAGTCGGTCAAGGCGATCACCGAGAAGTACGCCGCCAACGAGGACCCCGAGTTCCGCGCCCGGGCGATCCTGATCAAGGAGCAGCGCTCGGAGCTGGTCAAGCACCACCTGTGGGTGCTGTGGACCGACTACTTCAAGCCCCCGCACTTCGAGAAGTACCCGCAGCTCCACCAGCTGTTCAACGAGGCCACCAAGCTCGCCGGCGGTGGCGGCGGCACCAAGGCCACCATGGACACCAAGGTCGCCGACGACCTGCTCGCGAAGATCAGCGAGATCGACAAGATCTTCTGGGAGACCAAGCAGGGCTGACCAGGCCGCATGCCGAGGCCCAGCCGGTCACCGGCTGGGCCTCGGTCATGTCATGTCCCGCGGGCGCTTCGCGTCAGGAGCGGGCGGCCTTGGCCAGGGTGTCGCCGGTGAGGCGGTAGACCGTCCACTCGTCCTGCGGGCGAGCGCCCAGGGCCTCGTAGAACTCGATGGCCGGCTGGTTCCAGTTGAGGACGGCCCACTCCACGCGGCCGTAGCCGCGGGCGTCGGCGATTCGGGCCAGTTCGGTGAGGAGGGCCTTGCCGTAGCCGTGGCCGCGGGTGTCCGGCTCGACGTACAGATCCTCCAGGTAGATGCCGTGCGTGCCGTTCCATGTGGAGAACGTCAGGAACCACAGCGCGAAACCGACGACGCGGCCCTCATGCTCGGCGACATGAGCGAAGACCTTGGGGTCGTCGCCGAACAGGTTCTGGCGTAGGTGCTCTTCGGTGGCCTTCACCTCGTGCAGGGCGCGCTCGTACTCGGCGAGTTCACGGATCAGGCGCAGGATGTCGGGAACGTCGTCCGGGGTCGCGAATCGGATCACCCGAGCAGGTTATTCGAGCGGCGCCAGCGGGACGGCCGGGTCGGCCCAGCGGTCGTTGGGGACGAGCGGGTACCAGCCGGGGCGGCCGGGGTCCCGGTCGTAGGGGTAGCCGCCGAGTTCCCTGTACAGCTCCGCGTACTCGGCGACCTTGTCGCGGTCCAGGCGGACACCCAGGCCGGGACCGGAGGGCACCGGCATCCGGCCGTCCGCGTACCGCATGGGGCCTCCCTCGATCACGTCGTCGCTGAGGTGGTGGTAGTGGGCGTCGGCGGCGTAGGTGAGGTTGGGCAGGACGGCGCCGAGGTGGAGCATGGTGGCGAGCTGGATGCCGAGTTCTCCGGAGGAGTGCACGGCGACGCCGATCTGGAACGTCTCGCACACGGCGGCGGCCTTCACGCACGGCCGGATGCCGCCCCAGAACGTGGTGTCGAGCAGGACGACGTCCGCGCCGCGGCGCAGGACGTTGGCGGCGAGCTGCTCGAAGTTGACGACGACGGTGTTGGTGGCGAGCGGGATGTTCACCCGTTCGCGGACGAGCCGCAGCCCCTCCAGGCCGAGGACGGGATCCTCCAGGTAGTCGTTGTCGAGGTCCTCGATCGCCTTCCCGAACCGCAAGCCCTCCTCCAGGCTCAGCACGGAGTTCGGGTCGTAGCGGAAGCGGTCGCCGGGGAAGGCGTCGGCGAGCGCCTTGTAGCACTCCAGCTCATGGCCCGGCGGGAACACGCCGCCCTTGAGCTTGTGGACACCGAACCCGTGCGCGTCCTTGAGGGCGCGGGCGTGCTCGACGAGCTGCTCGGGCGTGCGGACCTCCGTGGATCCGCCGGCGCCCGGGTAGCGGTAGAAGAGGTAGGACGCGAACGGGACGGAGTCGCGGAGGCGGCCGCCCAGCAGGTCGTGCACCGGGACGCCGAGGTACTGGCCGACGAGGTCCAGGCAGGCGAACTCGATCGCGGCGAGGATCTGCGTGCGGTTGTTGTAGAGGCTCGCCGTCGGGTTGGCGATCTTGAAGCGGAGCGCCTCCAGCTCGAACGGGTCGTGTCCCTCCAGATGCGGGACGAGGGCCTGGAAGGCGGCCTCGGCGCTCTGCCCGCCGCCGCCCATCTCGCCGAGCCCGACGAGGCCGTTGTCGGCCTCGACCTCCACGATCGTCCGTACGAAGCGGCCCCAGTGGGCGCCGTTGCTGTGCAGGAGCGGCGCCTCCAGCGGCACGGTGACCGTGGTCGCGCGGATACCTGTGATCTTCATCTGTCCCCGATCTGTGCTCAACGCCGTGCCGTTCAACGCAGGACGGTGACGGTCACGACGCCGCACGCGGGTAGCCGTACCGTCATCGTGCCGTCCCGGACGGGCAGCTCCGCCGGGTCGCGCTCCAGCCCGCCGCTCAGCAGGGCGCGGGTGACGCCGGGCATGTGCAGCCGGGTCTCCACCGTGCCGGCGGCGAGCGACTGGAGCCGGACGGCCAGCCCGTCGCCGTCCCGCGCCCGGCCCACCGACGTGACGAGGACGTCCGGGTCGTCCACGCGCAGGAACGTCCCGGACTCGGCCGGGGGCGCGGTTCCGGTGGCGAGGGTGGCGACGAGCGGGTCGGTGAGGCCGGCGGCCGTGCGGGCGCCGAGCCTGCGGCCGGACCCGGCGGCGCCGGACGCGAACGCGTACCTGAACGTGGTCTCACCTTGCTGCTGGGACGGGAAGTTGGTGTCCCAGATGTTGTTCAGGGCCCACGAGTAGACGGTGCCGTCCTCCTGGTCGAGGGTGGGCGGGAACGGCGCGTACGGCATGTGGATGGAGCCGAACTGGACGAGCGGCGCCTCCAGCGTCGCCCACGCGACGGTCATCTCGGGGTCCTCGAACGCGACCCAGTGCCGGATGGGGCGCATGTGCTCGGCCGACCCTGGGACGCTCGGGACGCCGGTGCCGCCGACGCCGCCGGTCAGTTCCCAGGCGTCGGGCGGCCCGTCCACGGCGAACGGGAACGCGAAGAACACCGCCTCCTTGGCCGCCGTGGGCTGCTTGCCGAGCTGGTAGCGGACGTCCACGCGCGGGACGCCGGCGTACAGGTCGATGGTGGTGCGCAACCAGTCGACGCCCTTGCCGTGCTGCTCGATGACGAGCCGTTCGCCGGCAGGGGTGCGTTCGGCCCTGGTGACGGTCGCGTGGGTGCCGACGGCCCGGTCCCCGAGCATGGTCTTGTCGTGGACGAGCATGTGCCCGGACATGTGGTTGAAGTGCGGCGCGGTCGCGTAGCGGTCGTAGACGTACTGCCCGAACCCCGCGACGGACGCGGTGTTGACCAGCTCGCGGCCGGCGGCCTTGTCGAACACCGAGCCGATGTGGCCTTCCTTGACGTCGTAGGCGACGCGGTAGAACTCGTTCTCGATCGTCCCGTCGAGGCCGAGGTCGGCCGGCTCCGGGGTGGTCGCGGCGGGTCTGACGTCGACGCGGACGTGGCCGTGGCCGGGGACGTCCGGCAGCACCGCCTCCAGGTGGCGGCCGATGGGGCGGGTGGGCCACTCGTCCGGGTCGACCTCCTCTTCACGGTGCGGGACGGGGTCGCCGGTGCGGGCGTCCACGAGCGTGATCGGGACGTCCGGGGCGACGACGTCGCGGGGCAGGAACGCGCGGGCCACGTCGGTGCGGGCGGCGGTGCCGGGGTTGACGACGAGGAACGAGGCGAGCGCGTCCGGCGCGGCCCCGAACGTCGCGCCGAGCCGCCCGGCGCCGGCCTGGAGGAGGTCGAGGGCGTCGTCGTGGGCCTGGTAGCCGACCTGCGACTTGCGGGTCCACTGCAGGCCGCCGGAGTCGCCGCCCTCTTCGGCGTCCTCCCACGGGTTGGCGGCGCCCCAGGTGTGCTCGTCGAACAGGGCGGCGCGGTCGTAGGCCTCGTCGATCTCGGCGGGGGCGCCCGTCCGGTCGCCGCTGCGGTCGTCGGCGAGGGCGTGCAGCGTCTCGGCGGAGCGCAGGATGTTCTGCGCGCGGCGGACGTGGCCGAGGGGGCGGGCGCCGGAGCCGAGGCCGTCGGCCCACCAGTCGGTCCAGTCGCCCTCGTGGGTCTGGAGCCGGTTGCCGTGGTGCTCCTCGACGTAGGCGAAGAAGTCGGCGTTGGCCGCCATCCGCAGCCGCGGGTACGCCCAGGTCTCGTTCCACCGGTGCGCGATGTCGGCGGGGACGATCGACGGGCCCGCGTTGTCGGCGTGCGCGCCCTGCACCCGCAGGTGGACGGCGTCCAGGAAGTCGGGGTCCTTGGCGGCGCCGACCTGGCCCGGGGCGGCGTACCAGCCGAACGTCCCGGGCCCGTACGGGTAGGGGCGGTCGGCGAGGGAGCCGAGGTAGCGGGGCAGGAGGTCCTCGGCGAGGTCGTAGCCGTCGACGAGCCCGACGGTGTTGCCCTCCATGTAGGCCATGCCGTGCGGGGTGTCGGTGAACCAGACGATCAGCTCGCCGCCGCCGGGCGACCGCCACCGGAACGGGCGGGCGAGCCGGTCGCCGCCCGTGATGTAGGGGACGGACCGTCCGGCCCAGTTGTGCGCGGCGGCCAGGTACCGGACTCCCGCCGCGTTCAGCGCGTCCACCGTCCCGGCGACCGCGCCCGGGATGTCGGTGTGCATGGCCGACCGGACCTCGATGCCGTACGTGCGCCGCAGGTGTTCGACGAAGCGGAGCTGCCGGTACAGCTCCTCGGTCGAGCACGCCTCGGTGTGCAGCTGCATCGGGAACGCGGTGATCTCGATGTCGCCCGCGCGGGCCCGGTCGACGAATTCGGCGACCTGGTCGTCGGGACGGCTGGACAGCCAGCGCAGCGCCGGCATCGACGACTCCACCGACCAGCGGAACCGCGCGTCGTCCGGGCGCCCGTCGGTCTCCCTGGCCAGCCGCAGGGCGGCGTCGAGGTAGTCGAGGTGGTGGCGGAGGACGGTGCCCTGCGTGTCGGTGTAGCCGATGTCGAGATGCGAGTGGTGGACGACGAAGACGTTCCACTTGCGCTGCGGGGTGATGTCGAGCGGGGCGGCGCCGACGAGACCGTCCGCGTCGCGCACCTCCAGGGTGACGCGGCGCGGGCCGTCCACCTCGGGGACGAGCAGCGTCACGGTCTGCTCCGCCCCGGTCGCGGAGGCCAGCTCGGCGTCCCCGTCCTTGAGGGCCACGTCCACGGGCCCGCCGCCGGACAGCGCCAGCCGGACGGCCTGCCGCAGCCCGCCGTCCGCGCCGCGCTTGAACAGCGGGAGCACGGAGGCGCGGACGGACAGCCCGCGCACCGCGAGGACCTCGGTGGAGGTGTCCTGGCGCAGCGCGTCGCGGATCCCGTCATAGTCCGGCGAACCGAGGCTCGCCTGAAGCAGCCGACTCGTCATCGTTATGCGTCATTCCTTCTCTGGGGAGCGTTAGAACTGGGCGAGGGTGAGGCCGCGCGTGAACAGCCGCTGCGTCGCGAGGAACAGCACGACGGTCGGCAGGGAGACGACCAGGCCGGCGGCCAGGGCGATCGGCACGGGCGTCCCGGCGTAGACGTCGGTGGTGAGCGCCGACAGCTCCGCCCACACCGGCCGGACGTTCTCCGACTGCGACAGCGTCAGGCCGAACAGCAGGTCGTTCCACACGAACGTGAACTCCAGGATGAAGACGGCGGCCAGCGCCGCCGACGACAGCGGCAGGTAGATCCGCCAGAAGATGCGGAACGTGGAGGCGCCGTCGAGCCGCGCCGCCTCGAAGATCGACACCGCGACGTTGCCGAAGAAGTTGCGCATGACCAGCGCGGCGAGCGGCACGTTGATCGCCGAGTAGATCAGGATCAGCCCGAGCCGGTCGTCGTAGAGCGCCACCTTGCTGTAGCCGACGAACAGCGGCACCAGCAGCATCTGGAACGGCACGACGGTCCCGGCGAAGATCACGATGAACCAGGTGAAGCCGTGCTTGAGCCGCAGCACCACGATCGCGTACCCGGCGAGCGCGCCCAGCAGGACCGCCACCGCCGGGGAGACGACGCTGTAGAGCAACGTGCTCAGCAGCGAGCTGCCGACCGCGGTCTGTTCCCACGCTTGCGCGATGTTGTCGAAAAGGCCGACCGACGACGGCGGCGACACCGCGTCGGACGGGTCGTAGTCGTCGGCGGGACGGACGGCGTTCGCCACGATCAGGTACGTGGGGAACAGCCACACCACGGCCAGGACGGCCAGCACGGCCCGGCGCAGCGCCGGGACCAGCGCGCCCGCGTTCCGGCCGCCGCTTCGCTGCGTCATGACACCTCCTCCTTGCCGATCTGGCGGCGCAGGTAGACGTACGAGGCCAGGCCCGTGATGGTGGTCAGAAGGATCGCGACGGCCGAGCCGTATCCGTACTCGTTGGCGACGAACACGTCGCGGTACATGGTCACGGCGAGCGTCTCGGACGAGCGTCCCGGCCCGCCCTGGGTCATCACCCAGATGATGTCGAAGTTCTTCAGGCCCGCCACGAGCGCGAGGCCGAGCACGACCGTCGTGATGGGCCGCATCAGCGGCCAGGTGACGTGCCGGAACAGCGACCATCCGGACGCGCCGTCGATGCGGGCCGCCTCGACGGGCCCCTTCGGGATCGACTGCAGGCCGACGACGAACAGCAGCATGTTGACGCCGAGCTGCTGCCACGTCCACACCACGATCATCGCGATGGTGTTGCGCGGGCCGTCCTGGAGGAAGGCGGTGTCGCCGCCGGGCATGCCGAGGGCCGTCAGGATCTGGTTCACCATCCCGTCCGGTTGGAGGATGAAGCCCCAGATCACGCCGAGGCCCGCGCCCGACATCGCGTACGGCAGCAGGAACGGCAGCCTGAACCAGCCGCCGCCCCTGACGTCGTAGGACAGTACGGCGACGAGGAGCCCGCCTCCGACCGGCAGCGCGACGGTCCCGACGACCCACAGCAGCGTGTTGCGGATGGAGGTGACGAGCGCGTCGTCCTCGAAGAGCCGCTTGTAGTTGTCCAGGCCGGTGAACTCCGGCGACGCGAGCCCGTCGTAGCTGGTGAAGCTCAGGTACGCCGTCCACAGGAACGGCAGGTAGAGCAGGACGGCGACGAACAGCACGGCCGGCGAGATGTAGAGGTGCCGGAACCGGCCGTGCAGCGCGAACCCCTTCCCGGGGCGGTCGCCGCGCTTGTGCGCGCTCATGAATGGACCAGTCTCATGAATGGATCAGCTTCCGCCTTCTTGCGACTTCCAGTAGTCCTCGTTCACCTTCTGGATGTTCTTGAGGACGTCCATGTAGGAGCCGGGCTCGTTGAGGAACTTGTCGAACCCGCTGAGCGCCTCGGTGAGGACGGGCGGGGGCGCGGCCTCGAAGTAGCGCAGGACGAGCCGGTTCTCCTTCGACGCGGCCTCCTTGGTGACCTTGTCCAGCTCGGGCTCGGCGACCTTCACCTTCGGGTTGCCGGACACGTCGCCGCGCGCGTTCGACCATTTCTCCTGCGCCTCGGCCGTGATCCACCACTTGAGGTACTTCTCGCTGGCCTCCGGGTCGGGGGCCTTGCGCAGCGAGCACAGCGGCCCGCTCTCGAAGATCAGCGAACGCTTGGGCAGCGACGCGTTCACGTTCGGGACGAAGAAGAACCCGTAGTCCTCGCCCAGCTTGAGGTTGCGCTGGGTCATGCTCGTGTTGAACCACGTCCCGTTCATGACCATGGCGGCCTTGCCCGACTTGAAGTGGTCGGCGGGGTCGGACTTGTCGCCCGGCTCGGTGAAGTAGCCGGCGTCGACCATCGACTTCCAGCGCTCCATCACCTTCACCACGCCGGGGTCGGTGTAGGACGCCTGGCCCTTCGACAGCCGGTCGTACAGGCCGGGGTCGGTGCCGGCGAGGAGCTGCTCGAACCAGGCGAAGGAGAACAGCGACGTCGGGGTGGTGTGGTGGAAGGGCACCTGGCCCTTCGACTTGAGCGTCTGCGCGAGCTTCTCCAGTTCCGCCCAGGTCTCGGGCGGCTTCAGGTCGTGCTCGGCGAAGAGCTTCTTGTTGTAGAACATGCCCCAGTAGGCGGTGTTCAGCGGGACGCAGTACTGCTTGCCGTCGACCGTGTAGTACGTCTTCAGGTCCTCGGTCAGGTCGCCGCTCTTGATGCCGTCCTGCCAGATCTTCGTCGTCTCCGCGACCTGGTTCTGCTCGACGATCTCATTCAGGCGCCCGCCGGTCGTCCAGGTGAACAGGTCCGGTTTGACGTTGGTGCGGAACGAGGACTTGATGAACGCCGTGTAGGTCGGCTCGTCGGTGTAGCCGACCGGCGTCATGTCGAGCCCGGTCTTCTGCTTGCCGAGGGCGGCCATCTGCTCGAAGTAGGGCTTCCAGGCGCCCTTGTCGTTGTAGAGCTTCAGCTCGGACTTGTCGCCGCCGCCGTCGCCTGATCCGCAGCCGGCGGCGAGCAGCAGCGCGCCCATGGTGAACGCGGTCACCCGCAGTCGCTTGGACGACAACATGGTGAGCCTCCTTCATCGGGTTGTCACCCGATCGGGGTGGTCGAAGGAATCCGGGATAGGGGTGTTGAGGGGAGGGTGAACGGACCGCGCGGCGCGTCCGCCGGGCGGCGAGGGGGTGCGGCGGGCTCAGCCGAGCCGCTGCTCGATCACGTGCTTGACGTCGGCGAGATGGGACCGCATGAGGTCCTCGGCCCGCCGTTCCTCGCCGGACTCGATGGCACCGAGGATCGCCCGGTGCTCCTCGTAGTCGCGGGTCCGGTCGTCGAAGATCCGCTGTATCTCGCGCTGTTCGGACGCGTGCACCTTCAGCAGCGAGTCGATGACCTCGCACAGGACGGAGTTGCCGGCGGCGCCGGCGGTGGCGCGGTGGAAGGCCATGTTGGCCTCGTGCAGCCGCGCCTCGGCCTCCTCCCCGGAGGTGAGGTTCTGGGCCGCTTCGTCCAGGACGGTGCGGAGCCGTTCGAGGTCGCCCGGCTCGGACCGGTGGGCCGCCTGCGCGGCCAGCGGCGGCTCGATGAGCAGCCGGGCGTCCAGGAGCTGGAGCAGCCTGCCGCGCTCCAGCGTGCCGACGTTGGGGTTCGCGATGACGACGCGTTCGAGGTCGGCGCCCACGTAGATGCCCGAGCCGTGCCGGAGCTGGATGGCCCCGGTCGCCTCCAGCCGGCGCAGCGCCTCCCGGAGCGTCGGCGTGGTCACCGCGAAACGCTCCGACAGCTCGCGCGCCGACGGCAGCCGGTCGCCGGCGCGCAGGCCGTCCGACCTGATCAGCTCCAGCATCCGCTCCGTGAGCGAATCCGACAGGCTCGGCCGGGCCACATCGTGTGACATCGCCACCTCGTTCCCAAGAAGTAAAGTCATCTAATCACTTAGCGACTGCACTGTCCACCTTCCAGGCGAGGCCCCCGGACAGGCCCCGAACAGGGCTCGCCGCAGGACCGCGCGCTGCTCTTCGAACGCAAGGCGTCCCAGCCGCGCGGTCATGACGCCGTCGAAACCGTGGCACGCGCCCGGCACATGGTGGACCTCCGTGGAGACCCCCGAGATGATCAGCCGGTGCGCGAAGGCGAGGTCCTCGTCCCGCAGCGGATCGAACTCGGCGACCAGTATGTAGGCGGGCGGAAGGCCGCTCAGGCCGGCGGCGCGGGCGGGTGCCGCGTACGCCGGGACATCGGCCCGCCCGCCCAGGTAGTGCCGCCACATGTGCTCGACGTCGGTGCGGTTGAACAGGGGCGGCTCGGTGAACGCCCGCATCGACGGGGTGTCCATGCGGTCGTCCAGGACGGGATAGAGCAGCATCTGGAACACCAGGGGCGGGCCGTGCTCGTCTCGCGCGCGCAGGGCCACGGCGGCGGCCAGGGCGCCGCCCGCGCTGCCGCCGCCGACCGCGACCCGCCGCGGATCGCCGCCGAACTCCCCCGCGTGCTCGTGCGCCCACACCGTCGCGGCGTAGCAGTCCTCGAACCCGGCGGGGAACCGGTGCTCGGGCGCGAGCCGGTAGCCGACGGACACGACCGCGATCCCGTCCGCGGCGAAGTCCAGGCAGCGGCCGTGCTCGTTCTCCGGCCCGCCGGTGACGAATCCCCCGCCGTGGAAGTACACGAGCACCGGCACCGCCTCGCCGGCACCGCGCGGCCGGTAGACCCGCACGGGGACGGGCGGCGCACCGGGCGGGCCCGGGATCGTCCGGTCCTCGACCTCGGCGGGCGCGGCGGGCCCCGGCACCTCCAGCGCGGCGACGAGGTCGCGCATCGCGGACCGGGCCTTGACCGGGTCCGCCAGGCCGACGTACGGCATGCCGTCGAGCGCGGCGGCCAGTTCCGCGTCCATGAGAGCTCCTTGTCCGGGAGGTGTCCAAAAGGTTCGGAGGAGGAACGCGCCCCCGGGCGAGAGATCACCCGGGGGCGCGTGGGAACGGGTACCGCCGTGGACGGAACGGCGATGCCCGCGGCTCTGGATCAGCCGGAGACCGGCAGGTTGATGTAACGGGCGCGGTAAATGGTCACGTCCTCGTAGTTGTCGACCTTCCCGTCGTCCTTGACGTCGTCCAGGCTGTTGACGTTGTAGGAGATCACCAGGTTGCCGCTGGACGACAGCGACGCGTGCTGGTGGGCGTTGTAGGTGTAGACCTCCGGGTTCTCGTACGAGCCCTGCGCGCCGGTCTCGGGCGTCGTGTAGACGGTCTGCTCACCGGTGAACGGCCCGGCCGCCGAGCAGGACATCAGGACGTCGATCTCGGCCCCGAAGGCGAGCTTGGTGTCCTGGTTGACCAGGAGGTAGTGCGAGCCGCGCCTGCTGACGCTGAACTCGTTGGACACGCCGCTCATCAGCCGCGCCGACGCCGTCTCCGTCGGCGACCAGCCGTCCGCCGTGCGGTACTCCCACGCGCCGCGCAGGTCGGTGCCGCGCACCCGCGCGATGTGCAGGTACTTGGTGTTCACCTCGGTGTCGGGGTCGGTGTAGTCCTCGGTGCCGTAGATGTAGGTGTGGCCGCCGTCCTTGAGCAGCGCCGAGCCCCACTGGACGCCGTCCTCTGAGGGCATCGCGACGACCTGCGCGGGCTTGGACAGGTCGTCCGGGGAGAAGCGCGCCAGGACGTTGTCCTTCCACTTCATGTCCCAGCCGGTGTCGTTGTGCGGGTCGGGGTCGTAGTACTCGCGGTAGAGCTGCTGGACCTCCGAGCCGGTCTGGGTCAGGTCGCCCGCCCAGTACCAGTGATTCGCCTGTGCGGGCGGCATGACCGCCTTCGGGGCGGCGGCCGTCCCGCCGTGGACGGTGGTGAGCCCGCCACCGGCCGACTGCACGACGAAGGAGCTGTTGATGAACGGGGTCGTCCCGCCGTCGTCGACGGTGGGCGAACGGGTGCCGTCCGTGTTGATCTTGCCGAGGAACGTGTCGGAGTAGGCGTAGACGAGCCGCCCGTCCGACAGCTTCAGCGAGTAGGTGGTGTCGGCGCCGGTCCAGTCGTCCAGCTTGGCGTTGCTGTTTCCGTAGGCGGTGAACTTGTCGTTCAGCGCGGTGTGCTGCGAGGCCGTGCCGAACGTCGGTGCCGGGCTGCCGGAGCAGGCGGGCCCCGCGGCGGCGCGCCGGTCGCCGGGCGCGTCGGCGGCCGCCGGGACGGCCGGAGCGGCCGCCATCCCGGTGCCGAGCACCAGGGCGGACGCGACCGCGGCGGCACGCGTCCGCCGGCGTCGCGGCCGAGCGGGAGATGGGGGACGGGAGG
>NZ_SMKK01000251.1 GCF_004348425.1 Actinomadura sp. 7K507
CGGATGAACACCATCCACCGACCCTAGAACGACGCGCTTAGTGCGTGAAAACGCGACCTCCTGGAAGAGTCCTCACAGGTCAGCGCGATGTCGGCTGGATCCGTCCCGCCCCGTGAGCCAAGTCAGGACGGTGACCGAGGTCGCGCAGCGCATCGACGAGCCGGTCCCACCCCCCGGGCGTCTGAGTCGTCCCATGAAGCAGCACGAATTCCGCCACCGGCCGCACCTCCGTGTCCCGCACGATCGGTCTCGGACGCTAGCAGCGCTCCAGCGAGCAGACCAAGTCCCTCCAGACCACCCCAGATCGCCGAGTATGCAAGCCGTAGGGACGGCGTCGGCGTCGGCGTCGGCGTCGGCGTCGAGGATGTCGCGCACCTGATGGAGTTCGGGCGGCCGTCATCGCCGCGGGCCGCGGCGGGTCAGGGGCGGTAGGTGCCGAAGTACCACTCGTTGCCGTCCAGGTCGCGGGCCGCGTAGTCGCGGGAGCCGTAGTCCTGGTCGGTGAGCTCGCGGAAGATCTCGGCGCCCGCGGCCTTGGCGCGGTCGTGGTGGGCGTCGGGGTCGTCGACGGCGACGTACAGGGCCGACTTGCCGGGCTCGCCGTTGCCGAACATCATGATGCCGGTGTCGTAGCTCATCTCGGCGTGCACGATGTTCCCGTCGTCGTCCCTGTGGACGCCGCTGGGCTTGAAGCCGAACGCCTTCTCCAGGAACTCCATCGACTTCGCCGTGTCGGCGCAGTCGATGAGCGGGTAGAAGGTGCGGCGGATCTCGCTAGTCATGTCGTCCTCCCTGGTCATGGCTGACATGCCCAGTCTGGGAGCGGCGGATCCGGCCGTCTTGGACGAATGTGACCTCAGCGGCGGGCGGCGTCGCGTTCGGCGGCCAGACGGCGGGTCTCGGGCGAGACGGGGGCGCCGAGGATCGCGGTGACGACGTCGATCAGGTAGCTGGTGAACAGGCGGTCGTCGGTGCGGGGGCCGGAGCGGGCGCGGCGGGCCAGCTCGATCGAGGCGTAAAGGATCGCGGTGAAGCGGCGGTGCAGGCGGGCGGCGTCCTCCTCCAGGAGGGGTTCGACGAGGGTGCGCCAGCGGCAGAGGCTGTCCTGCCTCTTCTGGGGGGACGGCCCCCCGGCGGCCGCTTCGGCGGGGTCGTCCCGGACGGCGGCGGGGGCCAGGGGGTTCGGGCGGTTGACGACGTCCGCCCATATCTGGAGGTAGGCGCGGCCCGACTCGTCGGAGAGCCGGGCCGCCATGGGGCGGACGAGGGCCGCGGCCAGGGGGCGGACGCCCTGCTCGCCGTCCTCGTAGGCGTCGAGCAGGGCGTGCCGCCGGGCCTCCACGTCGGAAGCGTGGCGGGCGAGGATCGCGCGGACGATCCCGGCGCGGTCGCCGAAGTGGTACTGGACGGCCGTGGCGTTGCGGACGCCGGCCTCCTGGATGATCTCCCGGAGGCTCACGGCGTCCACCCCGCGCGCGGCGTAGAGGGCCTCGGCGGCGTTCAGCAGGCGTTCCCGAGTGTCATTCATTGCCGATCGCGTGCTCCAGCGCTTCGGCGAAGCGTTCGCGGGCGGCCTCCCGGCGGGTGGGCAGGTGACCGGAGGGCCACAGGCCCTCGACGGGTTCGACGTCGCGCAGCAGCTGGCGGGCGAGGGTGATCTTGTGGACCTCGGTGGGGCCGTCGGCGATGGCCATCGCCTGGGCCCCCAGCATCATGGCGCTGAACGGCATCTCGTTCGACACCCCGAGGGCGCCGTGCAGGTGCATCGCGCGCTGGACGACGTCGTGGTAGACCTTCGGCATCGCGGCCTTGACGGCGGCGATGTCCTTGCGGACCTTCTTGTAGTCCCCGTGCTTGTCGATCAGCCAGGCGGTGCGCAGGACGAGCAGCCGGAACTGCTCGATCTCGATCCAGCTGTCGGCGATCTTCTCCCGGGTCATCTGCATCTTGGCGAGCGCGCCGAAACGGGTCTGGCGGGAGACGGCGCGTTCGAGCATCATGTCGAACGCCTTGCGGACCTGCGCGATCGTGCGCATGGCGTGGTGGATGCGGCCGCCGCCGAGACGGGTCTGGGCGATGACGAAGGCGCCGCCCTCGTCGCCGAGCAGGTTCTCGGCCGGGACGCGGACGTTCTCGTAGCGCAGGTAGCCGTGGGAGCCCTCGCGCTCGCCGCCGACGCCGACGTTCCGGACGGTGATCAGTCCGGGCGCGTCGGCCGGGACGATGAACATCGACATGCCCTCGTACGCGGACACGTCGGGGTTCGTCACGGCCATCACGATCAGGAACGTGGCGTGCCGCGCGTTGGAGGAGAACCATTTCTCGCCGTTGATGACCCAGCCGTCGCCGTCGCGGACGGCCCGCGTGGTGAACAGCGTCGGGTCGGCGCCGCCGTGCGGCTCGGTCATCGAGTAGGACGAGGAGATCTCGCCGTCCAGGAGGGGCCGCAGGTAGCGCTCCTTCTGCGAGGGCGTGCCGAAGTGGGCGATGATCTCCGCGTTGCCGGAGTCCGGCGCCTGGCAGCCGAAGACGGAGGGCGCCCAGCGGGAGCGTCCGAGGATCTCGTTGAGCAGCGCCAGTTTCACCTGGCCGTAGCCCTGGCCGCCGAGTTCCGGGCCGAGGTGGCAGGCCCACAGGCCCTTCTCGCGCACCCGGTCCTGGAGGGGGCGCACCAGTTCCTTGTAGCGGGGGTCGGTCTTGTCGTACGGGTCGCCGAGGACGAGGTCGAGCGGCTCGACCTCGTCCCGGACGAAGGCGTCGGCCCAGTCGAGCAGTTCCTGGTAGGCCGGGTCGGTCTCGAAGTCCCATGCCATGGCGAGCCTCCTGACGTCGTTTCCTGAATAATCCACCTCCCTCAAGGAGTAATGCAAGTGCATGACTGTTACTCTCCGGTGTCTCGTGTCGGCAGGTGATCCGTGTCCGGAGAGGGACCCGCCAGTGCAGCCTGAGCAGATCGACCGCGCGCTCGTCGACTTCGACGTCCTGGCCGGCTGGATGGACGGCCACGGCCTGCCGGGCGGCCCGTTCGAGGACGTCGACCCCCTGGCCGGAGGCACCCAGAACACCCTGATCCGGTTCCGCCGGGGCGGCCGCGACTACGTGCTCCGGCGCGGCCCGAGCCATCTGCGCCCGAGGACGAACGACGTCCTGCGCCGCGAGGCCCGTGTCCTGGCGGCGCTGGACGGCACCGACGTCCCCGCACCGCGCCTCATCGCGGCGTGTCCGGACGCGTCCGTCATGGGTGGCGCGGTCTTCTACCTGATGACGCCGGTCGAGGGCTTCAACGCCTCGGTGACGCTGCCCGGCCTGCAC
The DNA here is from genome assembly GCF_004348425.1 of Actinomadura sp. 7K507. Taxonomy (GTDB): domain Bacteria; phylum Actinomycetota; class Actinomycetes; order Streptosporangiales; family Streptosporangiaceae; genus Spirillospora. The sequence goes on from NZ_SMKK01000251.1 coordinate 3,313, forward strand.
GCCCGGGACGAGTCCGTCCGGCGTGAGATGGGACTGAACGCGGCGCGGGCCTTGTCGGCCCTGGGCGCGGTCGACCACGAGGCCGTCGGCCTGGGCGATTTCGGCAAGCCCGAGGGGTTCCTGGAGCGCCAGGTGAGCCGCTGGTTGTCGGAACTCGACTCCTACAGCGCGCTGGACGGCTATCCGGGGCCGGACATCCCGGGCCTGGACGACGTCGCCCGCTGGCTGGGCGAGCACCGTCCGGCGACATGGCGGCCGGGCATCCTGCACGGCGACTACCACCTCGCCAACCTGATGTACGCGTTCGACGGCCCGGAGGTCGCCGCGATCGTCGACTGGGAGATGTGCACGATCGGCGACCCGCTGCTGGACCTCGGCTGGCTGCTGGCCACCTGGCCCGACCGCGCCGACCAGAGCGCGGCCCTGGCCGGTCCGCTCGGCGAGGCGGGCGGGCTGCCGGCGGCGGACGAGCTGGTCGCCGCCTACGCCGGGCGTGCGGACGCCGTCGCGGGCCGCGACCTGTCGTCCATCACGTGGTACGCCGTGCTCGCGTGCTTCAAGCTCGGCATCGTCCTGGAGGGCACCAACGCCCGCGCGTTCGCGGGGAAGGCGCCCCGCGAGACGGGCGACCTGCTCCACTCGATCACGCTCGGCCTGTTCCGCCGCGCCCAGGAGTTCATCGGCGCCTGACGCCCCGGCGACGACATCACCGCCGGGACGTTCCGTAGTTCGCCGTCCGCGACCGCATGGTCCCTCCGCGCCCGCCTCGCGCCGATGATCAAGAGCGTGTCAGGATCGCCGGCAAGGAGGTGGGCGATGGAGATCCGCAGGGGCGGCGCAGGCGACGCGCCGCTGATGCTGGCGATGCTGGACGGCGCAGTCGCGTGGCTCACGGCGCACGGCAGGGCGGGGCAGTGGGGCAGCGAACCATGGTCGGACGATCCGCGGCGGGTGGAGCGGATCACCGGCATCGCCCGCGACGACGAGATCTGGGTGGCCGAAGTGGACGGGCGCCCGGCCGGGGTCATGGCGGTCGGACCGGGGCCGCCACCCTACGTCGAGGCGATCGACGAGCCCGAGCTCTACATCACGCTGCTGGTGACCGACCGCGCGTTCGCCGGGCACGGAGTGGGCAGCGCGCTGATCGGCAAGGCGAAGGACGAGGCACGGGCCAAGGGCGTCCGCCTGCTGCGCGTCGACTGCTACGGCGGCGGCGACGGGCGGCTCGTCGAGTACTACCGGCGCAACGGCTTCGAGCCGGTCGCCGAGTTCACGGTCGGCGACTGGCCCGGCCGCCTGCTGTCCCAGCCCGTCGGCGGCTGACGCCGCACGGGTTGCAAATCGGGGCATCGCGACGCAGCCTGGATGTGACCGGTGAGAACGGGGCAGTCGGTGACGCCCTTACGCCGCACGGACGGCGAATCGAGCCACTCGCCCCGTTCCACCGGTCGAACACGTCCCGTCCCCCGTGTCGGATTCCCGCCAGCGAACCGGCCGGGCCAGGGGCAGGCTCACCGGCATGAACAAGGACTTCCGTTTCGGTGTCGTGGGCGAATCGATCCGTTCCGGCGCCGAACTGACCGCCACGGCCCGCCGCGCCGAGGACCTCGGCTACGACACGCTGGTCCTGCGGGACCACTTCGTCGCCGAGCCGTTCGGCGACCAGCTCGCGCCCATGGTGGCACTGGCGTCCGCCGCGGCCGTCACCAGCACGCTCCGGCTGGGCACGATGGTCCTGGCCAACGACTACCGGCACCCGGTGATCCTCGCCAAGGAGGCCGCCACCCTCGATCACCTGTCGGGCGGGCGGTTCGAACTGGGCGTCGGCGCGGGCTGGCTGCGCGACGAGTACGAGGCCGCGGGGATGCCGTTCGACGAGGCCGGCACCAGGGTGGGACGGCTGGAGGAGTCCCTGGAGATCCTGCGGAGCCTCCTCGACGGCCGGACGACCACGTTCGCGGGCGACCACTACCGGATCGACGGCCTGACGGCCTTCCCGTCCCCCGGACGCCGGCCGCCGCTCGCCGTCGGCGCCGGGAGCAGGCGCATGCTCGGCATCGCCGGGCGGCACGCCGACACCGTCGGCGTCCTCCCGCGCGCGCTCCCGGAGGGCGCGATCTCCGAGGAGGTCACCGAGCGCCTCCCCGAGAGCATCGCCCGCAAGGTCGGCCAGGTCCGCGAGGCCGCGGGAGGCCGGGACGTCGAGCTGAGCATGATGGTGACGCCCACGTTCGGCCCCGATCCCCGCCGCGCCGCCGCACGGGTCGCCGTGCTGCGGGGCTGGGGGACGTCGGCGGCCGGTCTCGTCCTGGACATGCCGTCGCAGTTCGTGGGGCCGCCCGAGCACATCGCCGAGCAGATGCTCACCCGCCGCGACCGCTACGGGTTCACCTACTACCAGGTCTCGGACGCGGTGATGGACGAGTTCGCCGCCGTCATCCCCCTGCTCTGCGATCGAGCGGGCCGGTGACGGCGGCGCTGGTTCCCGTGCCGGGGCCGCTCCGTCCGGAGCCACCGCGGCTCGACCCGGCGGCGGGGCCGGTCGCGTGAAAATGGGGATTCCCCGGTGATCGTGCGATACCGGGGAATCCCCGTTCTCCATGCACCGGCAGCCCTGTGCCGGGTCTGTGAGAGGCCTCACGCACGTCCCTGTGTGCGGGCGTTCGTGAGCTACCTCATGTCAGGGGTTGAACGGCTGGGGCTTGCCCTTCTCGCCCTTGCCGTCGCCCCACTCCAGGACTTCCCACTTGAGTCCCTTCAGGTGCCCTTCGCCGGTACCGGCGGTGTACTTGCTCTCCGGCTTCTCGCCGTCGAGGAGGTACCGGAAGGTGTAGGTGTCGAGATCGAGCATGATGCCCCGGTGCGAGGGCTCACCGGGACCGCGGTCACCGACGAAGCCGGTCACGCTGCGGCCGTTGTAGGAGACCTTCACCTTGGTGAGCATCGGCCAGCTCGGGCTGGCGAACATGCCCTTCTGCATCGACTTCCCACTCGCGGGGGCGCCGGTGTCGCCGTTGATGCCGGAGCCGTCGTCCCAGAAGTAGGACGCGGTGGTCTTGCCGCTGAGCAGGGCTTCGGGGTCCTTCTCTTCGCGCTTGCTGTCGGAGGACCCTGACTCGGCGGCCCCGCGCTTGTCCGCACCGCCGGAGCCCTTCGCGGCGCCCTTCTCGGCGCTGCCGGCGGTGCCCTTCTCGGCGCCGCCGGGCTTGTGCTGCTGGGCCGCCACGGCCTCCTGCGTGAGGAACTGCTTCTCGCTGGGAGCGGAGTCGTCACTGGCGGCGGCCACACCGGCTACGAGCATGCCCGCGAGGGCGGTACCGGTGACGCCGGTCAGGACGGCATTGATCGCTCGCTGCTGCATGAATTTCCTTCGTTCGGGGTACAGGGCTGCCGTTCCGCGCCGGGCGGCGTACGCCGGAATCCGGGCAGGGGGGAACGGCTCCGAGACTCGGGACTCGGGAGATGCCGCCGCGAAGAAAGACCCGCGTGAACCGGCCCGCGGGCATGGCGGACCGCACTCGCGCTCAACGGCGCACGGCCGTCCTCGGACGTGCGTGTGAGACGAGCTTCGATGAAGCGGGAATGGACGCCGACCGGGGGCTCATTGGGCCCCGCACGGACACGGCCGGTGCATGGGACGACCGTGGTTCGGCGCAGTGGATCCCGCCTGGCGGGCGGGAGGCGACGGCTATGCGTTTAGCCAGGTCAAGGGTTCTTTGACCCCGACCTGGGCCCGACTATATACGGCATTACCGTGGTTTCGCCAAACGGGCGATTTCTTTACCTTTGACCAGGTAGATCTTTTACACAGGCAGGCCATGGTGCGGCCGTCCGACAAAAAGATCTTTATGCTCGCATGGCTCCCACATGGCAGGGCCGCTCACGGTTCAGCGTTCGCGCGTACGCGAATGTTCCCGGTCCGTGATGTGCGGCTCCCGCCCTGTCCGGCAGGCCGGGAGGCGGCGCGGTGTGAGGCGCCTGCCGCGGTGGAGCGCCGGTCAGTACGTCGGGTAGACCGACGGCACGAGTGGCGTCGGGCCCGTCCCCTGGGTGAACACCGGGGCCCCGGGCGGCGGCGGGACGAACTGCGGCTCTCCGTAGGCAGGCTCCCCGTAGGCAGGCTGCCCGTAAGCAGGCTGCCCGTAGGCGGGCTGCCCGAACGACCCGGCCGCCACGGGGCCCTGGGCCTCGGGCGGGGGCGGCGCATGCGGGCCGTCGGCCTGGCGCGGCTCCGCGTAGGGCGCGCCGCCCTGCTCTCCGCGGCGCTCGGCCAGCAGGGCCATGAGCGCGCGGGCTGTGTCGGCGTCCATCCGCAGCAGGACGCTGGGCATCCCGGCCTGGTCGACGAACGGCGAGACAGAGGGCGCGGACGGCAACTGCGGGAGTGCGGCCCGCATCTCCTCGCGGAGATCATGGGCCAGCCTCAGCGCCTGCCGGTCACTGTCGTTCAAGTGTGCGTTCATCGCGATCTCCGGGGAGTTCACGTGCGGGGGTCCGGGGATCATCCTGCTAGGGATGGCGTGCAGGTGCAAGAGCTGATGCACGTGCATTTTCGGAGATTTCATCCCGTAACCCTTGCGCCCGTCACTCGTTCCCGACCACTCCGTCATCGGCTTGTCAGGCATCCAGGGGCCCTTTGACCTGCGGAAACCCGCACGATCGACCGTGTGTCCAGTCGCGGCGCGGGCGACCCGGCGGCGATCACGGCATTCTGGGCGGATGAAGGACACTCTGAACGTCCGAGCCCTGAACCGCGCCACGCTGGCACGGCAGCTCCTGCTCGCGCGGGAACCGATCCCCGTCACCGAGGCCGTGGGACGGCTCTTCGGCATGCAGGCGCAGGAGCCCAAACCGCCGTTCCTGGGCCTGTGGACGCGCCTGGAGGGCTTCCAGGCGTCCGACCTGAAAGCCGCCCTGCACGACCGGTCGGTGGTCCGCGCCACCATGATGCGCGCCACCCTGCACTTGACGACCGGTGCCGACTACACGGCGTTCCGTACGGCGATGCAGCCGATGCTGGACGGCGCCCTCCGCGTGCTGGGCGACCGGGCCGAGGGGATGGACCTGCAAAGGGTCGTCCCGGCAGCGCGCGCGCTTCTCGGACAGGAGCCCCGCACGTTCAACGAGGTCCGTGCGCTGCTGCAGGAACAGTTTCCGGACGTCAACGACAGGGCCCTCGGCTATGCCGTCCGGCTCTGCGTGCCGCTGGTGATGGTCCCGACCCAGGACAGATGGGGCTTCTCCCGGACGTCACGGTTCGCGCCGGCCGATGACTGGCTGGGCACCGGCCCGGCGGACGGACCGGCGCTGGACGAGCTGATGCTCCGGTACCTGGCGGCCTACGGGCCCGCGTCCGCCGCCGACGCCCAGACATGGTCCGGCCTCTCGACGACCGCCGAGGCACTGGACCGTCTGCGACCCGGCCTCCGTGTATTCGGCGACGACCGAGGCAAGGAACTGTTCGACCTGCCCGACGCGCCAAGGCCCGGCGAGGACGTCCAGGCGCCGGCGCGGTTCCTGCCAGAGTTCGACAGCCTCGTCCTGGCGCACGCCGACCGCAGGCGTGTGATCGCCGACACGCACCGGCCGTTGCTCACCACCAAGAACCTCCGTGTCCGCGCCGTGTTCCTCTGGGACGGCTTCGCCCACGGCATCTGGGAGACGGAGTACAAGCGCAAGGTCGCCACTCTGCGGTTGCGTCCCTTCGGCCCTCTCCCCCAGGCGGCCCTTGACGAACTGACCCGCGAAGGCGAGTCGCTCCTACGCTTCATGGAACCGGACGCCAAGGAGACGGTCGTCACCGTCGCCGACGACTGATGTGCCGAAGAGGGAACCTGGTGTGGGCCCCGTCACGATTGGCGCGTTCACCGGATGGCCGCGAGGTGGTGGCCAGGGCAACGTACTCGATGCGCGCGGGCCGGTGGGCGTTGGCCGGTCCATCAGGCGATGGTGCGGCCCAGGCCTTCCCAGTAGGGCGCGCGCAGGTCCTTCTTGAGGATCTTGCCGCTGGGGTTGCGGGGCAGGGCGTCCACGAAATCGACCGAACGGGGGCGCTTGAAGCCGGCCAGCCGCCCCCGGGCGTACTCGATCACCTCGTCCTCCGTGAGCGCCGCACCCGGGGCGAGCACGACGACGGCCTTGACGGTCTCGCCCCAGCGCTCGTCCGGGACGCCGACGACCGCGACGTCGGCGATCAGCGGATGGGCGGCGAGGACCTCCTCGACCTCGATCGGGTACACGTTCTCCGCGCCCGTGACGATCATGTCCTTGATCCGGTCGGTGAGGAACAGGTAGCCCTCGGCGTCGACATGGCCGGCGTCGCCCGTGCGGAGCCAGCCGCCACCGGCGAGGAGCCGTCCGGTCTCCTCCGGGCGGTTCCAGTAGCCGGGCGTGTTCTGCGTGGACCTGGTCAGCACCTCGCCGACCTCGCCCACCGGCCGCTCGGCGTCCCCGCCCGGCTCGACGATCTTCACCTCGACCCAGTCGTAGGGGCGCCCCGCCGAGCGCATCAGGTGGGCGCGCGGCCCCTCCGGGTCGTGGTCCTCGGGTTCGAGCTGGACGATCGCGCCGGTCGTCTCGGTCATCCCGTAGAGCTGGAAGAGCGGGGCCTTGAAGGTGTCCAGGGCGCGGCGCAGCACCTCCGAGGTGATCGGGGACGCGCCGTAGGTGATCGCCCTCAGCGCCGAGTAGTCGCGTCCGGCGGCGCCGGGGACCTGGCACATGAACTGCAGCACCGCCGGGACGATGAACGCGTTGGTGATCCGCTCGCGCTCGAACGTGTCGACCAGCGCGGCCGGGTCGATGTCGCGGACGAGCACCTGGCGGCATCCCGCGTAGAGTCCCGCCAGGGCCCAGCCGGAGCCGCCGATGTGGAACAGCGGCATCGGGACGAGGCTCACCGCCGAGCCGTCCAGCCGCCAGCGGCGGGCCATCCGCTCCCCCACCTCGAAGTTGGCGTTGCTCAGCTGGACGCCCTTCGGTACCCCGGTCGTCCCGGAGGTGTAGAGCTGGACGACGATGTCGCCCGGCTCCCCGGTGAAGCCGGGATCGTCCGCGGGATGGGCCGCGAGCCACGCCTCGTGGTCGTCGCCGGTCAGGACGGTCCGTCCGGGCAACTCGGACGCCAGGGACGCGAACTCGGCGTCCAGCACTGTCACCGGCGCTCCGGCGTCGGCGACGATCGCGGCGATCTCGGCGGGGGTGAGCCGCCAGTTGACCGGGGCGGTCACCGCGCCGATCTTCGCGGCGCCGAAGAGCAGGTCGAAGAACTCGGGCGCGTTCTTGCCCACGTAGGCGACCCGCGACCCGTGCCCGAGGCCCGCCGCCAGCAGGGCCTGCGCGGCCCGGCTGGAGCGCTCGTCCAGCTCGGCGTAGCTCACGGTGCGCCCGTCGCCGGTGACGGCGGGCGCCGTCCCCTGCCCGCGGGCGTGGTCACGGACGATGGACACGACCCGGTAGTCCACTCCGGCCCCTTCCGAATCCACGTCGCCGAATCTGGTTCGGTTCCCTGCGGCCGACCCTATCGATTCCGATGTGATGGGCGAAAGCGTACATCCACCACCACATGCGGACATGACGCTACGAGCGGGCACAACTTCGAATAGTGATCAATCCGATACCTGCGTTGATTGAAAGATCCACCAAATGGGTTCAAGCTGTCTGCGAAGTCTGGAATGCCCCGCCCCATTCCGTCCCGACCCACCGCCGACAGGACACGACCAATGTTCGAGATCTGGGAGACGAGTGAGCCGGCACGGCTCATCAGCGACGCGGGGAGTCTGAAGGTGGCACTGGAGAAGGTCGACACGATGTGCCGGCTCCGGCACGACCAGGCCGTGGCACACGTCGGCGATTCCGGGGAGGGCTACCACTTCGAGATCCGCGACCGCGAGGGCAAGGCCCTCGCACGGCTCAGCTACGTCCCCGACACCTCCCGCGCCTACCAGAGCGTGGTCATCGAAGAGATGCGCGGCGAGGAAGCCGGCGGATAGGACCGCCCGACTTCCCGCAGCCCCCGGCCGCCCGATCACGGCGGCCGGGGGCTTTCGTCTCCCGGCCGGACCCGCTGGACGGCGAGTCGGCCGCGGGCGGATGGCAGGATGCGTCGTGCTGATGCTCATATGGCCTCGGACGGGAGTGGCGGTGCGGAAGGCGCGACGGCGTGCACGGCCTGGAGACGCGACGGCAGCGGCCGCGCTCGCGGAGGCCGCCGGGGAGCTGGCGGCGCAGGCCGTGCGGTCCCTCCGCCTCGGGGACGCCGCCGGGTCCCGGCGGTCGGTGGCGGAGCTGACCGGCCGACCCGGCGCTCCCGGCTGGACGCTCGCCGTCCACCGGTGCCTGGCCGCGCGGCTGCGGCACGGGATCACCACGGCCTGGGAGCGCGGCTGGCAGCCCGCCGACGTGGTCCGTTTCGCGTCGCGCCGCCGCACCGCGAGGCACGGGCGGCTCGCGGTGGACGTGATCGCCGGCGAGATGCGGGCCTACCCGAGCACCACGGTGGACGACCTGTGGCGCGAACAACTCGCCGTCCTCGGCGCCGCCGTGTGGTGGGACGACGATGACGGCCATCCGGACGCCTGGTGCGAGCGCGAGGGGGTCGAGGACGCGGCCTATGTCACGTGTGCGATCGAGCTCGTCCAGCTGCTGGAGAGCCTGCCGAGACTGCCGAGGCTGGGCCCGCTTCCAGGCACGTCCAGCACAGGCACGTCCAGCACAGGCGCATCATCAGGCACAGGAACATCATCAGGCACGGACGCGTCGGACCGCACGGACGCGCCTGGAGCGAACTCCCCCGGGGCCGGGGCGGCGTCGCGCGAGCGGGTACGGGAGCGGGACGTCGACCAGCGGACGCTCGGCAGGGTCAGGGCGCTCCTGGCCAAAGCCGAATCGACCGAGTTCCCCGAGGAGGCGGAGGCACTGAGCGCGCGCGCCCAGGAGCTGATGGCCCGCCACAGCATCGACCATGCGCTTCTGGCAGCGGAGAAAGGCGACGTGGGCGGTGCGGCAGGACGGCGCATCGCGGTTGACAACCCCTACGACTCCCCCAAGGCGGTCCTGCTGACGGTGGTGGCCGACGCCAACCGTTGCAGGGCGGTATGGCATCGGGAGCTGGGGTTCTCCACGGTGGTGGGTCATCCGGCCGATCTGGCGGCGGTGGAGATGCTGTTCACGTCTCTGCTCGTCCAGGCGACGTCCGCCATGGTGCACGCGGGTCCCAGGCGCGATGCGCGGGGACGGTCAAGGACGCGTTCTTTCCGCCACGCCTTCCTCAACGCCTACGCCGCCCGCTGCGGGGAGCGGCTGCGTGAGGCGGCCGACCGGGCGACCGCGGGCGCCGGAGGGACCGTTCTGGTTCCCGTCCTGGCCGCGCGCGATCGGGCCGTCGAGCAGGCCGTCGGCACGATGTTCCCGAATCTCGCCGAGGGCCGGGCGGGTTCGGTCTCCAACTACGAAGGCTGGGTGGCCGGGCGGGCGGCAGCCGACCTCGCCAGCCTGAACGGCCGCCGCGAGATCACCGGGGCGTACCGCCGTTCCTAGCGCGCGGGGTCCCCCCGGGGGGCGAGGGGGACGTCCGTTCATGTGCGCGCTTCTTTCGGTCTCGGGAGCGGGTCAGGACTTCTTGCGCCGGGTGTTGCCGCCCCGGCCGCGGAGCGGCACGCCCGCCTCCTTCAGCACGTTGTAGATGAACCCGTACGACCGGCCGGTCTCGGCCGCCAAGTCACGGATGCTCTCGCCGGCGGCGTACCGCGGGGCGAGCTCGGCGGCGAGTCGTGTGCGTTCGGCACCGGTCACACGGGTGCCCCTCGACAAAGTTCGAGCCACGGGGACCTCCTGGTTCCAAGGCTGCGCCACGGGGCCCGTCCCCGCAGCTCACAGCAGTGTTGATCTCCCCAACGTACACATTCCCCCTGAATACACCGTCGATGCCGCGCGAATCACCGCGAATTCGGCCGAAGCTGGTCTTTTCCGTGGTGAACGGCGTGTCGAACCTGGACACGCGCCCCCCCACAC
>NZ_SMKK01000252.1 GCF_004348425.1 Actinomadura sp. 7K507
GTGCTGATCATCGCCGCGATCGTGCTGCTCCTCGTCGTGGTCATCGCGAGCATCGCGTTCGCGGGCAACGGCGACGGCGAGAAGACGGCGGGCAAGGAGAGCGCCACGGCCCCGGCGACCGGCACCGGCCCGTCCGCCCCCGCGACCTCCCCCGAGCCGAGCGCCTCGCCGAGCGCGGGGCTCCCCGCCGGCTTCCGGACGCACGACGACCCCAGCGGCTACTCCGTGCCCGTCCCGAAGGGCTGGAGCGGGCCGGAACGCAAGAACGGCGGCGAGTTCTTCTACTCGCCCGACCGGAAGATCTACTTCCAGATCGACCAGACCGACGACCCCGGCGACAGCGCGATCGACGACTGGCGGCGGCAGGAGCGCGGAGGCTCCGGCTGGCCCGGCTACCGGCTGATCGATATCAGGCCGACCGGCGACCAGCCGCCCGTCCCCGACACCGGCGACGGCGACGACTCCGCGGACTGGGAGTTCACCTTCGACGGCGACGGCGGCCGCCAGCACATCCTCAACCGCGGGTTCGTGACGGACGGGCACGGTTACGCCATCCTGCTCCGGGCCCCCGACAAGGAATGGGACAAGGTGTTCTCCGACCTCCAGCCGGTCTACGAGTTCTTCGAGCCGGCGGACGACTGATGGAGGGCCGTGTCCTCGCCGGTCGGTACCGGCTCGAGTCAGTGGTGGGACGCGGCGGGATGGGCACGGTCTGGCGCGCCCGCGACGAGACCCTCGACCGGGACGTCGCCGTCAAGGAGGTCGTGCTGCCCTCGGGGCTGAACGACGACGAGCGCGACAACCGGCACCGCCGGACGCTGCGCGAGGCCCGCGCCTCGGCCCGGCTGAACCATCCGGGCGTCGTGACCGTACACGACGTCGTGGACGAGGACGGCCGGCCCTGGATCGTCATGGAGCTGGTCCGGGCCCGATCTCTCCAGGAGATCGTGGAAGAGGACGGGCCGCTCCCGCCCGGCCGCGTCGCCGCGATCGGGCGGCAGATCGCGGGCGCGCTGCGCGCCGCGCACGCGACCGGCATCCTGCACCGGGACGTCAAGCCCGCCAACGTGCTCGTCGCGGACGACGACCGGGCCGTCCTCACCGACTTCGGCATCGCGCAGCTGGCGGGGGACGCGACGCTCACCGGCACCGGCCTGCTCATGGGGTCGCCGGCGTACATGTCGCCGGAGCGGGTGAACGGCGACCCGGCGGTCCCCGCCTCCGACCTGTGGGCCCTCGGCGCCACCCTGTACGCCGCGACCGAGGGGCGGGCGCCGCACCACCGCAGCGACGCGATGGCCGTCCTGGCCGCCGTGATGACGCAGGACGTCCCGCCGCCCGCGAACGCGGGGCCGCTGGCACCCGTCCTCACCGGCCTGCTGGAACGCGACCCGTCGCGGCGGATGACCGGCGACCGGGCCGAGGAGGCCCTGAAGGCGATCGCGTCCGGCCACGCCGCGGACCTGGCCGCCGCGCCGTCGGGAGCCGCGCCGTCGGGAGCCGGGCAGGCAGGCGCCGGTACCACGCAGGCCGCGCCGTTCCCCCACCCGCCGGGTCTCGCGCCGGGGGGCCCGGTCCCGCCGCCGGGCCACGGGATGACGGGCCGGTACCCGCCTGGGACGGGCGGGCCGTGGCCGCCCGGGGACGCGCAGGCCACCGCGTCCGGAGCGGGGCGGAAACGCTCGGTCGTGCCGCCGATCATCGCCGGGGTGGTCGTGGCGACGGCGGTCCTGGCCGTCGCCGGGTTCGTGCTGTGGCCGGACGGCTCTCCCGGCGGCGGAACCGCCGCGTCCCAGCAGCCGCCCACCCGGTCCACGCCGGTCAACCAGGACACCACCACAGCGCCCGCCACGCCCGCCACGCCCACCACGTCTGCCACGTCCGGAACCCCGGGCAGGACTCCCCTCCCGGGCGGCCTCGTCCAGGCGAGGGGCTCCGGATTCTCGATCGGGGTCCCGCCGGGGTGGCGGCGTTCCGTGCAGGGCGCGAGCGTCATCTGGACGGACCCCGCGAGCAGCGCGTACATCCAGGTCGACCAGACGCCCTGGTCGGGCGACCCGTACGAGCACTGGCTGGAGTGGGAGCGGCAGGCCGTCGCCGACGGGAAGCTGAAGAACTTCGACCGGATCTCGCTCACCCGCACCAGCGTCGCCGGCGTGCCCGCCGCCGACATCGAGTTCACCTGGTCCCGCGACGGCGTCACCAGGGCGCGCGACCGCGGGGTGATCGTCGATGGCCGGCCGTACGCCGTGGTGGTCGCGGTTCCCGCCGCCCAGTGGAACGAGAACGAGGCACTCGTGAAGAATGTGCTCGACACGTTCCGTCCCTCCGGGGTGGGATGACCTAGGGGGCCCTCGATCCATGGCAAAGGCACGTCTGCTCGGTAACCGCTACCGGCTCGACTCGGTGGTCGGCCAGGGCGGCATGGGCACCGTGTGGCGCGCCTTCGACGTCATGCTCGACCGGGAGGTCGCGGTCAAGGAGGTCGTGCTCCCGCCGGGCCTCAACGACTCCGAGCGCGCCGTGCTGTACGAGCGGACGTTCCGGGAGGCGAGGGCTTCGGCGCGGCTGAACCACTCCGGGGTGGTGACCGTCCACGACGTGGTGGAGGAGTCGGACCGGCCCTGGATCGTGATGGAGCTCGTCCTCGCCCCGTCCTTGCAGGACCTGCTCGACCGGGGGCCGATGGAGCACCGCCGGGTCGCCGACATCGGGCTGCAGATGCTCGGCGCGCTCCAGCACGCCCACGAGAAGGGCATCCTGCACCGCGACGTCAAGCCCAGCAACGTGCTGATCACCGATGCCGGGCGGGTCGTGCTCACCGACTTCGGCATCGCCCAGGTGGAGGGCGACTCCACCCTCACGCAGACGGGCCTGGTCATGGGCTCGCCCGCCTACATTCCGCCGGAGCGGGCGCAGGGCGAGCGCGCGGTGCCGGCGTCCGACCTGTGGGCGCTGGGCGCGACGCTGTACGCGGCCGTGGAGGGCCGCTCCCCCTACGAGCGGTCGGACGCGATGTCGTCGCTGCAGGCCGCGCTGACCGAACCGGTGCCCCCGGCGCGCAACGCGGGGCCGCTCGGGCGGGTGCTGGACGGGCTGCTCGCGCGCGAGCCGAGGAGCCGGATGACGGCGGCGCAGGCGCATCCGCTGCTCATCCGGGTGGCGGCCCTGCCCGTGCCCCAGGCACCGCCGCGCCCGCCCGTCGCGCGGGCCGACGAGACGGTCACCGACGATCCGCCCGGCCTTCACCAGCCCGGCGGCCGGGCCGGCGACGCGTCGGAGACCGTCCTTGACCCGGACGATCTGGACCCGGTCACCCGCCGCGACCCGGGGCAGGACCCGGAGCCCGTCACGCGCCGCGACCCCGGCCCGTTCGGCGGCTCCGCCCACCACCCGGGGCAGGGCCGCGATCAGGGCCACAACCAGGGAAGGGAACAGAACGGCTCGTCCTACGCGCCGCCGCCGCGCCCCGGTCGCGACCAGGAGGCGCGGACGTTCCTGGAGACCGAGTGGGCGCCGCCGCCCTCGCAGGGGTCGTCCCTGGGGCCCTCGCAGGGGCCCTCGCAGGGGCAGAGTCTTCCTCCGCACACGCCTCCGCCCTGGGAGCAGCCGCACCAGTACACGAACTGGCAGCAGCCTCCGCCGCCCGTCCACGACCGTGCGGACGGCCGCGTGGAACGCCGCAGGACGCTCCTGATCGTCACGATCGCGGTGATCCTCGTCGTTGCGGCGGTGCTGGCGGGCGCGTTCATCCTGCGCGGCAAGCTCCAGGCGAACTCGGCCGCCCAGGCGTCCCCGATCGGCGCCCCGGCGCGGTCAGCTGCCGGCTGACAGGGCGTCCAGGGCGAGGCGCAGGTCGGCGACGTGGTCGTCCAGGTCGCCCGCCGGTTCCCCGGAGCGGATCCGGGCCGCGTCCTCCTCGACCCGCTGGAGGCGCTCGTCGAGGACGGACAGGAACCGGTCGCAGCCCGTCAGCACGCCGCCCTCGTCGCCCTCGGTGAGGGACTGCCGCAGCAGCTTCGCCTGCCGCTGGAGCTGCAGGTTGCGGCGGTGCAGGTCGACGAACACCGAGACCTTGGCGCGCAGCAGCCACGGGTCGAACGGCTTGGTGAGGTAGTCCGCCGCGCCGGCCGAGTAGCCGCGGAACGCCTGCTCGCCGGACTCGCCGCCCGCGGTGAGGAAGATGATCGGGATGTCGCGGGTGCGGGGACGGGACTTGATGTGGCCCGCTGTCTCGAACCCGTCCATCTCCGGCATCACGACGTCGAGCAGGATCAGCGCGAAGTCGTCGTTCAGCAGCTCCTTGAGCGCCGCCTGACCGGAGGTCACCGGCACCACGTCCACCGGGAGGGCGTCGAGGACGGCCGCGAGGGCGGTCAGGTTCTCCTCGCGGTCATCGACGGCCAGGATCCTCGTGTCGTTCGGCACCGGACTCCTTCGCGTCCATGGCGGCTGTGCCGTCCACCCTGTCACGACCCGGCGGACGACGACAGTGAAACGGCCCGCAGTAAGAATATCTAGGGCAGCCAACCCGGTTTGACCAGCCCGGACTCGTAGGCGAGCACGACCAGCTGCGCGCGGTCGCGGGCATTGAGCTTCACCATCGTCCGGCTGACGTGGGTCTTGGCGGTCGCCGGGCTCACCACCAGCCGCGCCGCGATCTCCTCGTTCGACAGGCCCTCGCCGACCAGCGCCATGACCTCCCGCTCCCGCTCGGTCAGCGCGTTCAGCCGCGGCGACGGCGCCGGTTCCTTGGCCCGCGCGGCGAACTCGGCGATCAGCCGCCGGGTCACGCTCGGCGACAGCAGGGCGTCCCCGTCGGCGACGGCGCGCACGGCGTGGACCAGCTCGACCGGCTCGGTGTCCTTGACCAGGAACCCGCTCGCGCCGCCGCGCAGCGCCTCGAACACGTACTCGTCCAGCTCGAACGTGGTCAGGATCACGATCTTGACGCCGTCGAGCCGGTCGTCCGCGGCGATCCGCCGGGTGGCCTCCAGCCCGTCCAGGCCGGGCATGCGGATGTCCATCAGGATGACGTCGGGACGCAGCCGGCGGGCCTGCGCCACGGCCTCCTCGCCGTCGCTCGCCTCCCCGACGACCTCGATGTCGGACTGCGCGTCCAGCAGCGCCCGGAACCCGGCCCGGACCAGCACCTGGTCGTCGGCCAGCATGACCTTGATCATTGAGCCGTCTCCATCCGGCGTTCCACCTGAGACCCGCATGTTCAGCCCTTCCGAGCCTCGGTCACGTCCGGCTCCTCGGTCAGGGGGAGGCGCGCCCGCACCCGGAACCCGCCGCCGGGTCGCGGCCCGGCGTCGAACGCGCCGCCGAGCGCCGCCGCCCGCTCCCGCATGCCCCGGATCCCGCTGCCGCCCGTGTGGTCGTCCAGGAGGGACACCCCCTGGCCGTCGTCCTCGACCCGCACCACGATCTCGTGCTCACCGTAGGCGATGTGGACCCGCGCCGTCACCGGGCCGGGCCCGGCATGGCGGGTCACGTTCGTGAGCGACTCCTGGACGATGCGGAACGCGGCGAGGTCGGTGCCCGCGTGCAGCGGGCGGCGGTCCCCGGTGATCTCGACCTCGACGTGCAGGCCGGCCGAGCGAGCCCGTGCCGCGAGGTCCTCCAGCCGGTCGAGACCGGCGGTGGGGGTGCGCGGCGCGGTCTCGCCCTGCGCCCGCAGCGCGCCGATCACCCCGCGCATCTCGGTGAGCGCGTCCTTGCTGGCCTCCTTGATCGCGGCCAGCGCCGTCCGGGCCTGCTCGGGGTTCTCGTCGAGCAGGTGCAGCGCCACCCCGGCCTGGACGTTGATCATCGAGATGTTGTGGGCGAGGACGTCGTGCAGTTCCCGCGCCATCCGCAGCCGCTCCTCGCTGGCCTGGCGGCGTTCCTCCTCGGCGCGGATGCGGGCCGTCTCGGCGGCGCGCTGCCCGCGCATCCGGACCAGCTCGGCGGTGACGAGCACCAGCAGCGCCCACCCGGTCACGAACGTCGCCCCGAGGCCGGTGGGCTCCTCCACCGGGAACGCCCCGCCCGACCCGCGCTCCTCCACCGGGACGCCGATCACGGCGGTCACGGCGAAGTAGGCGGCCAGGCCGATGCCCGTCCCGGCCCAGGTGACCAGCCGGTGCCCGGCGACGATCGCCGCCACCATCGCGACGACCATGGAGAGGACGAACGGGCCGTAGGTGTAGGCGCGCAGCAGGTACAGGACCGTCACGGCCCCTACCGCGCCCAGCGTGAACACCGGGTGCCGGCGGCGCAGCAGGAGCAGCGCCGGGCCGGCCAGGAGGAGGCCGACGCCGAGGGGGTCCAGATCGGTGTGGCCGATGGCGGCCGCGCCGTCGCCCTCGGCCCACGGAGGGCCGCCGGACCCGCCGTGCCCCGTGTTTCCCTGCCCCGTCCCGCCGTGCCCCGTGTTGCCCTGCGCGCCGAACGACCCGACGACCTGGAAGAACGCGAGGAACGCCGGGACGGCCCACACCGGCCACCGGCCGGGGCGCGGCCAGTGCGGCCGGACCGGACCGTGCGGCGGTGAGATGCTCATGACTGCACGCTAAGTCATCGGCATCCGGATCAACGTCGGCTGGGAGGAGTGTGCTCCTCTACTCCCCGGGAGGTATCCCGTGCGGGCCGCCGCTCACCCGGCGAGCCACTCACCGGTCTCCACGCTGACCAGGCCGTGCCGGGCCGCCTCGATCACCGCCTCCCGCTGCGAATGCACGCCGAGCTTGCTCAGCACGCTCTGCACGTGGCTCCGCGCGGTGCTGCGCGTCACCCCCATCGCCTTCGCCAGCGCCTGCGTCGACTCGCCGCGCACCAGGCGGGTCAGGACCTCGCGCTCGCGCGGCGTCAGGAACCGCGCGAACTGCTGGGCCTGGCTGCGCGGGCGCGACGGTCCCCGCCGGGTCACCTGGTCGGCGACGACCTCGCCGTCGGCCACCCGGCGCAGTACCCGCAGGACGTCGCCGGCCTGCTGGCCCTTGTGCGCGAACCCGCGCACGCCCGCCGCGACCCCGGCCTCCAGCACCTGCTGCTCAAGGAACCCGGACAGGACGACGAAGTCGGTCCGGGGGGACGCGGCGCGCAGCCTCGGCATCCAGTCGAGCGCCGTGCCCGACGGGAACCGCAGGTCGATCAGGCCGACGTCGGGCTGCCTGGCCCGCAGCAGGGGCAGTGCCTCCGCGGGGGAGTAGGTCACGCCGACGACGCTGTGCCCGGCGTCCGTCAGCACCAGCGACAGCGACTCGGCGAAGACCGCGTGGTCATCGCAGATGATCATTCTCATGGGTGCGGCCGCCAGTCGTCGGCGAGCGGGTCCGCGGCCGGCTCGGCCGCGTCCGGGGGCGGCGCCGCCGGCAGCCGCATCCGCACCCGGGCCCCGCCCATCTCGCAGGTGCGGATCTCCAGGCTGCCGCCGTAGCCGGAGATGAGGTCGTGGACGATGCCCAGCCCGAGCGACGCGAGCCCCCCGCGCCGCGGGGTGTGCCCGGACTCCGGCCGGCCCTGGGGCCCGCCGCCGTCCGCGCCGAACCCGGGCCCGTCGTCGTCGACCTGGATGACGACCCAGCCCTGGTCCGCCCCGACCCGCACGTCCACGCGCCTCTGCGCGACGCGGCACGCGTTGTCGAGGACGTTGCGGACCGCGCGCCAGAGCGCGACCGGGTCCATGTGGGCCCACGCCTCGCCGCCGGTGAAACACACCTCCAGCGGGGTGGCGAGACGCATCCCGGTGACGACCTCGGTGGTGAGGTCGTCCACGCGGATGCGCTCCGGGCAGGGCAGCGGCCGGTCGTCGTCCTCGTCCGGGCCGTCGTCCTCGTCGAGGCGCCGCAGCAGGTGGTCCAGCCAGCGGGTCTCGCCGAGGAGCTGCTCGACGCGGGCGCGGCTGGTGTCGCCGACGTCCTCCGCGACCACGACCGCCGAGGCGAGCATGATGATCGTGCCGAGTTCGTGCCGGATGTCGTGCCGGAGCCGCCGCCGCCAGAGTAAGCGCTCCCCCCGTCCGGCGCCCGGCTCGCCGTAGGGTCCGGGCGTCGGCGGGACCGCCGCGAGTGTCCCCACACCCGCGGGAGCGTCCTCCGGGGACGACCGAGACCGCCCGTTGTTCATGAGAACCCCCGTCCGTATTCCAGCACCGCCTTAAACGGTCACCCCGCGGACCTGTGCGTG
Organism: Actinomadura sp. 7K507; assembly: GCF_004348425.1. Classification (GTDB taxonomy): domain Bacteria; phylum Actinomycetota; class Actinomycetes; order Streptosporangiales; family Streptosporangiaceae; genus Spirillospora. The sequence goes on from NZ_SMKK01000252.1 coordinate 8,173, forward strand.
TCCAGTCAATTGACCGCAACAGACCCGTGCATGTCCAGAAGTGGACATACCCTTGAGCAGCGTAAACTTCGTCCATTGTCGGAGCGTCTCAAGCTGGATAGTCAGTTCACGCCCTGATGCCCTCTACGCCTTTCTTTCATGCCGACGGCGTAGCCGCTTTGCGCATTCCTGCGGGTGCACCGGCGGGCCCGGGGAGAGACAGTCTCCACATGCCGACGGTCACATTTATCGGACATGCGGGGGTGGCGGTGGACGCGACCGCGTTCCACCTGCTGGCAGACCCGTGGCTCGACCCATCGGGGGCCTTTCTCGGAGCCTGGCACCAGTATCCGAGAAACGATCACCTCGACGTCGCCGCGTTGCTGGACGCCGACTGGGTCGCCGTCTCGCACGAACATCTAGATCACTTCGATCCCTGGGTCATCGACCGGCTTCCGGCACGGACCCGAATCCTCATTCCGCGCTATCCGGGACCGGCGTTCCGGGAACGGATGCTCGCCGCCGCCGGCGGCCGCCAGGTAATCGAGTTGACGGCGTGGGAGAAATTTCCGCTGGACAATCGGGGATCCTGGATCACCGCGATTCCGGAACTCTCGCCGATGTGTCATGACGCCGCTTTTCTCATCGTGGCCGACGGCCGGGGTCTCCTGCACTGCAACGACGCCCGCCTCACCGCGGCGCAGGCCCGCCGTGCGAAGCACCTGGCGGGCGGGCGGCTCGACCTCATGGCGCTGCAGACGTCCGGCGCTTCCTGGCACCCGATCTGCTACGAGTACCCGTCCGCGGAGATGGCCAGGGTCTCCATGGACAAGCGCGTGTCCAAGCTCCGCGCCGCGCAGCGCCTCGTCCGGCAGACCGCGCCGGAGCTCGCCGTCCCGTTCGCAGGCCCGCCCTGCTTCCTGGACGCGGAGGTCGGCCACCTCAACTGGGTCCTCGACCAGCGCGACGGCGCGTTCTGCGACCCCGACGTCTCCACCGCGTGGCTGCGCGAACACCTCCCGCGGCAGCGCTGGGACTACTTCAAGCCCGGTGACACCCTCGACCTCGACACCGGCGAATGCACCCGCGACCCGGTCTCGGCCGCGTTCTCCTTCGCCGACTCCGCCGAGTACCTCGACCGCTACGCCGCCGACCGCGCCTCCGCCATCGCGGAGGTGGTCGCGACCCACCCCGAGCCCGGCCCCGACCTCTACGAGCGTTTCGCCGCCCACTTCGAGTACCTGGGCGGCCTCAGCGACTACTTCCTCCGCCAGATCGCCATGGTCGTCCGGTTCGAGGTCACCGGCCCGAACGGCGGCGTCTGGGACGTGGACTTCAGGCCGGACGGGCTCACCGTCTCCAAGGCCTCACCGGACGTGCGCCCCCACTACCGGATCACCGCCGCGGGCCGCTGGGTGAACGGCATCCTCGCCGGCCGGCTGGCCTGGGAGGACCTGCTCATCTCGTTCCGCGTCAGCCTCTACCGCGACCCCGACGTCTACAACGACTACCTCGTCGGCCTCCTCAAACACGCCAACGCGCCCGCGCTGATGGCCGTCGAGGCCTACGAGACCGAACGCGACGAGAGCGAACGCATCACCGTCGAATCCGGCGGCGTCCGCTACGACATCCCCCGCTACTGCCCCCACGCAGGCGAGGACCTCTCCGTAGGCGCCGTCGTCCGCGACGGCCGGATCCACTGCCTGGCCCACAACTTCGCCTTCGACCTGTCCACCGGCGAATGCGTCAACGCGAGAGCCGCCAACCTGACCAGTGAACGCTGCTGATCCTTCGCCCTCGGCATCCGTTCACTTGCGGCGTGTCGGTGTTTCGGGACGTCCCAAACCGCCGGCACGCCGCAACTTATGGCGGCGGTGGGCCGGCGGCCGGGCGTCGAATGGGTTGTAACAATGTGGATACGCGGTGTGTCCGGGTTCGGGGTCAGAGATCATGATGTGTTACGGTTTTGCCTGTTCAAGTGGGGGTTTTAAGGGGTGCGCGGGGTGGACCGCAAGAGGCTTGCTCTTATGGCAGTCGGGTTCGTATTGGTCGTCGGTCTGATGGAAGTCATGGCTCTGAAGCTCGGGTCCATGGAGGTTCCGTTCCCGTCCGGAAACGAGCAGCCGACCGTTGCCGAGAGGCAGAGCCGGAACTAGCCCCCGTTGCGGGCTTTCATGATGCTTTGCAGGTCGGGATGGTCACCGCCGACCGCGTCCGCGAGGGTGGGGCAGGCCCATTCGTCCTGGCGGCCCCAGGAGTAGGAGATCTCCAGCGGGGGACGCGGTGCGAGGCGGTCCCAGCGGGCGAGGATCTCGCGGAACTGGGCCCGGGTGGGCAGCCAGTACTGCTTGTCGCCGTCGGAGCAGCTCTGCCCGAACGTCTGCAGGACGGGCGCGATCCTGTCGCGGGGGACACCGGCGGCGTCGGCCATGTTGACCATCCGGTCGATCGCCCCGATGTCGCAGCGCTCGCGGGCCTCCGCAGAGCCCTCGCAGGGGTAGGGGTCCAGGCCGAACAGGTCGACGCCGACGCGTTCGGGGGCCAGGGGCTCCATCGGGAAGTCGGTCAGCGAGATGTAGGAGATCTGACCGGGGGCGTTCCGCTCGACGTACTCGGCGCGCCGCCGGATCTCCCCGGCGATCTCCGGGCAGTCGCCGGCGTTCGGCTCGTCCGACAGGTACCAGCCGTACACGCGCGGGTCGCGTCCGAACTCGTGGACGGCGCGCTTGAACGCGTCCAGGTCGAGGTCGAAGTCCTCGCAGTGGAAGTTGCCGACCCACAGGAGCGCCTGCATTCCCGGGGGGACGCCGGCGACCTGGGACGCGTCGGGCCTGACGTCCACGAGGTCGTAGCCGAGCGCCCGCAGCCGCGGGTAGTCGGAGGGCTCGGTGTTCAGCGCGATGCGGCGTGTCGCGCCCGGTTTCGTCGTGGGCGTGCCGGGCGAGGCGAGCGGCCCCCGGTACGGCCCGTCGCCGGCCGGGTCCCCGCGCAGGGTGAGAACGAGCAGGAGACCGGCGGCCAGCGTGACCGCCGCGGCGATGGCCGTGAACCTGAACCGGACGCTCCGGACGTGCATGCGGTCCTTCCCCGGCGTGCCGCTAGGCGGCGGAGCCGCGCTCCTCGGCGGGATGAGCGGTATCGGGCGGCGCCTCTTCCGTCACCTTCCCATCCGACGACACCCGCAGTGGCGGGACGCTGAATCCCAGGACGTACCAGATGGTCTGGGCCAGCGTCCGCAGCGTCGCGCGCATCGACGGGTCGCTCAGATACACCGCGTCGACCGCGGCCTGCGCCGGGGCGAGCCGCTCCACGTAGAAGGCGAGGTCGACCTCCTCGCCGGGTGGGAGCACGTCGGAGTCCCGGAACCTGACCTGGGACATGCCCGTCATCCCCGGCCGGTGATCGAAGATCCACCGCCAGCGCGCTTGGTAGTACTCGGCGAGGTCGTAGGTCTCCGGACGCGGCCCGACGAGCGTCATGTCGCCGCGCAGCACGTTCATGAGCTGCGGTAACTCGTCCAGGTACCAGCGGCGCAGCAGCCGGCCGAGCGGGGTGACGCGCGGGTCGCTGGTCGCGGTGACCTTCATGCCGCCGACGTTCTGCCGCATCGTCCGGAACTTGTAGATGGTGAACGGCCGGCCGCCCTGCCCGACCCGGGTCTGCCGGAAGATCCCCGGGCCCCGGCCGGTCAGCCGCACCAGCAGGTAGATGAGCACCAGCGGGACGGAGAACAGCAGCAGCCCGGCGAGCGCCCCGGCGATGTCGAGCGCCCGCCGGCCGCGCGAGGGCGGGATGCCGTCGGACGGGTCGACGGGACGAGCGATGAGGTCCTCGGACATGATCACCCCTTGTTCCTGACGTGCTGGAACCAGGCCAGCAGAGCCACGGTGGTGGCGATGAAGGAGACGGACGTCGCGACCGCGGCGCCCTCCGCGCCGTGCGCCGGGATCAGGACGAGGCCGAGCACGACGACGACCAGCAGGCCGATGCCCTGGCCGGTGGAGGCGGCGCCAGGCCGCCCGACCCCGTACAGGTAGGCCATGATGAGGCCCGTCACACCGAACGTGACGACGCCGGCGAGCCGGATGTAGGTGGGCACGACCGCCTCGTCGAACACGTCGCCGAACACCCACGGCAGCGCCGTCCCGGCGATGAGCGCGAGCGGCAGCGCGGCGAGCACGGAGACGCCGAGCGCCGGCAGGATGAGGGCCGCGGTGCGGCGCGCGGCGCTGCGCTTGTCCTCGCGCGCGAAGTCGGGATACAGGACGTAGTTCACGGCGAGGCCGGGCAGTTGCACCAGCTCCGCGAACTTGCTGGCGACCGTGTAGACGCCCAGCACCTTCGGCCCGGCGAGCGCGCCGAGCAGCGCCATGTCGAAGCGGAGCTGGAGGAGGTCGATGAGCTGGCCGACGTAGCCCCGGAACCCGTACCCGGCGATCGACCTGCCGAGCCGCGCGTCCGGGCGTCCCCAGCCGCGGAAGAACCCGCGCCGCCGCAGCCGCCGCGCGATCCACGCGGCGGCGGCGATGTCGGCGAGCACGAGCCCGAGGACGAGCGCGCCCGGCCCGTGCCAGGCCACCAGGATCGCGACGTAGATCGGCAGGAACACGAACTCTTCGACGGCGATGGCGAGGCTCGCGCCGTGCGGGTCGTCCGTCCCCTGGAGGAACCCCTTCCCGACGGACACGAACCCCTGCGTGAACGCCGGGACGGCCGCGGCGAGCGTCACCCAGACGCCGAACGACTTGAAGAACACGAGGAAGAGCAGCGGGCTCAGCGCGAGCCAGCTCAGGCCCCCCAGGACCGCCCCGACCACGGTCAGCATGGCGAGGGTCGGCCGCACCCGGCTCTGGTCGCGGTCCCGCGCCAGGAAGAAGGGTGCGGCGGCCGGCAGCCCCGCGTTCGACAGGTGGCACAGCAGGCCGGGCAGGATCCGGACGAGCGTGAAAGCCCCGACCAGCTCCGGCCCGCCGACCCGCGCGACGAGGACCGTCGCGAGCCCCAGCGAAGCCAGTGCCCCCACCCGCGCGGCCATGTTCCCGGCGACCAGCGAGACGAGCCGCTTGCGGACCGCCTTCATCGCGTCGCCCTTGCCGTCGGGCGGCACGGGGTCGGACGGCGGCGGGTCGGACGGCGCGGGGTCCGGCGGTGGAGGGCCCGGTGGTGGAGGGG
>NZ_SMKK01000253.1 GCF_004348425.1 Actinomadura sp. 7K507
GGGCGTACCGGGTCGGCCGTGCGCGGGTTCCGCGGCAGGAGACGGGGCGCGTCGGCGAGGGAGGCGGCGGGGGCGTCGGTGAGGGGCGCGCGCGGCCTCGGGATGGGGGCCACCGGCGTGTCGGGTCCGGTGATGCGGCGGACGTCGATCGCGCCGGGGTCGGGACGGTCGACCAGCGGCACCTGGGACGCCCCGTAGTGCCCGCCGCGCGCCCAGTCCTTCCGCTCGCGGTGCGCGTGGTACGACTGCGGCGACGGCAGCGGCGGCCCGGCGGGCCAGCGGCGCGGGACGCCCCACGTGTCGAGCCAGGCGACGATCGTTTCGAGGCCGGCGAGCGGCGTCCCGGTGAACGGCGCCCGGGACTGGCCGATCACCATGATCTGCACGCAGAAGCGTCCCTCACGGCCGACGCGCCCGCCGAGCAGCCGGGCGGCGCGGGTAGCCGGCAGGAGCTGGACGATCTCGCCGGTGCCGGGATGCCAGACCAGGTGCGGCGGCCGGTCCTCCTTGATGAGGTCGGCGGCTGCCGAGCGGGCGGAAACGTTCCGCGGGTCGTGCTCGCCGGTGCACCAGACGACCCTGGGAGCACCTCCTCGCAGGGCTCCGCCGTCGTGTCGTGCCGGCATGCGGCCGGCTCCCGGCAGCCATGCGTCTGCCACGGTGTGTCCCCCCAATCGGGCGGTCTAGTCCCGAATGGCCTAGTCCTACTCTGCTTAGCCCAGCAGGACCTAGAAAGTCCAGCCTGCCGTCATGGGCCGGGTATGACGGCTTTCGAACCCCACGCCGGGTAGAGACCACGGTGCTCGGGTGTCGTCGCAGATGCGTACCCCAGTGCCCCGCGGATTCCACCTGGAGTTCTCCATTTCTCTGGAATTCTCATCGAATCGCCCGTCCACCGGCGGGCATCCGAGGCGTGTTTCCGCACGTCAGCGTGATGCTGGATGCCAGGTGAAGCAATGCTGCAAGTCGGCCGGAAGTGGCCGATCGGTTACCGGCCGCGCTTGCCGGCCGCGTGGCCGGTACCGGGGTGGGGTTCACCACCCCGGCCGAGCGACGTTCTAAAATGACGCGCCATGACCGTTGACGCAGAGCTTCCGCCCGGGGTACCCGGCATCGACGTCCCCCGCCTGGCGGAGTGGCTGGCCCGTGAGCTGCCCGGATCGGGACGCATCGGCGAGATCGACCTGATCGCGGGCGGTCGTTCGAACCTCACCTACGGCATCACGCTGGACGGCGGCCGCCGGATCGTGCTGCGCAGGCCGCCGCTCGGGCACGTCCAGCCGACGGCCCACGACATGGGCCGCGAGTACCGGGTCCTGACCGCGCTCGGCGACGGGACGGCGGTGCCGGTGCCGAGGACGCTGGCCTTCTGCGACGACGAGGACGTCATCGGCGCGCGCTTCTACCTCATGGACTACGTCGAAGGACGCGTCCTGCGCACCCGCGAGGACGCCGAGGAGATCACCTCCGAGCAGGCGCGCGGCCTCAGCGAGGCGCTCGCCGCGGCGCTCGCCGGGATCCACACGGTCGACGTGAAGGCCGTCGGCCTGGAGGACTTCGGGCGGCCGAGCGGCTACATGGAGCGCCAGCTCAAGCGCTGGGGCAAGCAGTGGGACGGCTCCCAGGAGGCCATCCGCGCCACCGGGACCACCCGCGACCTGCCCGAGTACGACCGGCTCGTCGCCAGGCTCGCCGGACGCATGCCGGCCGACGCCCCGGCCCGCCTCGTCCACGGCGACTTCCGGCTCGACAACGCCCTCGCCCGGCTGGAGCCCCGTACCGAGATCGCCGCCGTGGTCGACTGGGAGATGTCGACGCTCGGCGACCCGCTGTCCGACCTCGGGCTGACGCTCGTCTACTGGGCCGAGGCCGGCGACGCCGAGCACCTCCCCGTCGGCGCCACGATCACCTCGGCGCCCGGCTTCTTCACCCGCCGCGAGTTCACCGACCGGTACGCGGCGCTGACCGGCTTCGATCTGGCCGACCTCGACTTCTACGTCGCGTTCGCGTGCTTCAAGCTCGCGGTCATCCTGGAGGGCATCCACGCCCGCTACCTGCAGAACGCGACCGTCGGCGAGGGCTTCGACCAGATCGGCGGCGGTGTCCCGCTCCTTCTGGACCGCGCCCACAGCACCCTGGACACCGGCACCATTTGAACACCGGCACCATCTGACCGGACGTGCGGCTGGGACGCGCGACGCCCGTCCCAGCCTCCGCCCAGCAGCAGAAGCTTCAGCAGTACGTGATTCAGGTTCAGCAGTACGAGACGCCGGCCGTAGCGCCTGGCGAAAACGAGACCGATCCGTTCCTGTCGCCCCAGCAGATGGGGGCCGTCCGGGTGACGGTCACGCCGGCGGACTCGCCCGCCGAAAGGCGGCCCCCGCCGCCCGCGCTGATCTCGCCGGACGTGCCCGTCACCCGCCAGTTCACCGGCCCGCCGACGGCGGTGACGCGGACGGTGCAGGTGTCGTCGCGCCTGCCCATCCGGCAGCCGTCAACCGACAGCCGGCCCGACCTCGGCCGCTCGGGCTCATCGGTCTGCAGCGGAGGCTGCGGCGTCCGGGTCGTCGGCGTCCTGGACGGGGTCTTGGACGGAGAAGGCGTCTTCGACGGCGTCTCCGACTCGGTGGGGGACGGCGACGTGACCGTGGGGGACGGGTCGGTCGGCGTCGGCTCGGGCTGGCCGGAGCCGACCGGCGCGCCGCTCTGACCGGGCGGCGCGGGGCCGTTCGCCGACGCGTTCGTGCCGCCGTCGCCGCCTCCCAGGGCAGCCATCGCCCCCGCTGACAGCACCACGACGCCCACGGCCACGGCGATGGCGCCGACGAGGGGGCCGCGCCGCCGGGGCGGCCGTTCACGGACGCGCGTGGGCGTCGGCTCGTAGGGGAGCGGCCAGCCGTACTCGTCGAACGGCTCGGTCCAGGCGGCGATGGCGCGGCGGTTCCCGGCGCGGTCCTCGGCGGTCGCGGCGGTCAGCACGTCGAGCCGCAGCTCGGCGGGGATCGCCGCGATCGGCATGACGGACAGCAGCCGGTCGGGCGGCAGCGGCGGTGTCTCCCGCTCCCCGCACACCGGGCAGCTCGCCACATGCCGGCCGAGCGACGCGGCCGCCTGCGGGGCCAGCGGCCACGACTCGGCCAGCGCCGAGACGCTGGGGCAGTCCTTCCAGTGGTTCTGCGCGATGAGCGCCGCGTGCAGCGCGGCGGCGAGGTCCTCGCGGGCCTTCTCCGCGAGCGCGAACGTCTCTTCCAGCGGCATCCCGAAGATGCCGGACAGGTCGACCTCGTCCAGCTCGTGGCGCACCGACAGGTCGACCGCCTCGCGCTGCCGGCCGTTGAGGGCGGCGATCGCGCTGTGCGCGAGCAGGCGGCGTTCCTCGCGCCGGGCGAGCTGCTCCTCGGTCAGGCCGTCGTCGGCCTCCGGCGCCTCCTGCCCGGTGTGCCGGTTGGGGCTGTCGCGGCGCCGCATGCACTCCTTGCGGGCGATCGCGTACAGCCAGCCGCGCAGCCGGTCCGGCTCGGTGAGGCGGTCGATGTGCTCGCGGGCCGCGACGACGACGTTGCGCAGCGCCCCGGCCGCCTCGACGCGGTCGCGGAGCAGCCCATGGCAGTAGTCGTAGAGGAACGGCGCATAGGTGTCGTAGACCTCGGTCAGCGCGATGACGTCCCCGGCTCGCAGCGCGTCCGCCAGCCTGAGGTTGTCGTTCTGCCTGGGCCCTGGCTCACCGGCCACGGGAACCCTCCCAGTCGAATTCGGTGTCGTCGATCGTGCCCCCCGGTGAGCGCCGGCGCCGGCCGGTCCGCTCTGGTTGCCTGATCTTGCCAGCAAGTTGCTGGGATTTCTCCGTTTTGCTTGGATTTCCGTTACGGGTCCGGTACGTACGGTGGCCGTCGGCTAGTTGATCAGCCTTAATGTCCGGAGAATGTGACTTATACCACGTATGCGGTCAGTCGCTGCCCTGGCCGCCGCCATCCGGGGACCCGGCCGGGCACGACAGGGTGACCGTGGCCTGGTCGCCGGTGGAGAAGCTGACCGTGCCGGAGCCGCCCGGCGGGCTGCAGGTCCCGCTGACACTGACCACCGCCGACTGCCCGCTGGCGAGCGTGCCGCCGCCGGCGGCGCTGAGCCCGTTGGACGCGCCCGTCACGGCCCACCGGACGGTCCCGCCCCTGGCACTCACCGGGAGGCTGCACCTGCCCGGACCGGGGCCGCTGATCGTGCAGCCGCCCACCGAGAGCGTCCCGGCTCGCTGGGAGAGGGTCGGCTCCGGCCTGGACGAACGGGACGGCGGCCGGCGCGTCCGCCTCGGGGACGGGGTCGTCGTGGTCGGGGTGGGCGTCACCGTCGGAGTCTCGCTCTCCGTGGGCGTCGGGGACTCCGACGGTTCCTCGGTCTCGCTCGGCAGGGACGAGCCGGGCGCGGACGTGGACGGCCCCGGCGAGCCCTGGGCGTCGGACCGTCCGCCGGACGAGTCCGGCATGATGAAGAACGCCCCCGCCACGATCAGTACCACCGCGGCTACGGCGGCGAGCACGGGCCAGAGAGCGCGCGGGGCGCCCCGTCCGCGCGAAGCCTTCGCGGCCGTCCGGTCGACGATGACCGGCCAGCCCCAGGCGTCGAACGGCTCGGCCCGGTACGCGATGTCGGCCAGGTCGGGGGCGAGCGCCGGATCGGTCGCGGTGGCCATGACCAGGCCGCGCAGGTCGGTCGGCATCATCGCGACGGGCATCACCTGCAGGAGCCGCGCCGCTGACACCGACCGGTCACGCCGGGCGGCACAGGCCGGGCACGTCTCGATGTGGTGGATCAGGCTGCGGGCGACGGGCGGCGGCAACGGCAGCCCGCCGCCTTCGACGATCGCCGCCGCGCCGGGGCAGTCACCGCCGTTCCTGGCGATGTAGGCGGCGGCGAGCGCGCCGTCGAGGCGGGCATGGGCGTCGCCGGTCAGGTCGGTGGCCTCCTGCGCGTTCATGCCGAGGACACCGCCGACCTCCGCGGCGTCCAGGCCGTGCCGCAGCAGGAGGTCCAGAGCCTCCCGCTCACGGCCCCGCAGCCCCGTCAGGGCGCTGTGGACGAGCTGGCGGGCCTCCAGCCGCTGGGCCAGCTCCGCGTCGTCCAGGAAGCCGTCCTCGACCTCAGGGGCCTCATGGCGCTCGGCGGGACGGTCCGGATCACGCAGCCGCCGCATGCACTCGTTGCGGACGAGCGCGTACAGCCAGCCGCGGAAGCGGTCGGGCTCGCGCATGCCGGACACGTGCGCGTAGGCGGCGATGAGCGCGTCGTGCAGGGCGCCGGCCGCCTGGTCCTGGTCGCGGAGCATCGCGTGGCAGTAGTCGTACAGGCGGGCCGCGTAGCGGTCCATGACCTGGATGAGGGCGCTCGGCTCGCCGTCGACCAAGGACCGGGCCAGGCGCTCGTCATCGGCGCGATCGAGACTGGGCCAACCGGACACCATGTCCTCCCGCGGGCTGTGATCGGAACCCTCGTCCGCGTCATCGGGGACGGGCTGGAAGATTCGCTGGGGAGCTGATGCACTCTCCGCGGCTCCGGACTCACGGCCGGCAGCCGGTGTGCCATTTCGTCCGGCACGCTCCGGGGCGTCGCCCCGGTCAGCCGCCCGGGCTGAAGATGACTCACTTCCCCCGTCACGGGCCAGGGAGGGAAAGTAGGTCGGAGGCCCGACGGCCCCGCTCCCCGTCGGGCCTCCACACAGTTGGACGGTCGCCTGCGGCGCCCGGTTGACACCGATCGCCAGGAAATATCAAGAACTACCTGACGCATCCGGATGATCACCCAATGGTGGTCACCCGGATGCCGATCAACGGATGCGGGTCACCGGACGCCGGTCACTGGATGCGGCGGGACAGCATCTTGAGGAAGATCTTCTGGATCTCCTCCGGCGTCTGCGCGACCTGGACGTTGCCGTTCGTCGCCTGCGCGATCTGCTTCAGCTCGTTGACGTCCACGCCGTCACCGAACCCGATCATGTTGACCTGGATCGGCTTGTTCGGGTCCTGCATGCCCTTGAGCTTGTCCAGGGTGTCCGGCAGCGACGGGCCGCCGGCGTCGTCGTTCTTGCCGTCCGTCAGCAGCAGGATGGAGTTGCCGAACTCCGGCTTGTAGGTCTCGTTCATCATCTCGTACGCGGCGAGCATCGTCCGGTACAGCCCGGTGTCGCCGTTCGGCTTCGGCCGCATCTGGTTCAGCGTCGACAGGATGAGGCCGCGCCGCGTGGTCGACCCGACCCGCTCACCGAGCGCGCCGATCTCCACCGTCTTCTTGTACGGGATGTCACCGTTCATGTTCGTCGAGAAGAGCCACTGGCCCATCTCGGTGTCGTTCGACATCATGCTGAGCCCGCCCTGCGAGATCTGCGCGATGGCCTGCAGCCGGTTGGTGTTCGGCCCGACCTTCTCCAGCATCGAGCCGGACACGTCGATCAGCGTGAGCATCCGCAGGCCGAGCGACAGCTTCGACCACGCCTGCATGACCTTCGCCACGTCCTCGCTCTTCGGCTGGGGCAGCTGCCGCGGGCGCGCCGGGCTGACGCCGGCCTTCTCGTCGAACCCCTTGGGCGCCTTGCCGTCCGGCGTGCGGAACCCCTGCTCGTGGACGTCGTTGCGGGTGGCCTCGGTGGCCATCGCCTTCTCCAGCAGCCGGGCGCCCTTCTGCTTCGCGGAGTCCTTGGAGGTGACGGTGAACGGGTAGTTCATCGACAGCGTGCCCTCAAGCGGGTAGAGCGCGACCGCCGGCACATTGGGCTTGCTCTGGTTGTGCTTCCACAGCGCCTGCTCGGACGACAGGGAGATCGGCTGCTTGCCGCTGGTCTTCTTGTTGAACGTCTCGAACTCCGCCTTGACCGAGGGGACGGTGCTCTCCCGGACGGTCCGCACGATGCCGGTGAAGATCGAGTCCCGGTTGGGGTCGTTGGCGAGCAGCGTGCTGGTCACCATCAGCGAGCCCATGCCCGCCGCGTTCGTCATCGGGTCGGGCACGACCAGCCGCACCTTGCCCGGCGGGATCATCTGGTTCTTGGTCACCGCGCCGCCCGCGACACCGCCGGCGGCCTTGAGCAGGTTGTCCCAGGACGGGCTGGCGGTGACGCCCTGCTGCTTGAGCTGCACCGCGAGCGGCTGCGGCAGGCCGACCACGATCGGGCTCGTCGCGAGCGATGTCTTGGTGGGGCTGACGCCGCCCTTGTCGTCGCCGCCCGCCTGCGCCAGCGAGATCCACAGTGACGAGTCGGGGATCCACACGTCCGGCCGCTCGTTGGCCGGGTTCGCCACGCCCTGCCCCGACAGCAGCGTCGACACCGTCCCGGGCTCGACCTTCTTCACCGTGGCCTGGACGCACTTGCCGTCGCTCTCCTGGCCGCTGTCGTTGAAGCGCTCCGCGGCCTTCTCCACGACCGGCGCGATGTCGGGCGCCGCCGCGACCGAGAGGTTCATCGCGTCGTCGCCCCCGCAGCCGCCGCTCGCGGCGAACGCGTAGACGCCGACGCCGAGCAGCAGCGCCAGGCCCGCGGCCCCGGCCATCGGCCCGACCAGCACGGCCGCGTTGCGCTTGCGCTTGCGCCGCCCGTACTCGTAGCCTCCGGACTCGCCGCCGTACCCACCGGAGCCGCCCGACCCTCCGGACCCTCCGCCGTAGCCGCCGGAACCACCGGGATCGCCCGGCCCGCCGCCGAAGGCCCCGGCCGGGCCGCCGTCGGAACTGCGGATGGAGTCGTACTCGCTGTACCCGGTACCGGCCAGCGGTGACGAGGAACTCCCGGGACGGCCCGCGCCCCCCGGCTCACCGGAGGGATAACCACCGGAACGTCCACCGGGGTAACCACCGCTCCCGGACGTGCCGTACGCGCCGGAACCGAAGGTGGGCTGCTCGCCCGACTGGCGCGGCGTGAACCACTCCGGTGTCTCACCCGACGCCCGGGGGCCGGCCGCGCCAGGGGGCGGCGCCCCCTGCGGACCGGCCTGCGGCTGGGCGAGCGGCTGGCCCTGGCCCTCCCGCCCGCCGAACCAGTCGGAGGACCCGTCGTTGGCCGGACCGAAGACGGGGCGGGACGGGTCGTACCCGCCCTCGCCCATCCCCTCGGGGATGTCATTGCGATGACGTCCGCTCATGACCTGCCCTCGATTCACCAGAAACCCGCCGATGTTCCCCGGCACTGTAGTAGTACGTCCCAGAGGTTACAAAGAACTCAAAACTGATAATGACGCAGGTCATGAGCGTATGTCTCAACGATGCTGGCATTGCCCCCGGATCATCACGATCCGTGAGCGAGGCACCACGGCTCCGCCACCGGGCGGACCAGGGCAGACTTGGGGCATGGCCAGCCTGGTTTCCGTCACAGATCCCGCCGACCCGCGCCTCGCGGACTTCGTGCGCCTCCGTGACGTGAACCTCAGAAAAAGTCTTGAAGCCGAGCACGGCCTGTTCGTCGCCGAGGGCGAGAAGGTCATCCGCCGCGCGATCGGCGCCGGCCACCCCGTCCGCTCCCTGCTGATGTCCCGCCGCTGGGCCGAACCGCTCGCCGACGTCCTGGACGACCTCGACGCCCCCGCCTACATCGCCGACGACGCCACCCTGGAATCCATCACCGGCTTCCAGGTCCACCGCGGCGCCCTGGCGTCCCTGGAACGCCTCCCCCTCCCCACCGTGGAAACCGTCCTGACCGCCGCCCACCGCGTCATCATCTGCGAAGACATCGTCGACCACACCAATGTCGGGGCTCTTTTCCGGTGTGCGGCGGCGCTCGGGGTGGACGCCGCCGTCCTGGCGCCCCGGTGCGCGGATCCGCTGTACCGCCGGTCGGTCAAGGTCTCCATGGGCGCGGTGTTCGCCCTCCCGTACGCCCGCATGACGGACTGGCGCACCGGCCTGTCCGCACTGCGCGAGCGCGGCTTCCAGCTCCTGGCGCTGACCCCCGCGCCGGACGCGGTGCCCATCGACGAGGTGAAGACCGCCGACCGGAGGGCGCTCCTACTGGGTTCCGAAGGGGACGGACTGTCGTCCCGCTGGCTGCACGAGGCCGACCACCGCGTCCGCATCCCGATGAACGAGACGGCCCTGGCCCGCGGCGTCGACTCCCTCAACGTGGTCGCCGCCGCCGCGATCGCCTGTTACGGCCTCACGCGCTGATCACTTGCCGAACATGCCCTTGCGGGGGCGGCGGTGCGTGCCCTTCACGCGCCTCGCGGCCCCGGCCGGGCGCAGGCGCCGCCGGCCAAGCCGCACCTGGGTCAGCAGCAGCGAGAACGCCACCAGCAGCGCCGCCAGCCACGCGATCTGCGTGCTGGCCATCCGCTCGAACGTGAGGTCCTGCGCGACGGGGGCCTCGTTGCCCTGCAACCGGCTCTGCGGCGTCACTCCAGCACTCTGGTTCGGCGCGACGGACGGGTTCGGCGCCTGGATGGGCGGCAGCGCCACCTCCGGCTTCGTCGCGTCGAACGACGAGTTCGGCTGCGGCGGCACAGCCCCACCGCCCGAGACCGACGGAGCGTCACCACCTGCGCCGCCCCCGGACGAGCCTCCGGAGCCACCGCCGCCATCAGAGCCGCCACTGCCCCCGCCGGAACCGCCTGAGCCACTACCAGACGAACCAGTGGGCGAAGGCTTGTCCGGCGGATCATCGGGCGACTTGGTCGGCGACTTGGTCGGTGTCTTGGTGGGCTCAGTCGGCGGCGGCGGGACGATGTACTTGATCGTCGTAGTGTCGGAGGTGGGATCGATGTCCGCGGCCTTGACGGTGACTTCGACCGTGAATGGGGCGGTTTTGTCAGCGCCCTTCTTCGGAACCTTCACTGTCGAGGCGACGGTGCCTTTCTCCCCGCTGGCCAGGTCCTCCGTGGAGCATGCCGCTGCGTCGAACGGTGCTCCACACGCGCCGGCGATCGTCGTTCCTTTGAGGGACGCCGTGATGTTCGTGACCTTGACGTTCTCCGCATTGCCGCCGTCGGCCTCAATGGTGGTCTTGATGTCCACGGATTTGCCCGCATCCACCGAGTCGGCCAATGGCTGGACAATCACTATGAGCTTGCCCGGGGCGGGCGATGGCGTGCCCGTGTCCGAGGGGGAGGGGGACGGGGTCTCGTTGGCTATGGCGGATGCGCCGCCGGCGGCCAGGACGGCGGCCGTGCCGAGTCCGACAAAGATCGGTTTCACTGCTGCTCGGCCGATCACTGCCGCAGCACCTCCGTCGCATCGCCGTTGAGCGCCTGTACCGCTACCCGGGGATCGCCCCGGGAATCATGCGACCACGGATTTGCGGGCCAATCAAGCCCGCGCGCCATCAGATCAACTCCTCCCGGACGTCCTCGACCTCCGCCCCGGGAGCCCATGTCTGCCAGATGCCCTGGTCGATGCGGTCGAGGCCGAGACTCTCGGCCACCGGGGCCCGTCCTCCCGTGTATTCGACCCGAAGCCAGGTTTCGTGCTCGCCGACGATGACGAACCTCTCGCCGCGCCAGCGGCACGTCGTGCGGACGTAACGCAGGTCCTCGACCTCGGACGCGGGGACGATGCGGCGGTAGCGTCCGGGACGCAGTTGCTCGAACCCGTCCGTCGGCCCCGGCGCGTACAGCCTGATCTCACCGTCGGCGCCCGGCGCGGCCTCGAAGTCCCTGCCGAGCCACCGCGCGACGTACCCGTCCCGGATCACTGGGTGGCCTCCGTCCGCCCGTTCCACGACTCGGCGTTCGCGTCCGGCCGCAGCCAGGCGAGCCGGTCGGGGTCGTACATGGCGATGAACCGCTCGGACCGGTCCCTGCCGAGGTAGTACATCTCCGCCCCGTACGGGAGGCGGACGCTGTCCACCTTGTACTCGCGGATGGAACCTGCGCTCCCGGGCGCGAAGCCGCTTCCCAGGAACGGCGGCCGCTCGATGACCCAGCCGGCCTCGCCCCAGGCGGCCAGGTCCTCCTCGTTCCGCCCGCCGAACGGGATCCGGTACAGGTCGGGGCAGTAGGCGGGCCACCGGATGACGTACACGCCCTCATCGCCGGGCGAGAACGAGGAGCCCTCGTACAGGAGCCCCAAGGTCTCGTACAGCTGGATCGGCGTCTGCAGTTCCGCCACATCGCCCGTCGAGTGGACGAATCCGCCGACCCGGTCGTATCCCTGCTCCAGGTACCAGGCGACGTGCACGTGCGGCACGACCTTCTGCATGATGGACGGCGACAGTACGCGGTCGTCGACGTCGTCGGGCGGCATCTGCGGTGCCGCCTCCCGCCGCGGCGGCGGCAGCGGAACCTCCTGCCGCCCCTGGACGAGCCCGACCCGCAACGCCCATTCGCTGAGCGCCAGCACCTGGTCGCCGCGCAGCGACGCCCCGATCCGGGTCCCGGGGTTGAGGAGCATCGTCCAGTCCTCGCGGGGCCACACGCCGATCAGTTCGCGGAAGTCGGCGTACACGAACCGGGACTCCGGCAGCACCTCGCGCAACCGGACCAGCGAGGTGAACACCTGTACCGCCGACCCGGTCCGCAGCGCCGCGTCCCACCGGAACTCCCGCTGGACGGGCGTCATCTCGAGCGGCGCGTCACCGGGGATCGGCACCAGGACGTTCGCGTTCAGCAGCACCCGCAGGAAGGCGTCCGAGTCGCCGCTCTGCGCCGCCTCGTGCAACTCCTGGTCGATCCGGTTGCCCGGCTCGAACGCGGCCTCGCGCTCGTCCACGGCGCGCAGCGCGGGTCCGCCCTCACCGCTCTGCGGCCCGGCAGCAGCGAAGCCGTCCTGCGCGACGGGCTCTTGCGTGGCTCCACGCGGATCACCCGGCACACCGGGCGCGCCGTGACCGCCTTGCGCGGCGTCCCGGTGGCCTGCCTCGAAGCCATGGTCCGCGCCGTGTTCGGCGGGAGCACCCGGTTGACCGGCCGCCCCGGTGGACGCGATGCCCGGGAGGCTGTGCGGGCCAGGGGAACTCGCCATGCCAGGAGGTGCGCTTCCCTCATGCTGTGTTTCGCCGCCCGGATTGACGCCGAGATCGTCGGCAGCCGGTGCAGGGGCGCCGCCGCCCATGCCGGTGCCCGGTGCCGCCTCGCCTCCCTGCGGACCTGCCCCTTGCGGGGCACCCATCCCTGCAGAGCCCATGCCCGGGTAGCCGCCCGCTGCTCCGGTGGGCGCTGCGGTGTCGGGTGCCCCCGTTGGGGTGTGCCGGGGGTCGAGAGGTGCGCTGGGGCCGCCCGCTTGTTCGCCGGACGTCGCCGGGCCGCCGGAGGTCGCCGGGTCGCCGAACGTGTCCGGGTGGCTGCCCGGTATGCCGGTGGGCGCCGCGATGTCGGGCGCCCTGGTCGGGTCGTACGGGGTATCGGGGGGTGCGCCGGGTCCGCTCGGCTGTCCGCCGGGCATCCCGGGCATCCCGGGCGTCGCGGGGCCTGCCGTGCCCGCGTCCGGGGGGCCGCCCGCTGCTCCGGCGGGCGCCGGGGCGTCGGATGCGCCGGTTGGGGCGTGCCGGGGGCCGGGAGGCGTGCCGGGGCCGCCCGGCTGTTCGCTGAACGTGCCGGGTGCCGTGGGGCCACCGGGTGCCGGCGTGCTCATGTCGGGATGGCTGCCGGGCGTCCCGGTGGGCATTGCGGTGTCGGGCGTCCCCGGCGGGGTGTATCGGGTGTCGGGAGGTGCGCCCGGCCCGTCCGCCTGTTCGCCGGATGCGACGGGTGTCGTGGGTTCGGAGGGGGCTGCCGCGTCGGTGTTCGGGTGGCTGCTCGGTGTTCCGGCGTGGGCCGCGGTGTCGGGCGCCCCGGTTGCGGCGTGCAGGGAGTCGGGAGGCGCGCCGGGGCCGCCTTGCCGCTCCACGGGCCCGGTGGGCGCCGCCGTGCTCGTGTCCGGGTGGTGGCCCGGTGCGGCGGGAGCGGCGGCTCCGTGCTGCGGTGCCTCGCCGCCCGAGTGAGTGGTGCTCGCGGGTTCCGCCGGCGTGCCGGACGCCGGGGGGCCGCTTCCGGCTTGGTCCGGGAGGCCGAAGGGGCCGGGTGCGCCGTGCCGGGGTTCGGGAGGCGTGCCAGGTCCGGACGGGAGGTCGCCGGGCATGCCGGATGCCGTCCGGTCGCCTTGCGGGGCCAGCGTGTGAGGTGGGCCGGGCACGGCCGTTCCCGGTGGGGCCTCCGGTATGGCCGCCGGGGCTTCACGACCGCTTTCGGGCGCCTCCTGGCCTGGTGCGTCCTGCGTGGCGGGTGCGGCGAACACGTCCTGTCCGGCCGGGTCGCGTCCCGCTGGGGGACCGTCCGGCGGTGCCGGGGCGCCGTGGTCG
>NZ_SMKK01000254.1 GCF_004348425.1 Actinomadura sp. 7K507
GCTCGCGGGTACGGTCCGGTCGCGGATGGGGAGGGTGGGGTGCTGCGGATGCGGAACTGCCCGTTCGGTGCGGTGGCCGAGGCGTTCCCTCCGCTGGTGTGCGGGATGAATCTGGCGCTGCTCGAAGGTCTTGTGGAGGGGTCTTCGCAGGTCCGGGTGCGGATGGATCCCCGGCCGGGGTGGTGTTGCGTGGTGGCGGAACCTTCTAAAAACAATGAACATTGACATAGAACTGGGCGCCGTGGTGAGGTGATCGCCATGACCGGACACGTCTCGCCCAGCGCCCAGTTCCATCTCGCCCAGTTCAACGTCGGCACGCTCCACTTCCCGCTGGACGATCCGCGGGCGGCGGACTTCGTCGCGCGGCTCGAACCCGTGAACGCGCTCGCCGACTCCGCCCCCGGGTTCGTGTGGCGGCTGACGGAGGACGGGCAGCCCGACGCGACCGGGATGCGCCCCGCCGGCGAGGACGTGATCATCAACTATTCGGTGTGGGAGTCCGCCGAGGCGCTGTGGGACTTCGTGTACCGCAGCCCGCACCTGGAGACCATGCGGCGCCGCCGGGAGTGGTTCCAGCGGCATGTGGACGCGCATCTGGTCATGTGGTGGATCCCCGCGGGCTACGTCCCGACCGTGGAGGAGGCCCTGGAGCGCCTCGCGCTCCTCCGCGGCCAGGGCCCCTCTCCCCGCGCCTTCACGTTCGCCTCGTCGTACACGGCCGAGGAGGCCGCGGGTGTCGAGCCCGCCGCCCGCTGAGGGGCGCGGGGAAGGTCAGCCGAGGAGGGCGGCGGTGTGGCGGCCCGCGGCGGCGGCGGTGAGGAAGTAGGGGAGGTCCTCGTCGAGGCGGCGGCCCATGGTGGACAGCCGGACGCCCCAGTCCTTCTCGGCGGCCCTGAGGGTCTCGTGGAGGCCGTCGACGGGGACGGGGACGAGGCGGTGGCGGTTGCCGAGCGGGGCGGCGCCGGCGGCGACGCGGGCGCCGAAGGGGCCGCCGAGCTCGGGGACGGGGATGTCGGCGGGGGCGAGGGCGACGCGGCCGTAGGCGGTGAGGGAGTGGTGGGACACGCCGATGTGGCGTTCGCGCCTGTCGCCCTCGCTGACGCGCAGGGAGCCGACGGGGCGCCCGCCGAGGACGGAGGCGGCGTTGACGGCCTCGCCCGCGGTGACGCCGGAGAAGCCCCACCGGGTGCCGGTCCCGAGGTTGCCGGGGCCCTGGGCGAGGACGGCGGCGTCGGCGCCGAGGACGAGCCGCGCGGCCAGCAGGCCCGTGTGGACGGTGACGGCTTCGAGGTCGCCGCCGAACGCCTGCCCGGCGGTGACGGTGGCGGCCAGGGCGCCGGCGTCCTTGAGGCGGGCGATGGACATGGAGAACCAGGACGGCAGCGCGCCGCCGTCCGGCATGACGTACACGATCCG
This sequence comes from Actinomadura sp. 7K507, assembly GCF_004348425.1. GTDB lineage: Bacteria > Actinomycetota > Actinomycetes > Streptosporangiales > Streptosporangiaceae > Spirillospora. The sequence goes on from NZ_SMKK01000254.1 coordinate 1,417, forward strand.
CGCGGAGGGCCGGTCGGCGAGGAGCGCGGCGAGGATCGGCGGGAGCGCGGAGTGCAGGTCGGCGACGATGACGGGCATGCCGCCGAGCGAGTCGGCGTCGCGCAGGACCTCGTGGTGGGGGGAGTCCTGCTCGTCGGCGCCGAGGACGGTGGCCTGGAGGGGCGTGTAGCGGGCCTTGACGAGGTGGCCGGGGCCGGTCGGGTCGGGCGGGAGCCGGTCGGGGATCGCGACGACCATGGCGTAGCCGCCGGTGCCGAGGCCCATCGCCAAGGCCGTAGTGTTGAGCAGGACGGTGTCGCCCGGTTCCGGCCGTCCGACGAGTTCGGGGTAGGCCAGGGCGCGGTGCGTGCCGTCGCCCCCGATCGAGACGTTCAGCTCGACCGCCCCGGGCCATTCGCGGCGGATGTCCTCAACTGTGCCTTTGCGCCATCGGATCACACCGGGAAACGGTAGCGTCCTGAACGGCGGGTCGTGGCCGGAGCGGCCGTGATCCGCGTGACGCGGTCCGGGGCGGCCGGAGAGCGGAGAGGTGGTGACGAAGTGTCGCGGCGCAAGACCGAGCGCCTGCTCAATCTGGTGGTCTGCCTGCTCGCCACCCGGCGCTATCTGACGGCCGAGCAGATCCGGCGTGCGGTGCCCGGCTATCCGGACTCCGACGAGGCGTTCAAGCGGATGTTCGAGCGGGACAAGGAAGAGCTGCGGGAGCTGGGCGTACCGCTGGAGGTGGGCAGCGACCAGCAGGGCGGCGGCGGTGAGGAGATCGGGTACCGGATCCCGCCGCAGGCCTACGAGCTGCCCGACATCCATCTGACGCCCGACGAGGCGGCGGTGCTGGGCCTGGCGGCGCGCGTGTGGCAGCGGGCGAGCATGGCGGAGGCGGCGTCGGGTGCGCTGCTGAAGCTGCGGGCGGCCGGGGTGGAGACCGACGCGCCGGCGGCGATCGGGATCGAGCCGCGCGTCGACACCCAGGACCCGGCGTTCCCGGCGCTGTGGGAGGCGGTCCGCGACGGGCGGCCGGTGGCGTTCGACTACCGGGGGATCGGGCGGACGTCGGTGGCGCGGCGGCATCTGGAGCCGTGGGGCGTGGTGAGCCGCCGCGGCCGCTGGTACGTGGTCGGGTTCGACCGGGACCGCGGCGAGCAGCGGGTGTTCCGGCTGAGCCGCATCGCCGGCGACGTGGCCGGGGACGGGCCCGCCGGGTCGGTGACCGTCCCGGACGGGGTGGACGTGCGGCGCATCGCGTTCGACTGGGGCGACCCGGTGAGCGAGCCGCGCCCGGCGACGGTGCTGCTGCGGGCGGGCGCCGCGCAGGGGCCGCGGCGGTGGGCCAGGGACGTGCGGCCCGCGCCGGAAGGGCCCGACGGCGGCGGGTGGGACGAGGCGACGCTGACGTTCCGTGACGCCGACCGGTTCGCGCCGTACCTGGTGCGGTTCGCGGCGGACGTGGTGGTGCTCGATCCGCCGGACCTGCGGGAAGCGGTGATCCAGCATCTGAAGTCGGTGCTCGCGGGGGAGCAGGGGGCGGACGCGATGGACGGTACGGGCGCGACGGGTGCGATAGACGGTACGGACGGGACGGTGAGCGGCCGGTGACCGCGAAGGCGACCGCGAAGGGGCCGGCGGCGACGTCGACGGACCGGCTGGGGCGGCTGCTGGCGCTCGTCCCGTACGTGGTGAGCCGCGACTCGGTGGCGCTGGACGAGGCCGCGGCCGCGTTCGGGGTGACCGAGAAGCAGCTGATCGACGACCTGAACATGCTGTGGTGCGTGGAGCTGCGGGCGCCGGACCCGTACTGCCCGATCGACCTGTCCTACGAGGGCGGGGAGATCACGGTGGCGGAGGCGGAGTCGATCGCCCGGCCGCTGCGGCTGAAGGTGGACGAGGCGTCGGCGCTGCTGGTGGCGCTGCGGATGCTGGCGGGCATCCCGGACCTGGACGACCGCGACGCGCTGAGCCGGGTGATCGCCAAGCTGGAGAGCGCGGCGGGCGCGGCGGCGTCGGTGGCGGGGCAGGTCGCGGTGGAGGTGGACGCCCGCGGCGGGTCCGCCGACCCGGGCCGCACGGGCCTGGGCTCGCTGCGCGACGCGATCGCGCGGGGCCGCCGCGTGCACCTGACGTACTACGTCCCGGCGCGGGACGAGAACACCGAGCGCGACGTCGACCCGATGCGGCTGCTGGTGGTGGAGGGCAACACCTACCTGGAGGGGTGGTGCCGGCGGGCGGAGGCGGTGCGGCTGTTCAAGCTGGACCGGATCGCCGACCTGGCGGTGCTGGACGTGCCGGCGCGAGTGCCGGACGACGCCGAGCCGATCGACGTGGACGCCGGCCTGTTCCGGCCGTCGCCGCAGGACGAGGCGGTGACGCTGGACCTGACGCCGCGGGGCCGGTGGGTCGCGGACTACTACCCGTGCGAGAGCGTCGAGGAGCTGGGGGAGGGGCGGCTGCGGGTCGTGCTGCGCACGCCCGACACCAGGTGGGTGCGGGGTCTGGCGCTGCGGCTGGGCGACCAGGGACGCGTCGTGGCGCCCGCGCGGCTGGCGGCGGAGATCCGCGAGGACGCGGTGCGGGCGCTGGCCCGCTACGGCATGGCGTGAGCGGATCGGCTACCGTGGCGGGGTGGCGTGGGTTGCGGTGTCGGTGTCGCTGGGTCTCGTCGGCCTGGCCGTGCTCGCCTGGTGCGCGTTCAAGGTGTGGCTGGGCGTGCGGCGGTTCGGACGTGAACTGGAGCGGACCCGGCGGCGGCTGGAACCCAAACATTCGTCGCTGCGCGATGAAGTCTCGCGGATGGAGGAAACGCGGGTCCCACAAGCGCCGGAAGACGGCGTACGATCGTCCTGAGCACCCCTGCTGAGAAGGAATGACATGGCTGGACTTGGCACAACCGAGATTTTGATCATTCTGGCGGTCGTACTTCTGCTGTTCGGATCGGCGAAGCTTCCGACGCTCGCGCGGTCCCTGGGCAAGTCGGCGCGGATCCTGAAGGCCGAGACCAAGGGCCTGCACGACGACGATGACGACGGCAAGCCCGGCAAGTCCGCGCAGGACGGCCAGCAGGCGCAGGCGCAGGACCGCGGTCAGGACCAGCCGGCGGGTGACGGCGGGCAGCGTTCCCGCGGCGCGCTCGGCTCCGGCGAGCCGATCCAGGGCGTCCCGGTGTCGGACCCCGCCCGGATGCGTGACGGCGGCTGACCGCCGGCCGCGCGACCGATCTCCGACCCCCGAGCGAGCCTGAATGCCGACGATGAAGCCGAGCAGGCGCGATGCCTCCCCCGATGGCCGCATGCCCCTCCTGGAGCATCTCCGTGAGCTGCGCAACCGGCTGGTCAAAGCGATCCTGGCCTTCGTGGTCGGCGCGGTCATCGGCTGGCTGCTGTTCGACCCGGTGTGGGACTTCCTCAAGCAGCCGTACTGCTCGCTGCCGCAGTCCCATGTGGTGGACAAGGACGAATGCTCCCTGTTCGTCAACGGGATCTTCTCTTCGTTCTTCCTGAAGCTGAAGATCGCCTGCATCATCGGCGCGGTCCTGTCCGCGCCGGTCTGGCTGTACCAGCTGTGGTCGTTCGTCGCGCCGGGCCTGTACGGGCGGGAGCGGCGCTGGACGTACGTGTTCCTCGGCGCGGCGGTGCCGCTGTTCTTCGTCGGCACGGTTCTGGCGTACGTGACCGTTGACAAGGGCCTGGCGATCTTCCTGGGGTTCCTCGCCGACGACGTCCTGCCGCTGATCACCGTCGACAGCTACCTCGGCTACGTGCTGACGCTGCTGCTGGTGTTCGGGCTGACGTTCGAGCTCCCGCTGTTCGTGGTGGTCCTGAACCTGGCCGGGGTGCTGAGCTCGGAGCGGATCCGCAAGTCCCAGCGGATGATCCTCTTCGGGATTTTCGTGTTCGCGGCGGTCGCCACCCCCAGCGCCGACCCGTTCACGATGCTCGCGCTCGCGCTGCCGACCGTGCTGCTGTTCGAGGTCGCGGCGCTGCTGGCGTTCCTGAACGACCGCCGCCGCGCCAAGCACGACCGGTACGCGGAGCTGTCGGACGACGAGGCGTCCCCGCTGGACCTGGAGGCCATCGACGCCGAGTTGGAGAAGGGCGGCCGCACCGGCTGACCGCCACCGCCCGTCCCGCCGCCGCCGGCCGGTCCGCCCGGCCGGCGTGCGCTTTCCTGCCCTGTCGTCCCGGCGTGGCGGCGGTTTCCGATTGGGAATCGGGCCGGTCGAAACCGTAGGCTCGAAGGCATGACCTCCCCCGACACGACCCCGGCCGGGCAGAGCCCGGCCCGGCGGTACGCCGACTACCGCAGGCGCACCGCGGGAAGCGGCCCGGCCCTGCTGGACTTCCGCACCCTGTACGACTTCGAGCTGGACCCGTTCCAGATCGAGGCGTGCAAGGCGCTGGAGGGCGGCAGCGGCGTCCTGGTCGCCGCGCCGACGGGGTCGGGCAAGACGGTGGTGGGGGAGTTCGCCGTCCACCTCGCGCTCAGCGGCGGCACCAAATGCTTCTACACCACGCCGATCAAGGCGCTGTCGAACCAGAAGTACGCCGACCTCGTCCGCCGCTACGGGCCCGAGAAGGTGGGGCTGCTCACCGGCGACAACAGCGTCAACGGCGAGGCCCCGATCGTGGTGATGACGACCGAGGTCCTGCGCAACATGCTGTACGCGGGCTCGCAGACCCTCGCCGGGCTGGCGTTCGTGGTGATGGACGAGGTGCACTACCTCGCCGACCGGTTCCGCGGCGCCGTCTGGGAAGAGGTGATCATCCACGTTCCGGACTCGGTGCGGATCGTGGCGCTGTCGGCGACGGTCAGCAACGCCGAGGAGTTCGGCGAATGGCTGAAGGAGGTGCGCGGCGACACGGCCGTGATCGTGGACGAGCACCGTCCCGTCCCGCTGTTCCAGCACATGCTGGTCGGCACGCGCATGTACGACCTGTTCGTCGACACCGGCAAGGAGAAGGACCGGGCCCGGCTGAACCCGCAGCTCACCCGGATGGCGGTGGAGGAGGTCCGCCGCGCCAAGGTCAACCAGGGGCGCCGGACCGGGCGCCGCCGCGAGGCCCGCCCGCAGCGGTTCCGGCCGCCGCCGCGGCCCGACGTGATCGAGCGGCTGGAACGCGCCGGGCTGCTGCCGGCGATCACGTTCATCTTCAGCCGCGCCGGCTGCGACGCCGCCGTCCTGCAGTGCCTGCACGCCGGGATCCGCCTCACCTCCAAGGAGGAGGCGGAGGAGATCCGCGCCCACGCCGAGCTGCGCACCGCCGACATCTCCCCCGAGGACCTGCGGATCCTCGGGTACGGCGACTTCCTCGCCGCCCTGGAGCGCGGCGTCGCCGCGCACCACGCCGGGATGCTGCCGACGTTCAAGGAGATCGTCGAGGAGCTGTTCACCCGCGGGATGACCAAGGCGGTGTTCGCGACGGAGACGCTCGCGCTCGGGATCAACATGCCCGCCCGCACCGTGGTGATCGAGAAGCTCGACAAGTGGAACGGCGAGGCGCACGTCGACCTCACCCCCGGCGAGTACACGCAGCTCACCGGCCGCGCCGGGCGGCGCGGCATCGACGTGGAGGGCCACGCCGTCGTGGTGTGGGGCCCGAAGGTGGAGCCGGCGTCGGTCGCGGGCCTGGCCGGCACCCGCACCTACCCGCTGAACTCCAGCTTCCGGCCGTCGTACAACATGGCCGTCAACCTCGTCGGCGCCGTCGGCATCGAACGCGCCCGCACGCTGCTGGAGGAGTCGTTCGCGCAGTTCCAGGCCGACCGCGCCGTCGTCGGCCTGGCCCGGCAGGTGCACAAGAACGAGGAGGCCCTCGACGGGTACGCCAAGGCCGCCGAGTGCCACCTCGGGGACTTCATGGAGTACGCGGCGATGCGCCGCCGCCTGTCGGACCGTGAGGCCGAGCTGTCGCGGGAGCGGGCCGGCGCCCGCCGCGCCGAGGCCGCCAGGTCCCTGGAGCACCTGCGGCCCGGCGACGTCATCATCGTCCCGTCCGGGCGGCGCTCCGGCCTCGCGGTCGTCCTGGACCCCGGTGTCGGCCGCCGCTCCGACGGGCCCGCGCCGCTGGTGCTGACGGTGAACCGGTCGGTGCAGCGGCTGTCGATCCAGGACTTCCCCCGCGCCGTCGAGCCCGTCGACCGCGTCCGCATCCCCAAGTCGTTCAGCCCCCGCAACCCGCAGGATCGCCGCGACCTGGCGTCCACGCTGCGCAACAAGGTCCCCGACGAGGTGCGGGAGCGCAAGCGGTCCCGGGCCGACTCCGCCGCGGCCGACGACGCGGAGATCACCCGGCTGCGCGCGGACCTGCGCGGCCACCCCGTGCACGGCTGCGACCAGCGCGAGGAGCACGCCCGGTGGGCCGAGCGGTACCACCGCCTCGACCGCGAGACCGAGCAGCTGCGGCGCCGCGTCGAGGGCCGCTCCCAGGTCATCGCGCGGACGTTCGACCGGGTCTGCGGCGTCCTGCAGCAGCTCGGCTACCTGGACGGCGACTCGGTCACCGAGGAGGGGCGCCGCCTGGGCCGCATCTACAACGAGCTCGACCTGCTCACCGCGGAGAGCCTGCGCGAGGGCCTGTGGGAGAAGCTCGGCCACGCCGAGCTGGCCGCGTGCGTGTCCGCGCTGGTGTACGAGTCGCGGCAGCCCGACGACGCCACACCGCCGCGCACGCCGAACGGTCCGGCGCAGGACGCCCTGGCGGCGATGGTGCGGCTGTGGGGCGAGCTGGACGCCGTCGAACGCGACAACCGCGTGTCGTTCCTGCGCGAGCCCGACCTCGGGTTCGCGTGGACGGCGTACCGGTGGGCGAAGGGCGACGACCTGGACGAGGTCCTCCTCGAGAGCGACATGACGGCGGGGGACTTCGTCCGTGCCGTCAAGCAGCTCCTCGACCTGCTCGGCCAGGTCGCCGACGCCGCCCCGCCCAACAGCCACATCCGCAAGACCGCCCGCCGCGCGATGGACTCCATGCGGCGCGGGGTGGTGGCCTACTCGTCGGTGGGGTGATCGGCGGGCAGCGCGAGGTCGTCGATGAGGACGGTGGCGTAGGCGCCGCGTGCTGCGACCGCCACCAGCAGCACCGGAGCGACCGCGGCGGCCGCGACCCAGCCGACGCCGTGCACCAGCAGCGAGACCAGTGCCGCGACGGCGGCGACGCCGGCGCCGGTGACGGCCGCGGCGAACGCGGCCCGCAGCGGCCCCGGGCCGTCGGCGCCCGCGTCGGTGAGCCCGAACTGGTGCAGCACGCCCATGATCAGGCCGAGGACGCCGAGCGTCACCGCGCCGGTGAGGTAGAGGGTGACGGCGAGGCCGGAGGTCAGGAAGACGGCCGCGTGCCCGGCGATGGCCCCCGCGTCGGCGACGGTCTGGAACTCCGGGAAATCGGCGAAGGCGGCGCGGTCCCGCGACAGGAACCGCTTCCAGCCGTCGCCGTCCGGCCCGTGCACGACGGCCACGCACATCACCAGGCACCCGAAGATCACCTGGCTGGCCGCCCAGCGGGTCCGTCCCGCGGCCAGCAGGAGCCGGGTCACCAGGAAACCCGCGGCCGTGAGCGCCAGCTCCGCCGCCGCCAGGCGCGCCAGAGGGACGCCGTCGCCGTACTGGAGCGTCGCCCACTGCGGGTACCGGTGCGCCACCAGCAGGCTCGCCGGGACGAACACGACCGCGCCGTAGGCCATCGCGAGCAGGAGGTAGCGGCCCGTCACGCCCCGGGCGGGACGCGGCGGGGGGCCCGCGCCGCGCAGCTGGTGGGCGGCGGCCAGCGCGATTCCCGCCCCGGCCGCGTACGACCAGGGCAGGTCGGCGTAGACGCCCAGCATCGGTGGCCTCCGGGTTGCGCGGGTCAGCCGCGGGCGCGGCGGCGGGAGCGGCGCGCCGACAGCGTGCGGTTCACGCGGTGGCTCGCCAGCCTCATCAGGATCGGCTGGGGCGGGCGGCGCAGCACACCGGGCGTCAGGTGGTGCAGGTCGGTGGCCGTGCGCAGCAGCAGGTCCGACACGCGGCGGCGGTTGTGCGTCCACGGCAGCCCGAACCGCTCGCGCAGCGGCTCGGGCAGCAGCGCCGCCGTGATCAGGCGGAACACCGCCAGCCCGGGCGCCAGGACGCGCAGCTTGCGGGGCCACAGGACGGCGGCGGCGACCTCGCGGGCCGCGTCGGTCACCTCCAGCGCGGCGAGCGTCTCGGCCATGTAGGCGCGGAACTCGGCCAGGTCGGCGGGCTGCGACTCCAGCGGGCAGCCGAGCACCTCGGCCACGATGCGCGACTGGCGGTAGTACTCCGCGGCCAGGTCGGGCTCGTCGTCGCCGGGCCGCATGACGTGCTCGTAGATGTGCAGGGCCGTGTCGATGAGGGTCGCGTTCACCCACATCTGCAGGTCGGGGTCGTTGCCGCTGTAGCCGTCGCCGCGGACGGTGGCGTGGATGCCGCGGACCTTCGCGGCGATCCGCCCGACCTCCTCGGGCGTCCCGAACGTGACGATCAGCAGGAAGTCCAGCGTCCCGAACAGCCGGGCCAGCGGGCGGTCGGCGAAGTCGCTGTGCTCGGCGACGCCGGCCGCCACCCCCGGGTGCGCGAGCTGCATCAGCAGGGCGCGGCCGGCGCCGAGGCCGATGAGCGGCTCGGCGGCGAGGGCGCGCAGCACGTCCCGTTCGGCGAGCCGTTCGGCGAGGCGCTCCGGTGCGGGGATCTGCGGAGTGGCGGGCACGGGGACCTCCCGGCGGTCGGAACTGCCCGGTCATCCTCGCCCACTTATTGGCAAATCGTCAATAAGTGCGCCGCGCGGCGCGCGGCCCGCCCCGGCCGCCCCAGGAGGACCCGCCCGCCAGGCCGCGCCCCCTGCGGAGGAAGTAGGCGGGTCCACCTCAGGGAGGAACCGTTACCCGCGCTGCGGGCACTAACGTGTTTCCTGGTCACAATGTTCGTTAGTGAGATACCAGGATGTGTGCATGATCGAGGCGGAGAACCTCACCAAACGCTATGGCGAAAAGACCGCCGTGGACGATCTGTCCTTCACCGTCGCTCCCGGCCGGGTGACCGGATTCCTCGGCCCGAACGGCGCCGGGAAGTCGACCACCATGCGGCTGCTCCTCGGCCTCGACCGGCCGAGCAACGGTGATGCCCGCATCCACGGCGTCCACTACAAGGACCTGCCCGCGCCGCTGCGCACCGTCGGCGCGCTGCTGGAGGCCAAGGCCATCCACACCGGCCGCAGCGCCTACAGCCACCTGCTGTTCCTCGCCCAGACGCAGGGCATCGACAAGAAGCGCGTCGACGAGGTCGTCGACCTCGTCGGCCTGTCCGGCGTTGCCCGCAAGCGCGCCGGCGGCTTCTCCCTCGGCATGGGCCAGCGGCTCGGCATCGCCGCCGCCCTCCTCGGCGACCCGTCGGTGCTGATCCTGGACGAGCCCGTCAACGGCCTCGACCCCGAGGGCATCGTCTGGATCCGCACCCTGATGCAGAATCTCGCGGCCGAGGGACGGACCGTGTTCGTCTCCAGCCACCTCATGAACGAGATGGCCGTCACCGCCGAGCACCTCATCGTCATCGGGCGCGGCAAGCTCATCGCCGACTGCTCCACCGAGGAGTTCGTCGAGCGCAGCACCGAGCAGACCGTGATCGTCCGCAGCCCCGACGCCGCGCGGCTCGGCGAGGTCCTGGCCGCCGACGGCGCCAAGGTCCGGCCCGATGGCGACGCGCTGCTCAGCGTCACCAACATGGAGGCGCCCCGCGTCGGGGAACTCGCCGCCGCGCAGGGACTCGTCCTGCACGAGCTGACCCCGACGCGCGGTTCCCTGGAGGAAGCGTTCATGGAACTGACCCGGGAGAGCGTCGAGTACGACGCGTCCGCGCCGCCCGTGCCCGGAGTCCCGCCCGCCGCCGCCCCCGCGGCCGGCTCCGCCGGGAAGGGGGAGGCCCGATGAGCGCGGCCACCGCCGAACCCGCCGCGCGGCCGGGCGGCGACCCCACCGCCCACCGGCGGCCCGGCTTCGGGCGGCTCCTGGTCGCCGAATGGACCAAGATCCGCACGGTCCGCTCCACCCTGTGGTCGCTGATCCTGCTGGTCGGCCTGAGCCTCGGGTTCACCGGCCTGCTCGTGGGCCTGATCTCCGCGACGTGGAACGACACCCCCGAATCGGACCGGGCGATGATCGTCGCGGACCCGGTCAGCTTCATCCTCGGCAGCGGGTTCTTCGGCCAGCTGGTCGTCTGCGTGCTCGGCGTCATGGTGATCTCCTCCGAGTACTCCACCGGCATGATCCGCGCCAGCCTGCTGGCGGTGCCGCGGCGGCTGCCGATGCTGTGGGCCAAGGCCCTGGTGTTCTCCGTGATCACCCTGGCCGCCGGACTCGTGGTGTCGTTCACGTCGTTCTACCTCGGCACGGCGATCCTCGGCGACAAGGTCGCGGTGTCCCTCGGCGACGACGGCGTGCTGCGCGCCGTCATCGGCGGCGGCCTCTACCTGGCGATGCTGGGCCTGTTCTCCCTGGCCGTCGGCGCGATCGTCCGGCACACCGCCGGCGCCATCACCGGCGTGATCGGGCTGGTGCTCGTGGTGGGGCCGCTGGCCATGCTGCTGCCCGGCAAGATCGGCGACTACGTCTACGGGTACCTGCCCTCGGAGGCGGGCTACCTGATCACCAGCACACAGCAGGGAGAGAACGACCTGCTGTCGCCCTGGCAGGGATTCGGCGTCTTCGCGATCTGGACGTTCGGCCTCCTCGCGCTCGCCGCGTTCCTCCTCAAGCGCCGCGACGCCTGACGGCACCGCACCCGGCGTCCCCGCACCGGCCTGACAGGCCGGTGCGGGGACGTTCTGTGCGGGGCGATTGAAGGCCCGGGCCCGGGTAAGCGTCCCGGCATGGCTGTTGCGGCGGAGGGAACCAGACGACGAGCCGGCCGCGGCCGGCGCCGCGGCCGCCGGCGGGAGCGCGTTCCGGCGCGATCTCGCCGGCCGGGTGGACGGCGAGATCCGGTTCGATCCCGGGTCCCGCGCCGCCTACGCCCACGACTCGTCCAACTACCAGCAGCCTCGCCGGGCACTGCGTCAACGAGGCCGTCGTCATCGACTGGTCCAAGTACTGCCGCGCGCTGTCTCCGTCGACGCCTCCGCGCGCCGCGCATGTGGGTGGGGGAGACCGCCGAGGAGTACGACCGGATCCAGGCCGGGGGCGGGCGGCGCGCCGAGATCTACCGGGCGCTGCGCGGGCTGCGCGACGACGGCATGGAGCTCATCCGCACCCGCTACCCGGACATCCCGCGCCGCGTGTCCGGCTACAACCTCGACTCGCTGCTGCCGGAGAAGAACTTCGACGTGGCCCGCGCCCTCGTCGGCTCGGAATCCACCCTCGTCACCGTCCTGCGCGCCGAGGTCCGGCTGTTCCCCGTCCCGGCGCACCAGTCGCTCGCCGTCCTCGGGGCCGGGCCGCACGTTCGTCCACGACCCCGCCGAGGAGGAGCGGCTCTGGCGGGTCCGCGAGGCCGGGCTCGGCGCGGCGGGTGGCGTTCGCGGGACGTCCTCGACGCGCTGGACCTGTGCCTGGCGTGCAAGGGCTGCCGCAGCGACTGCCCCGTCAACGTGGACATGGCCACCTACAAGGCCGAGTTCCTCGCCCACCACTACGC
>NZ_SMKK01000255.1 GCF_004348425.1 Actinomadura sp. 7K507
GGGGAGGAGGTGGCGGGGCCGGTGGGCGTTCCCCCGGGTGCACCGGCCGCGCTGCCTCCGCCGGCCCCTCTGCGCCATGTGCGGGACGGCGCTCATGGCTTCCGGGGAAATTCACAACAGCGCGTTGATCGCCTCGGTTGAATCCTTGCGGTGTTCGCTCGGCCATTTGAGCGTATCGGGAGAACAATCTCGGGAGAGCGCATGGTTACGTTACGCAACATGGACGCGAACCGTTCTCGCGCCCGGCGGGCGATGACGCACCGTGACTGATTCCGGTTCCGCGGATTGACCCGCTGTGATCGACTTCACACATTGGGGTGACCATCCGCATCGGCCAGACGAGGACGGTCGGTGTGTTCTTTTGCATCTTCTGAACTCTTGCGCGCGGGTGCCACAGGTGTCCTCACCTGGGACGACGCGGTCGCGGCAGCAGCGGTGCCGGGCGGTGTTCGTGCTGGTCAGAGCGCTTTTCGGCATCTCTCAATGAGGGGGTCGCTCACCCATTGCGGGTGGTTAACTCAATCCCCTGAGTGACCGCGATCGGTCATTCACCTGCTGTTTCCCCCTTCTTTGGGTTGCGCCGGAAGGAGTTCTCACTACACTGCTGCCTCAATCGTTCTCTTATGTCTCCCCGACCCCCTCGTACCGCGAGCACACCTGCCATGTTTGCTGCCTGAGCGCGGCATCCCCCGCCATCGCTGAGTGTGATTCTCGCCGGAGAGACACGGAGAGTTCCCCGATCAGAGGAGAAACGCAATGCGCTCAACCCGGCTGGCCGCGGCGGGAGTCGCCGCCGGAGCACTGGTGCTTGGGATGGCGGGCCCTGCACTCGCCGACGGAAAGGTCGTGGCGAACCCGAACCCGTTCACCGCGGGCTCGGCCATCACGGTCAACGTGTCCGGCTGTAACGCTGAGAGCAAGCCGGTGCTCGCCCACGGCGGCACCATCGTCTTCGCCCAGCCGGTGACCTTCACCCGTAAGGGCGACCTGTGGACGAGCGGCCCGGTCAAGACCTTCGACAGCAGGCAGCTGAAGGCGGGCCAGACCTACCCCTACAAGGTCACCTGCCACGACGCCGACCAGAACAAGCTGACGATGGACCTGCCGCTCAAGGTCGCCGCGTCGTCCGAGAACCCGGACCCGCAGCCCGGCTTCAAGTTCGGCTACGACAAGGTGAAGCTGTCCACCACCCGCGTCGCGCCGGGTGAGAAGACGACCTTCAAGGTGATCTGCCCGAGCACGGTGACCATCACCGGCAACGGCTACACCCAGAACCCGCTCCCGGCGAAGAAGACCGGTGAGAACACCTGGGGCGCCACCGGAACGTTCAAGAGCAGCCTGCCCGACCCGACCAACGTCACGGTGGTCTGCAAGGGCTTCGGCTCGGTCAAGTACAGCACCAGCCCGGCGAAGGACGACGGGAACGGCAACGGCAACGGCGGCGGCAACAACATGACGCCGAAGACGCCGAAGGTCCCCACCGGCCCGATCAACACCGGTGACGGCAGCACGCTGAACAACGGCGGCTCGCCGATGGCGGCCGCCGCCTGGGGCGCGATCGCGTTCCTCGGCCTGGGCGCGGTGGCGCTGCGGCGCCGGACGGCTCAGGAGCGTTCGTAAGTTGCCTGAACTCTCAGCAACGGCCGCCGGTCGCCGCGCCATGGGCGTGGCGGCCGGCGCGCTGCTCACCGGACTGCTACTGAGTGGCTGCGGGAGCGAGGACGGCGGCACCGCCGAGGGGAGCCCCTCGGCGAGCGCCTCCGCCGGTACCACCGCGGCGGCGGCGTCCGCGCCGCTGACCCACTCGCAGCCAACGAAGATCGCCATCGAGAAGATCGGCGTGTCGGCGCCCATCAGCGACATCGGGCTGCTGCCCAACGGTCGCGTCGAGGAACCGCCGCTGAGCAAGCCCAACCTGGTCGGCTGGTACAAGGAGGGCGTCACGCCGGGCGAGATCGGGCCGTCGGTCCTCCTCGGCCACGTCGACGCCCACGGCAAGAACGCCGTCTTCTACCGGCTGAAGGAACTCAACACCGGGGACCAGATCAAGGTGGCGCGCAAGGACGGCACCACCGCCACGTTCGCTGTCGAGAAGAAGCAGCGCGTGGACAAGAACGCCTTCCCGCACAAGCAGGTGTTCGCAGCCTCACTGGACCACGCGTCCCTGCGGCTCGTGACCTGCGGGGGTGCGTTCGACCCCGAGTCGGGCCACTACAAGGACAACGTCATCATCTACGCCAAGCTGGTCACCGCCTGACAGCACGGCAACGCGAACCGCCCGCCCGTCCACGTCCGTGGAGGGGCGGGCGGTTCCGTCGTGTGGCGGGGCCTGAGCAGCATCCGTACGGCCTTCAGCGGCCCGTGGTTCCGTCGATGAGTTCGCGCAGGATGTCGGCGTGGCCGGCATGTCGTCCCGTTTCCTCGATCATGTGCGTGAGCGCCCACCGCAGGGACGGTCCTTGCGGCCGGGACGCCGGGCGGGCGACGGTGGCGGTCAGGTCGGAGGCGGCGCGGACGACCGTGTTTGACCGGGCGGCCGCGTCGCGGTAGGCGGCCAGGACGTCGTCGACGGTGTCGCCGGGAGCCGCGGCGAAGGTGGCCTGCCAGTCGGCGACGTGCTCGCCGAGGAACAGGGAACGTTCCACGTGGGCGAGGTGGTTGACCAGACCCAGCAGGTTGGTGCCCGACGCGACACCGGGCGTGCGGACCTGCGGCTCCGGCACGCCCTCGACCTTGGCCGCCATGCCGGCGCGCAAGTAGTCGAGGAAGCCGAGCAGTACGTCCTTCTCCGAGGTGCCGGTGCTCGGCGGCGGCCGGTCACGGCGGCGGGTGGACCTCATGTAAGTGCCCTTCTGTGCGAACGGCTGAGCAGGCGGGTGAGACGGGTTGCGCACGTGGTGAGTCGAGACTGCCCGAGCACTGGCCGGAACTGCACGAAAACTTGCTGTATCGGCATGGTGCTGGATCTGACGTCGCCCGCATCAGAACGGCCAGTCACGGCAAGAGACGCCTGCCCGGCTCCCTGACGTGACTGGCCGTTCGGTTGCTGCTCAAGCCCCGTAGCGCGGGTGTCGACAGTGGGGCCATGACCGGAGCGCGGCGGGGCGATCCGCCGGGCCCGGTCGGATGCTCAGCGGCGGTAGAGGTTCAGGCGGTCCTCGCCGATGCGTTCGCGGAGGGCCGGGTTGTCCACGCCCTGGCCCTCGCCGGTGGCGCCGCACAGGACGGCGACCTTGCCGACGTGCTGGTTGGTCTGGACGGCGCGGGTCGCGTCGCCGGCCTCCTCCAGCGGGAAGACCTTCGAGAGCGTCGGGTGGATCATGCCGAGGCTGATGAGGCGGTTGACCTCGACGGCCTCGTGGTAGTTGAAGCCGTGCGAGCCGATGATGCTCTTGAGGCGCATCCAGAGGAAGCGGTTGTCGTACTCGTGCTTGTAGCCCGTGGACGAGCCGCAGGTGACGACCTTGCCGCCGCGCTTGGTGACGTAGACGGACGCGCCGAACGTCTCACGGCCGAGGTACTCGAAGACGATGCCCGGGTCCTCGCCGACGAGGCCGCGGATCGCCTCGCCCAGGACGCGTCCGGCCTTGGGGTGGCGCAGGCCCTGCTCGCCGAGGTTCAGGTCGTTGCGGTTGATGACGTTCTCGCAGCCCTGGGAGCGGACGATGTCGGCCTTCTCGTCGGAGGAGACGACACCGACCGGGATGCCGCCGCCGTTCTTGACGAGCTGCGTCGCGAACGAGCCGAGGCCGCCGGTCGCGCCCCAGATCAGGACGACGTCGCCCTGCTTGATGCGGGCGCCGTGCGTCCCGACGAGCATCCGGTAGGCGGTGCCGGCGCACAGGGTGTTGGAGCCCGCCTCCTCCCAGGTGAGGTGGGCGGGCTTGGGGATGAGCTGGTTCGCCTTGACGATGCAGTACTCGCCGAGGGAGCCGAAGTTCGTCTCGAAGCCCCAGGCGAGCTGGGTCTCGCTCATCATGCCGTCGTCGTAGGAGCCGTGGTCCTCCTCGTCCACGTAGGACGGGGACAGGACGACCTTGTCGCCGACCTTCCAGCTCTTCACGCCGGCGCCGGTGCGGACGACGACGCCGGAGCCGTCCGACCCGAGGATGTGGTACGGCAGGTCGTGCCGGGCGCCGTACCAGCCCTGGCGGCCGAACTTCTCCAGGAACGCGAACGTGGGGACGGGCTCGAAGATCGCCGACCAGACGGTGTTGAAGTTGATCGCGGCGGACATCACCGCGACGACGACCTCGTCGGGGGCGAGTTCGGGCATCTCGACCTCGTCGACGTGCATGGAGCGCCGCACGTCCTTGTCGGTCTGTCCCTCGAAGATCCCGACCTCGTCCTTGCGGGTGAACGCGGCGCGGAAACGGGTCGGCAGATCGATCTCCTGCAGCTCGGGGCCGCTTGCGCCGGAACGTACGGCGTCGAGCAGATCGTGGGACGAGCCGTGCTGGGCCATGGGGGGATCCTCCGTGGAACGACGGGGTTCGGGGGCGGCCCTCAGCGGGCCGGGTTCGACGTTGTGGTCGGGGCAGGGGCGGCGTCGTCGTGCTCGTGCCGTCCTGCGAGCCGGCCCTCCAGGTGTGCGGCGAGGACGTCCACACCGGGCGGGTCCAGCAGGTTGAGGTGGTGCACACCGGGGATCGTGACGATCTCCAGGTCGGAGCAGAGCCCGCCGAAACCGTTGGTCCCGTCGAGCACGTAGCGGGCATCACGGACGGCCCAGGGGGTTTCCTCGGGCGCGTAGTAGAGGATGACCCTGCCGTCGTACGGCTCGGGCTGGTACGCCTCCAGGGTTCGGGTGTCCTGGTGGGACGTGAGCTGGTGCGTGAGGGCCGCCGGCGGGATGTAGTCCACGAGCGGGGCCGCGCGCTCCATGACCAGCGCGAACTGCGCTTCCTCGTCCAGCCCGGACAGTTCCTCGTAGGTGAGGGTGACGTCCAGGCCGTACGTCTCGTTGATGTAGTCGGCGAACGCGGAGAACCGGCGGGCGAGCGTGTCGGACTCGTCGTCCACGGCGAGCGGGAGGCCCGCGTCGAACAGCGCGACGAACTCGACCTCGCGCCCGGCGGTGGTGAGCTGCCGCGCGGTCTCGTAGGCGAGGACGCCGCCGAACGACCAGCCGCCGAGCCGGAACGCGCCCTCGGGCTGCACCTCCAGGAGGTGCTGGACGTAGCGGGCGGCGCGTTCCTCGACGGACGGAGCGTCCTCGAACCGTTCCAGCCCGTACACGGGCTGGTCGTCGCCGAGCAGGTCGATGAGCTGGCGGTAGCACGCGGTGGTGCCGCCCGCCGGATGCGCGATGAAGATCGGGCGGCGGCCGCCGGAGTGCTTCAGCGGGCGGACGGTCTGCCGCGCGGCCTCCTCGTCGGCGGCCCGGATGTACTCGGCGACGTTCTCGGCGGTGGGCACCTCGAACAGCTCACCGCGGGTCACCTCGGCGCCGAGTTCGGTCGTGACCCTGGCGACGATCTGGTCGGCCTGGTGGTCCTGGCCGCCGAGTTCGGTGAAGAAGTCGGCGGTGACGCCGACGCGGTCGAGGCCGAGGACGTCCTCGAAGAGGCGGACGGCGAGGCGCTCGGCGGCGTCGCGCGGCATGACGTATCCGGCTTCGGCGTTGGACACCGCGGGCGCCGCCGGGGGCGGGGCGTCCGACAGGCCCAGCTCGCCTGCGGCCCATTCCTCGAAGACGTTGACGCTCGCGCCCTGGAGCAGCACCGACGCGGGTACGGTCAGCCCGAGATCGTGCTCGACACCGCTCTTGATCCTCACCGCGATGAGGGAGTCGAGGCCGAGGTCGGTGAGCGGGACGGCCGGGTCGAGGCGCTGCGGGTCGAAGCCGAGGACTGCCGCGATCCGGTGCCTGACCTGCGCGGCGATCATCTTGCGGGCGGTGGCGGGGGCGACGTCCTTGAGCGCCTCCACGCCGGGCCAGTCGCCCGCGTCCGCGGCCCCGGCGTCGTCGGCGGCCTCGGTGAGCGCGGCGAAGTACGGCATGGTGCGGATCTCGGGGAACAGCGCGACCGCCGTGGCGGGGTCGAAGCGCAGCACGCCCGTCGCCGGCAGGTTGTGGGCGAGCAGCGCCTCCAGCGCCTCGGAGCCCTCCGCCGGGCTGATCGGGTCGATGACGGTGACCGACGTGTCGGCGGCACCGCCGACCTGTGACCATGTGCCCCAGTTGATGGTGGTTCCGGGGCGGCCGTGTGCCCGCCGGTACGCCATCAGCGCGTCGATCGCGGCGTTCGCGGCGGCGTAGGCGGCCTGGCCGGGCGAGCCGAGCAGCGCCGCGGCCGACGAGTGCATGACGCACCAGTCGAGGTCGAGATCCCAGGTGGCCTCGCTGAGCCGCCGCGCGCCCTCGACCTTCGCCGTCCACACCCTGTGGAGATCATCGGCGCCGAGGTCGGCGATCAGCCGGTCGTCGATGGCGCCCGCGCCGTGCACCACGCCGCGCAGCCGGACGCCGCCCTCCTGCGCGACCTTGACGAGGCGTTCCGCCGTGCCCGGCTCGGCGATGTCGCCGAGCACGACGCCGACGTCCACGCCGTCCTCGCGCAGGCGGGCGATCACCTTCTCGGCGTCGGCGTCGGGCCCGCCGCGGCCGGACAGGACGATGCGTCCCGCGCCGCGTTCGGCCAGCAGCCGCGCGGTGACCAGCCCGATCCCGCCGTACCCGCCGGTGATCACGTAGGCGCCGCCGCGCCGGACGATCCGCTTCGGTTTCGCGTCCGGCTCGGGCAGCGCGGCCTGCGCCAGCCGCGCCACATGACGCACGCCGCCGCGCCAGGCGACCTCGCGCGCTTCATGGTCGCTCAGGAGTTCCGCGACCAGATCGGCGGGACGGTCGACGTCCACATGCGTGGCCTTCTGGACGCTGCGTTCGAACGCCAGAACCCTGGTGAGCGCGCTGACGAACCCGTGGCCGGGCTCGCCCGGCTCCCCGTCCCCGACCGGGACCGCTCTCTGCGTCGCGACGTACATGCGGGGGCCGTCCGGGAGCGAACGGCTCACACCGGCGACGGCCAGGACCAGGTCCTCGTCGACGAGATCCGCGGACGGGACGAGCACGACGCCGTCGACCGGCTCGTCCATCGCCGGGTGGTCGTCCGGCGGCCGGTTGGTCAGCAGATGCCGGACGACCCGCCGCCCGCGCCTGTCCAGGTCGGCGGTGACCGCACCGGCGAGCGCGTCCTCCTCATCGGCCAGCACCAGCCAGGTGCCGCTTCCGCCGGTGTCCGCTTCGGGGAGCGGGGCCTCGTCCCAGACGAGTTCGACGAGCTTGTCGGCGACGGGGACGGGAACGTCGTGGCGCTCGACGCCGCGGAGGACGATCCCCGTGGCCTCGGCGAGCACCTCCCCGTCCGCCGCGAGAAGCAGAACCGACCCCGTCATCCCTTCGTCGTCCTGGGTGACGGTCGCCCGGACGTGTCCGCCGCGATGCGTCGGCCCGGACACCCGCAGGCTGCCGATGGTCTCGGCCAGCCACGTCCCTTCGGCGACGGCCGCCGCCTCGCCCGCCAGGACGTCCAGGCAACGACCGAACACCTCGGGATGCAGCCGGTAATGGCGGCTGCCCCGCTCAGCGGCCGCGACCTCCACAGCGGCACCCGGACCCTCGGCGGGCGTGCCGGGTGCGGCCGGGGCGCGGTGATCTTCGCCTACGTCGGCGCTGGCCACGCGCACCCAGGTTCCGGCGGGGGTCAGTGCGTGCACCTCGACGCGCTGCTCCGCCTCGGTGAACGTCGTCGTCACGGTCGTGTGGCCGGCGAGGGCGAGCGGGCGTTCCATCCACAGGCTGTTGACGCGGACGTCCTCGGTGCCGAGCGCGCTCGCCCCGGCGGCGAGCGCCATCTCCGCGAACGCCGCGGCCGGAAGCGTGTGCAGCCCGTGGACGGTCCGCCCGGAGAGCCACGGCTGGGCGGCGAGGCCCACGTCCGCGCGCCACGCGTGCCGCTCTTCGCCGGGCATCTCCACATGCGCACCGAGGAGAGGGTGTTCGTCCCGTCCTCCGGAGGTGCGTGCCGAAAGGTCGACCCAGTGGCGCTCGTGCCGCCACGGCGACCGCGGGACGTCGATGATCCGGCCGTCGGCGGGCGCGGCGATCGGATGGCCGTGCGCGGCCAGGGTCGCGAGCTGCCCGTGGAAGGTCAGGGTGTCGTCGGTTTCCTGGCCCTTGGGCGCCCGCTTGAGCGTGTGGGTGACGAGCGCGCCCGTCCCCTCCAGGGTCTCCCCGACGGCGTGCGCGAGGATGGGGTGCGCGTTGACCTCGACGAACGTCCGGAACCCGTCCTCGGCCGCCGCCGCCACCGCGTCCGTGAGCCGGACCGCGTTCCGCAGGTTCGCCGCCCAGTAGGAAGCCCCGAGCCCCGCCTCGGCGTGCGGGGCGGCGGGGTCGAGGAGGGTGCGGGGATCGTCGAGAGCCGTTGTGTAGAGCTTGATGCCTTCGGCCAGGGGGGTACCGCGTTCGGCGCCGACCTCGGCCAGCACTTCGCGCAGTTCGGGGAGCAGCGGGTCGACCTGGGGCGAGTGCCCGGCGCCCTCGGCCTGCACCTTCCGGGCCAGGCGCCCCTCCGCCTCGGCGCGTTCGACGATCTCGTCGACCTGGGCGGCGTCGCCGGTGACGACGGTCTGGTTCGGTGAGGAGTGCACGGCCGCGTACACCTCGGGCAGGCCTTCGCCCAGGCGCGCGACCTCGGCGGCGGACGCGCCGAGCACGGCCATCGCGCCGCCGCCGACGAGCCGGGTCAGCAGCCGGGACCGGCGGCAGATGACGCGGACGCCGTCCTCCAGAGTGATCGCGCCGGCGACGACCGCGGCGGCGACCTCGCCCATCGAGTGGCCGATCACCGCGCCGGGCGTGACCCCGTACGACTTCCACATCCGGGCCAGGCCGATCTGGATGGCGAAGAGCACCGGCATCGCGACGACGGGGCCGTCCGGCTTCTCGCCGCCTTCCAGGAGCGCCCACAGGTCGGGGCCGCCCTCCTCGGCGAACAGGCCGTCCAGGTCGTCGATGGCTTCAGCGAACGCGGGCTCCTCCTCCAGGAGCCGCTGCGCCATGCCAGCGCGCTGTGCGCCGTACCCGGAGAACACCCACACGGGACGACCGGGCGCACCGAGCGCCGTGCCGCTCACTACACCGGGGTGGGGACGGCCCTCAGCGAGAGCTGTCAGCCCTTCGACGAGCCCGGCGTGGTCCCGGGCGGCGACGGCGGCGCGGGCTCGTCCACGGCCGCGACGCCCGTGCAGGGTCCGCGCGAGGTCGGGAAGCTTCACGTCCTGGTCCGGGAGCCACTCAGCGAGGGCGGCCGCGTGGTCGCGGATACGGTCGTCACTGGTGTCGGACAGCGGGAACGTCCGGACGACGGCCGGATGGACGTTCGGCTCCTGCGCGGGGGCCTCCTCCAGGACGACGTGTGCGTTCGTCCCACCGAAGCCGAACCCGGACACGCCCGCGCGGGCGGGATGCCCTCTGTCGGGCCAAGGCGTCTCATTCGCAACGACCGCGAGGCGCAGTTCGTCGAACGGGATGTGCGGGTTGGGTTCCTTGTAGTGCGCGCTAGGCGGGATGACCCGGTGGTGCAGCGCGAGGACGGTCTTGATGAGCCCGGCTATGCCCGCGGCCGACTCCATGTGCCCGAGGTTGGACTTGGCCGAGCCGAGCAGGAGCGGCGCATCGGGTTCGCGTCCGGCACCGAGGACCTCGCCGACCGCCTTGGCCTCGATCGGATCGCCCAGGAACGTGCCCGTCCCGTGCGCCTCGACATAGTCGACCTCTCGCGTGTCGACGCCCGAGGCGGCATAGACGTCGCGGAGCAGGGCGCGCTGCGCGTCGGAGTTGGGGGCGACGAGGCCGTTGGACCGCCCGTCGGAGTTGACGCCCGACCCCTTGACGACGGCGAGGACCCGGTCACCGTCCCGCACCGCGTCCGACAGCCGCTTCATGACCACCGCGCCGCAGCCCTCCGCGCGGACCATCCCGTCGGCGGACGCGTCGAACGCCTTGCAGTGCCCGTCCGAGGCCGTCCCGCCCGCGAGGTCGAACGTCATCGTGACGGTCGGCGACAACAGGAGGTTCACACCGCCGGCGAGCGCCACGTCCGCGTCGCCGCTGCGGAGCGCCTGCACGGCGAGGTGGGTGGAGACCAGCGACGACGAGCAGGCGGTGTCGACGATCATGCTGGGGCCGCGCAGGTCCAGCAGGTACGACAGCCGGTTCGCGATGATGCTGAGCGCCGCGCCGGTCGCCGTGAACGGCTCAAGGGACACCAGGTCGGACGCGGTGAACGCCGCGTACTCCGGCGCCGACACCCCGACGAACACGCCGGTGCGGCTGCCGCGCAGCGACGCCGGGCCGATGCCGGCGTTCTCGAACGCCTCCCACGCGACCTCCAGGACGAGGCGCTGCTGCGGGTCCATCACCGCGGCCTCGCGGGGGGTGATGCCGAAGAACTGCGCGTCGAACCCGGCGACGTCGTCGAGGAAACCGCCGAGCCGGGTCGTCCTGGCGAGCAGGTCGCCGACCTCGGGAGAACCGTCGTCGAACGGGTCCCAGCGGCCGTCCGGCACCTCGCGGACCGCGTCGCCCCGGCCGGTGAGGAACCGCCAGTAGTCGCCGGGGCCGGTGAGGTCGCGTTCACCGCCGGGGAAGCGGCAGCCGATGCCGACGACGGCGATCGGCTCGTCGCCCGCGGCCTCCCGGACCGCCGGGCGCGGCTCCGGCTGCGCCGCGGCGCCCGGACCACCCGGGCCGCCCGCCAGCGCGACGGAGAGCTTGTTGATCGTCGGATGTTCCCAGACGAGGGTGGCGGGGAGTGCCCGGCCCAGCATCTGCTCGAGCTCGCCGGCGATCGCGACCGCGTCCCGGGAGGCCAGCCCGAACTCCTCGAGCGGCCGGTCGGGATCGATCTCGGCGACGGCGGTCCTGGAGCGGCGCGCGATCTCTTCGATCAGGTGCCGGCGGATCGAATCCTCACTGATCCGAGTCTCGTCCTGCGCGTCGTGCTGCGCGGCTCCGGAACGATCGTTGCTCTGCATACGGTGGGGTCCCCCCAAAACCGGGATCGTTCGGCGAAGCGGAGGGACCCACTTTGACCTACGATGACCAACTCGGGATGCGCATCCAGACCACTTTTCTCAACCGCTACTTGTCACGGTGATGACAAGACTCGGGAGTAACCATTGTGGCCTGATGGGATAGTTGAGGTGGCTTGCCCTAAGTTGAGCTGAGTAACGAGACGCCAACCAATAGTAACAATAGCGACGAGCGCTTTTAGGGGGAAGCGGCGGATTTCCTGACGGTGGGAACTTAACGCCGTACACACAGTGACCCGGGGCCGATACCGATGGGCGCTGGCGGTCGTGGCCGTCAGCGCGTTCATGACCACCATGGACAACACGGTGGTCTTCACGGCGTTGCCCACGATCATGGCCGACCTCGACATGTCGTCCTCGGCCAAGGACTGGGTCGCCACCGGGTACATCCTGATGTTCTCCTGCCTGATGATCACGGGCGGGCGGCTCACCGACGTCTTCGGCTGCCGCCTGACGTACACCACGGGCATGGTCGTCTTCACCATCGCGTCCGCCTTCTGCGGGCTCGCGCAGAGCTCCGACGTCCTCATCGTCGCCCGCATCGTGCAGGGCGCCGGCGCCGCGCTCGTGCTGCCCGCCACGCAGGTGATGGTCACCGTCGGACGCAGCGACAAGCAGCGCTCCATCGGCAACATCATCTTCATCGGCGCCGCGTCCAGCGCGACCGCGCTCGGCCCCACCATCGGCGGGATCATCGTCCAGCACTGGCACTGGGGCTGGATCTTCCTGATCAACATCGTGCCCGGCATCATGGTGATCGTCCTCGGGCTGTTCGTCCTCACCTCGAAGGGCGAGAACAAGCACGCCCGCATCGACCTCCCCGGCGTGCTGATCTCCGCGACCATGCTGTTCGCGTTCATCTACGGGCTGGAGTCCGGCAACAAGCACGGCTGGGGCGACCCGTCGGTGATCAGCGTCTTCGCCCTCGGCGTCATCGCGCTGGTCTGCTTCATCCTGGTGGAGAGCTGGGCCCCCGACCCCATGATCGACCTGCGGTTCTTCCGCAACCGGGTCTTCTCCGGCGGGCTGTTGTCGCAGATGCTCTACGGCATCGGCTTCAACGGCATGATGTTCTACTCGCAGCCGTTCCTGCAGCGCTTCCTCGGCTTCTCGCCGCCCGAGGCCGGCCTGGTCATGCTCCCCCCGGCCATCGCGATCATGCTGCTGACCCCGGTGGCGTTCCTGCTCGCCACCAAGATCGGCCCGCGCCCCGCCATCGCCGCCGGCATGGCCCTGATGGGCCTCGGGATGTTCCTGTTCTCCACGCTGCAGACCGGCGACGGCTACGCCGACCTGATGCCCGGCGTCATGCTCGTCGGCGTCGGGGCCGCCCTCGGCATGCCCCTGGTGATGTACGTGCTCAAGGCCGTCCCCGAACGGCGGGCCGGGGTGGCCAGCGGCGTCATCAACGTGATCCGCGAGGCGTCCGGCGCGTTCGGCATCGCCATCGTCGGCCTGCTCGTCCACACCATCCCGGACGAGGGCGCGAGCGCCGGGGAGCTGGAGGCGTTCCGCCACGGCACGTCCTCCGGCCTCATCCTCGGCGCGGTCCTCGTCCTCATCGGCGGCGTGATCAGCGCCCTGACCCTGCCCAGCCGCCGCGGCTGGCTCGGCCCCAAGCACGGCAAGAAACCCGCCGTCATCACCGACATCACCGACATCACCGACACCAGCGAGACCTCCCCCGACCCCATCCCAGTGG
>NZ_SMKK01000256.1 GCF_004348425.1 Actinomadura sp. 7K507
CGGGGTCGGCGGCGTGGTGACGGCGGTCGGTGAGGGGGTCGACGGCGCGCTGGTCGGGCGGCGGGTCGTGAGCGGCACGGGCGGTTCGGGGGCGTACGCCGAACTGGCCGCCGTGGACGCGGCGGGCCTGTTCGAGGTGCCGGACGGGCTTGCGCTCGACGACGCGGTGGCGTTGCTGGCGGACGGGCGCACGGCGACGATGATGCTGCGGGCCGCCGATCCGCGTCCGGGCGAGCGGGTGCTGGTGGAGGCGGCGGCCGGTGGGGTGGGGACGTTGCTCGTCCAGCTGGCGAAGGCCACGGGCGCGACGGTCGTCGCGGCGGCCGGGGGGGCGCGCAAGGCCGAAGTGCCGTTGCGGCTCGGCGCGGACGAGGTGGCCGATTACCGGGAGCCGGGCTGGGCGGAGAAGGTCGGGGACGTGGACGTCGTCTTCGACGGGGTCGGCGGAAAGGTGGCGCGCGAGGCGTTCACCCTGCTCCGGCGCGGCGGCCGGATGGTCAGCTTCGGTCTCGCGAGCGGTGAGTGGGCCGATGTTCCGGAGGAGGACGCGGCCGGACGCGGCGTGACGCTTGTGCGGCCGGAGGCCACTCCAGAGGAGTTGCGGGAGTTCACGCGCATTGCGCTCGCGGAGGCGGCCGCGGGGAGGCTGCGGCCGGTGATCGGGCAGCGGTTCCCCCTGGACGGGGCGGCCGACGCGCACGCCGGGATCCAGTCGCGCTCCACTGTCGGCAAGACGCTTCTGGAGGTCCGGCGGTGACCGGGCTGAAGGTGGGCCTGAATCTGCCCGCCCACGGGGTGGACGTGACGGCGACGGTCGCGGAGCATGCCCGGCACGCGGAGGAGGTCGGGCTTGAGTCGGTCTGGGCGGGTGACCACCTGATCCCCGTCCGGCCGTTCCTCGATGCCACGCTGGTGCTGGCGACGGCCGCGGCGGTGACGGAGCAGATCAAGGTCGGGTTCGGTGTGATGGTGCTGCCGCTGCGCCAGGTCGCGTGGGCCGCGAAGCAGATCGCCAGTTTGCAGCATCTGTCAGGCGGACGGGTGCTGCTCGGTGTCGGCAGCGGGGGCCCCGCGCACGGCGACTCGGCGTTCCGTGCGGTCGGCGTGCCCTTCGCTGAGCGCGGCGCGCGGACGGACGCCGCGCTGGAGGTCCTGCCGAGCCTCGTCGAGGGGAAACCCACGAGGCTGGACGGAGAGGACGTGACGCTGTCGCCGCCCGCGGAGATGCCGCCGGTCCTGATCGGCAGCGGCCCGGAACGCCGGGTGGCCCGGTTCGCGGACGAGTGGTATCCGGCGTTCTCCACGCCCGAGGCCGTCGCGGCCGGGGTGGAGCGGCTCGCGGAGCTGGCGGCCGAGTATGGACGTCCCGCCCCGAGGGTGACCGTCGGGCTCAGTTTCGGTCTCGGTGATGTGCCCGCCGCGGAGATCCACGCGCAGGTCCGGTCGCTCACCGGTTACGGGATGAGCGAGGAGGCCGCGCGGGCGAGCCTGCTGACCGGTGGCCCGGCTCAGGCGGCCGAGCGGCTCGCGGAGTTGGCGGCCGCGGGGGCGCACCGGGTCATCGGCATGCCGTTCCCGTCCGGTCGGCGCGGTCAGGCCGAGCTGCTCGCCGAGGCCGGCCGGATGGTCAACGGTGTCTCTTGAGGAAGGTCGCCAGCGTCCGTTCGTAGGCGGTGGGGTCGACGTTCCATGATTCGGTGTGTCCGCCCGGTGTGGTGATGTGGGTGACCATGCCGGGCGGGGCCGTGCTGGAGAACGTGTAGGCGGAGCTGTTGGCGACCGTGGCGTCGTCGGTGGCGGTGAAGAGCAGGACGGGTGTCCGTAGTTTCGGCGCGTACCGGCGGTGGTCGAAGTCGGTCAGGTCGATGCCGATGCGCCACTCCAGGACGCGTTTGGCCACGCCCGTGATGAAGCCGGGCAGGTTGCGGGCGTCGCCCTGCATGTCGAGCGTGGCGCTCCAGTCCAGCACGGGTGAGTCGAGCACGACCCCACGGATGAACGACGGATCCTTGCGCAGGGTCGCCAGGGCCATCGCGCCGCCCATGGACCAGCCATAGAGCACGACACCCGTGGCGCCGTGCGCGCGTGCGTAGCCCATGGCGGAGACGATGTCCTGCCATTCCGTGTCACCCAGATGGTTCTTTCCGTCGCTGGAGGACGGCGCCCCCACATCGTTGCGGTACGCGATCGACATCATCGGCAGGCCCGCCTTGTGGACGGCGCGCATGACGCGGAACGTCTCCGCCTTGTCCGCGTTCCGTCCGTGGACGCCGATGACCCATGTGCTCTTGGGCGACGTCCCCGGTATCACCCACGCGGGCATCGGGCCGACCCTGGACGGATAGGTGACGTCCTGAAACGGCAGTCTGAGCGCCTTGCCGGGGTCGCCGTCGTACACCCAGTGGTCGATGATCGCGGGGGCTCCCTTCGCCAGGGTGCCCTCGACAACGGACGAGACGTTCCGTACGACCGTTGCCTCGTCCCCTCCGGTGACGGGCCCCAGCAGAGCGCGTCCGCCGTCCCAGACCAGGGCCCACGTTCCCGGCCGTTCCGTCGTCGCGTCGCGGGGGAGTGTGACGGTGCCGTTGCCCGCGTCCACGATGGTGAGCGGGTACTGGGCCGTGCGGTCGACCTCGATGGCGACGCCCGCGAAGTACCAGCCGATTCCGCCGACGACCGTGCAGAGGAGCACGACGATCGCGACGGCCGCCGCCATCAGCGTCCGGACATGGCGACGGCGCCGCCGGGGTGGCGGCGGCTCGGGATCGATCGGTACGGGCGGGTCGGACTCGGGTGCGGCGGTCGGCACGACATAAGAAGTTAGCCCCCCTTGAGCGTCGCGAACGCCCGAGTCACGCCGCAATATCTTGATCCGTGCGGTTAACCTGCCCGAAAGGTGCCATCAGGGGGCCGGTTGCGGCGGACGGGCGGTTCAGGCGCCCGCGATGTTCAGCCGCTCCCGATCGCGGAGACGAGGCCGAGCGCCAGGATCAGGTCGAGGTGGATGAACGTCTCCAGCTTCGCGCCCGGCGGCACGTCCGCGTCGGCGAGGAGCCGGTCGAGGACGGCGAGCGCGGCGGGGCTGTTCAGGTCGTCGGCCAGTGCGGTCTCCGCGGCCGTCGCGTACTCGCGGTTGATCGGACGGCCGGGAGCCGTCGCCCATTCCGCGACGGCGGCGCGCCATCCGCCCAGCCGCTCGGCGGCCTGGGACACCGTCGCGTCGGACAGCTCCAGCGGCTCCCGGTAGGGGGCCTGGAGCATCGCCAGCCGCACGGACAGCGCGTCCGCCGGCGTCCAGGCCCCGGTCTCGTGCGGCACGGTCAGGGTCAGGGAGTCACGGACGGTGTCGCCGCCGGGGGAGACGTGCACGTCGGCGTCCGGGATCGGAGCGTCGAGCACCTCGAACGGCGCGATGTTGTAGTCCGACCAGTCGTCTTCCTCGGCGAAGGCCGGGGTGCTCACGACCCGGACCCGCCGCCCCGCCCGTCCGGCGACCCTGCGCAGCAGGTCGGTGACGACCAGCGCGCGACGTCCCGCGCCGTCCAGGACCTGGACGCGCAGGCCGCGTCCGGCGGGCAGGGGCTCCGTCCGCCCGGTGCGATGGTCGTGCAGCCGCAGCATGCCTCAACACTAGATGCCTGGGCCACTGGGCCGGGCCGCCCGGGCGGACGGCGGCGGGTCAGAGCTGCGGGTCAGAGCTGCGGGTCGGAGGGGAACGGCACGGCCGGCGGCGGTGTGGCGCTGTCGGCCTTGCGGACGGCGGCGAACCGCAGCCGCACGTAGTCGGCGACCCATCCGGACTCGCGGCGCAGCGCCGGCGCGGCCAGGTCGTTCACCCGGCTGAGCAGCGGGTCGACCACCTCCGGCGGGACGTCCGCGAGGGCGCGTGCCGCGTAGGCGCGGACCCAGTCGGCGGCGCCGCCCGGGCCCTCGGTCATCCGGGTCGGGCGCTCGGCGTGCTCCAGCAGCCGCAGCGTGAACCCGGCCTCCTCCAGCTTGGCCGCGTACTCGGCGGGCGTGGGGAAGTACCAGGGCAGGTCGGGCTCGCCCAGGCCGAACACGCGCCAGGCGGTCTGCATCGCGACGATCAGCTCGGCGCAGTTCCCGGCGCCGCCCAGCTCGCCGACGAACCGCCCGCCGGGACGCAGCGCCGCGTACACGCGCCCGATCA
Source organism: Actinomadura sp. 7K507 (assembly GCF_004348425.1). GTDB lineage: Bacteria > Actinomycetota > Actinomycetes > Streptosporangiales > Streptosporangiaceae > Spirillospora. The sequence goes on from NZ_SMKK01000256.1 coordinate 4,172, forward strand.
CGGCGTCGGGGTCGCGGTTCATCCAGTGCAGCGCCGCGTTCGAGGCGACGGCGTCGAACGACTCGCCGACGATGAGGTCGGCGGCGTCGCCGACGATGAAGGACAGCCCGGGGTTCGAGGCGGTCGCCTGCGCGATCATGTCGGGGTTGCCGTCGATGCCCAGCACCTCGGCGCCACGCTCGGCGATCTCCGCGCTGAACGTCCCCGTCCCGCACCCGAGATCGATGACCCGTTCGCCGGGCTGCGGATCGAGCAGGTCGACCAGGGGCGCGCCGTGCGCGGAGACGTACCCGAAGGCGGAGTCGTACGTCGTCACGGCCCAATTCACTGTCATAATTTATCGGACAAACCCGAGCGCGGAGGTGGCGTTTGCGATGGTGGACGTCACGTCCGAGGTGCGGATCCTGGGTGCCGAGGGACCGGACGGTCTCACCCTGCGGACATCGGGCCTTTCCGCCAGGGGCATGCCGGAGCTTCGCGTGGAAGGCCTCCCGCCCTATCTGGGGCAGGGCTGGGCGCGCGTCCTCGCCGCCCTGGCGCAGCGCCTCGCCGCCTCCGCCGAGATCCCCGAGCGCATCACCCTGCATCCGGACATAGAGATCAGTCTCACACCGGCGGGCGACGGCGAGCTGACTCCGGTCCCGCCGGCCGGCCAAGAGCCGCCGGCCGGCCAGGAGCCGCCGGCCGGCCAGGATCTCGATCACTGGCGCCGGGACGTCCTGCTCCGCCTGTTCCCGGAGGCCCGCACCTGACCGGCGGCCCCCGGACGCGTGTTCCTAGAATCTGATTCTGTCCAGTCCGGTTCGAGAGGGGTCGCAGGTGCCGTACACAGAGATCGAATACGAGGTTCGGGACGGGATCGCCACGGTCACGCTGAACCGGCCGCAGAAGATGAACGCCTTCACGTTCACCATGCGCAACGAGCTGCTGGACGTCTTCGACAGGATCGACGCCGACGACGACGTCCGCGTGGTCGTCGTGACCGGCGCGGGCCGCGCGTTCTGCGCGGGCGCCGACCTCAGCGGCGGCGGCGACACCTTCGACAAGGACAAGTCCCTGGACATGTACGCCGGTGAGGACGACGTCCTGGAGGACGGCACCCCGCGCGACGGCGGCGGCACGGTCGCGCTCCGCATCGCACGCTGCCTCAAGCCCGTCATCGGCGCCTTCAACGGCGCCGCCGTCGGCGTAGGTGTCACGATGACCCTGCCGATGGACATCCGCCTCGCCAGCGAGAAGGCCAGGTTCGGTTTCGTGTTCGCCCGGCGCGGCATCGTCACCGAGGCCGCGTCCAGCTGGTTCCTGCCCCGCCTCGTCGGTATCGCCCAGGCCATGGAATGGGCCGCGACCGGCCGCGTCTTCGACGCCCAGGAGGCTCTCGACGGCCGCCTCGTCTCCCGCGTCCTCGCCCCCGGCGAGCTCCTGCCCGCCGCCTATGCCCTGGCCCGGGAGATCGCCGACAACACGTCCGCGCTCTCGATCGCCGCCATCCGCCGCCTCATGTGGTCCGGCCTGTCCGCCCCGTCCCCGTGGGACGCCCACGCCGCCGACTCCCGCCTCATGGCCGCTCTCGGCGGTGGCGCCGACGCCATGGAGGGCGTCTCGTCCTTCCTGGAGAAACGCGACGCCGTCTTCCCGATGCGCGTCAGCAAGGACCTCCCGCCCGAAGTCCCCGACTGGCCCACCCCCTGACGTTCCCGCCAGGCTTTTTCCAGTGGGCCGCCGCTGGTTAGGGACCCCCGGGTGATCTCCCGCCGCGAGGCCTTTGCATGATGGATCGGGTGATCGCCGGGTCAAGGACGATCTTGACATTGCGGACCTTGGTGACCTGTGTTGCCAGTGTTACGGAGGGTATGAAGACGCCCGAGGCAACACGTTCGGGGGTGCGTGGTGCGAATCGGGAATCTTGCTGTTGCTGGGGGCTTGCTCCTGCTCGTCGCCGGATGCTGGGGCGGCGAAGAGAAGCAGGCCCGGCACGCGGGAGAGCAGGCGGCGGTCGGGGAGCAGACCAGTCGTCCGCCCGCGAAGCCGCCGCCGCCCAGGAAGATCGACTGCGACCGGGTGAAGTGCGTCTCGCTGACGTTCGACGACGGCCCCGGCCCGCACACCGCGCGGCTGCTGGACACGCTGAAGGCGGGCGGTGTGCGCGCCACGTTCTTCATGCTGGGCGAGGTGGTCCAGGAACATGCGGGCGTGGTGCGGCGGATGGCGCTGGAGGGGCACGAGGTCGCCAACCACACCTGGTCGCACCCTGATCTCACCGGGCTGTCGCCCAAGGAAGTGAGGTCACAGATAGAGCGGACGCAGAAGGCCATCAGGAACGCTTCAGGTGTCGAACCTGCGCTGATGCGCCCGCCCTACGGGGCGACCAACGACGAGGTCGGACGCACCGTCGGGATGCCGCAGATCCTCTGGAGCGTAGACACGAAGGACTGGCAGTTCCGGAGTGTCAGCCGCGACACCAAGGTCGGCATCACGAAGCCGGAACGCGGCGGCATCGTCCTCTACCACGACGTCCACAAGGAGAGCGTCGACTCCATCCCGAAGGTGGTGGAGGGCCTGAAGAAGCGAGGATTCACGCTCGTCACGGTGACGGAGATGTTCCGGGGCGAGCAACTCAAGCCGAGGGAGACCTACACCGAGGCCCCTGTGGAGGCCGAGCCCCTGTCGGCGAGCCCGACGCCCGGCTCGCCGACCGGTACCGCCCCGGAGCCGACCCCGACCGGGACGTCCCCGACCGGGACGTCCCCGACCGGGACGTCCCCGAACCCGGGGCAGTGAGGGCGCGACGGGCGATCAGGCGAACCTGAGTCACCGTCCCGTCGTCTCAGGGGGTTCCCCCGTCGAAGATCAAACCCCTTGGAGGCACCGGGTGGAACCCCCCGCCCGCTGATCGGATTCCCCGGGAGGAGGCCGCGCCCCGGTCGCCGAACGGGCTGGTGACCCTGCGGCCGTCGCGGAGGCCGCTGCTGTGGGCCGCGCCGGTGGCGGTCATCGCCCTCCTCGCCGGGATGCTCGGCGTCGCCGCCGGCGCCCGCCTCGTCGCGATGTTCGCACCTGTGCTGCTCTTAGGCGTCTTCCTTACCGCTCAGGCCCGAACACCGACGGCTCGGACAGTGTCGGCCTGGAGCTGTATCTGGTGCGCCGGACCACGTTGACGGGGGCCGCGGAGAAAGCCCGTACGGACTATGCGGAAGCCAAGGAGAGCAAGGCGGAGTCCGCGCGGCAGTCTCCCGGCGGCGCCGAGGACGGGATGATCGTCATGGGGGACGTGGCCGGTCTCGGTGACCAGGCCTGGCAGTCCGTCACCGTGGGCCGGGCCAATGGAGTGACCGAGGTCCAGCTCGTGATACGCCGGGCCAACGTGCTGGTCGAGGTCGAACACAGCGCTCGGCGGCCGAAGGAGCAGGTCGTGGCCGCCGCCGACGCGCTGGCCCGCGAGGCCCTGCACCGGCTCGACGTCCGCTGAGCCCGCCGCCGGGCGGCGCGTCACCCCTGGTCGCGGGGCCTGCGGCGGGGCGGCGGCTGCGGCGGGACGACCTTCGCCGCGACCATGGCTTCCTCAGGAACCTCGACGAGTTCGCCGTCGCGGCGGCGCACCGTGAGCGTTCCGCCGGACCAGGATTCGAGTACGCCGACCACGTCGCTGTACTCTCCGGTTGGCACGCGGCGGCGCAGCGAGATCCGCTGCCCCACGTCCGTGCTAGTGATGGACACCACGAGGCGCGCGGCGAAGCGGCCTGACATGTGGGACCCCCGTGTCGAATGGACGGCGCCGTGGCGGCCATACTAGTCACAGCGAGCTTGCGGTGAGCCGTGACGTGCGGCGGGGCCGGAAACCCGAGAGGAGTCACCGACGTGACCTACGTCATCGCGCAGCCCTGCGTGGATCTGCTTGACAAGGCATGCATCGAGGAGTGCCCGGTCGACTGCATCTACGAGGGCAAGCGCATGCTCTACATCCACCCGGATGAGTGCGTCGACTGTGGTGCGTGCGAACCGGTTTGCCCGGTTGAGGCGATCTACTACGAGGACGACACGCCTGAGCAGTGGAAGGACTTCTATAAGGCCAACGTGGAGTTCTTCGACGACCTCGGGTCGCCGGGCGGTGCGTCCAAGGTCGGGAAGATCGACAAGGATCACCCGATCGTCTCCGCGCTGCCCCCGCAGGAACACGACGACTGAGGGCCGTCCGGCGCCGGGGGAGCGTCCTGCGGGGCGCACCCGGGGCCGCCTGCGGCCCGTGTCGTAGCGGGCCGTGCCGTTTCGGGTCGTGGCGTCCCACGCTGGTGGGAGGTCACGGCCCCGCGGGTTTCCGATGGGCCCGTGTTTCAGAGCCCCGTGTTTCAGGGGTCCGTGTTTCAGAGGCCCCGGGTTTTCCAGGGCCCGTGCGTTTCCAGAAAGCAGGAGTGGGACGTGTTCACGCTGCCGGACTTCCCGTGGGATCGGCTCGCGCCGTACAAGGAGCGGGCGCTGGCCCATCCGGACGGCATCGCCGACCTGTCGGTCGGGACGCCCGTGGACCCCACGCCCGAGCCGGTCCGGGCGGCCCTGGCCGGTGCGGCCGACGCGCCCGGGTACCCGCAGACCTACGGGACGCCGCGGCTGCGCGAGTCGGCCGCGGGGTGGCTGCGGCGCCGCGCCGGCGTGTCGGGCGCCGACCCGGACGCGGTGCTTCCGGTCATCGGCACCAAGGAACTGGTGGCGTGGCTGCCGACGCTGCTCGGCGCCGGCCCCGGGGACCGGGTCGTCTTCCCCGAACTGGCCTACCCGACCTATGACGTGGGCGCCCGGCTGGCCGGGGCGACGCCCGTCGCGTCGGACGGGCTGCTCTCCCTCGGCCCGGTGTCGCCGAAGATCGTCTGGGTGAACTCGCCGTCCAACCCGACCGGGAAGGTGCTGCCCGCGGAGCACCTGCGCAAGGTCGTCGCGTGGGCGCGCGGCCGCGGCGCGATCGTCGTCAGCGACGAGTGCTACCTGGAGTTCGGCTGGGACGACGAGAAGCCGCCGGTCTCGATCCTCCACCCGGACGTGTGCGAGGGGTCCCATGAGGGCCTGCTCGCCCTGAACTCCCTGTCCAAGCGCTCCAACATGGCGGGCTACCGCGCCGGTTTCGTCACGGGCGACATCGCGATCGTCAAGCGGCTGCTGGAGGTCCGCAAGCACGCGGGGATGATCGTCCCCGCCCCGGTGCAGGCGGCGATGGCGGTGGCGTTCGACGACGACGCGCACGTGGACGAGCAGCGGGCGCGGTACGCGCGCCGCCGCGCCGCCCTGCGCGCCGCGTTCGAGGGGCACGGCTTCCGCGTCGACCATTCGGAGGCGTCCCTCTATCTGTGGGCCACGCGGGACGAGCCGTGCTGGGACACCGTCGCGCACCTGGCGTCCCTCGGCATCCTCGTCGGGCCGGGCGAGTTCTACGGCCCGGCCGGCGCCCGGCACATCCGGGTCGCGTTCACCGCCACCGACGAGCGCGTCGCCGCCGCCGCCGACCGGCTCTGACGCACGCTCCCGCCCTCTGGCGGGCGGGCCCTCCGCACCGGAAACGACCCTCGATCACGGCCTGGCCTGCGAGCTTCGGTTTCGTGTCGATTGGTGAGTTTCTATATGCAACCGAGTACTCGTTTGATACGTCTGAACGCCGTGTGGGCTTGGACGGCCACGATGGATAGGATCCGCGGGTCTGTGCCCGGGTTCTGGACGAAACGATGGAGGTGTCCGTGAGTGGAACGGCGATAGTGATCCTGCTCGTGCTGATCCTGGTCGCCTTGGTCGTGCTGATCCTCGTCCTGCTGAGACGCCGCCAGGCACCGGCCCCCGCACCCGCCGCCCCGGCGGCGCCGAAGGATCCGTTCGCGCCCGGCGACCAGGTGGCGGGCGACCCGCGGACGCTGAAGGCGGGGGACATGGTCGAGTATCTCGGCGTCCGCTACTTCGTGCGCGGATCGGTGCGGCTGCGCGAGGGCGGTTTCACCTGGAGCGAGCATCTCCTCGACGCCGACACCATCGAGGGCGCCAAGGTGTGGATCTCCGTCGAGGAGGACCCCGACCTCGAGGTCGTCTGGTGGACCGAGCACGACATCGGCGACATGACCCCCAGCGAGCGGACCATCACCGTCGAGGGCGTGGAGTATCGCCGCGACGAGCACGGCACGGCCGACTACACCAGCGAGGGCACGACCGGCGTCGGCGTCCAGGGACGCGTCGAGTACGTCGACTACGAGGGCCCCCGGGGCAAGTACCTGTCGTTCGAGCAGTACGGCGGCGGCCAGTGGGAGGCGGGGCTGGGCGAACGCGTCCCGACCGGGTCCATGACGATCTACCCGGGTGGCGGTAGCTGACATTGCGGGCGACCCTCGATACCCCCTACCTGGACGCCAGCGCCGACGCGCTCTCGTTCGCCCTCGGGCTGGCGCCCCTGGACGCACTCGCCGTCCTGCCCGTCGAGTGCGGCGGCCTGACGGTGGAGCTGCGGCTGCTCGGCGCGTCCCACCAGGTCATCGCCGGGCCGCTCAGCGAGACGGTGGCGTGCCTGCCCGGTGACGCCGAGCCGCTGCCGGGGCGCGCGAGCACCAGCGTGCCGGGCTGGACCTACGACTTCGCGGCGACGACGGCCGCCCACAGCGACGGCACGGCGTTCGCCCGTGCGGTCGAGGCGGTCTGCGCGCGGCTGGCGGACCGCGGCGACGCCCTGACCGGGGACTTTCCCGGTTCGCGGCACGCCGTGACCGCCCTGGCAATCGAAGACCACGCACTGGAGGAGACGGGGATCGGCTGGCGGACGTGGCACGCCTACCCCCAGACCCGGGAGATCGTGATGACGCGGAGCCGGCTGGTGAGACCATCGTGAACAGCAGATACCGGGTGGCGGGCGCAGTGGCCGCCGCCACCCTGACGGTCACGGCGCTCGGGGGCTGCGGCACCTCGAACCGGGACTGGATCGCCGACAAGTACTCCAGGACGGGGCCGGACACCTACCGGGCGTCGAAGGCTCCGCAGGCGGTCTCCTCGGAGATCAGCCGCAAGTTCAGGCCGATCGACACCGTGAACAGCATGGGCACCCGCGGCGCCGCGGGCGGCATCTTCATGCGGTATCCGAAGTTGGTCGTCGGCATCCTGCCGAACGGGTCGGGCAGCCGGATCACCCTCGACAGCCCGCGCCGCGGCTACAGCCGCTACGGCACGCATGTCGCGGGGGTCTGGCGGAGCCCGGGCAGCAACGGATGGACGAGCAGCGGCGCCGCGTCGTTCCGCGGCGGCGGACCAGGGTCGGGCAAATGAGGAGCGACAAATGAACGAGGACATACTGCAGGAGATCGGAGCGACCTTCGCCTACGGCGCGGTCGGCATCGCTCTGATGGCGCTCGGCTACCTGGTGGTGGAGGTGACGACGCCCGGCAAGCTCGGCAGGCAGATCTGGACCGAGGGGAACAAGGGCGCCGCGCTGCTGCTCGCGGTCAAGCTGATCAGCGTCGGCGCGATCGTCACCACGGCGATCATCACCAGCGACGACGACCTCAGCTCCGGCCTGATCGACACGGCGGTGTTCGGCGGCTGCGGCATATTGCTCATGGTCATCGCGTTCCTGCTCCTCGACGTGACGACCCCGGGCAAGCTGGGCGCGACGCTGGTGGACGCCGACGGCACCGGAGCGAAGATCCACCCCGCCGGCTGGGTCGTCGCCGCCGCCGACCTCGGAGTCGCCGCGATCGTCGCGGGCGCGGTCTCCTGAGTCGCCGCAGCATGAAGGGGCCGCTGATCGGGGCGGGCCTGCTCGCCTCGCTGGGCGCGATCACCTTGCTGATCGCGACGTTCGCCGGCAAGGTCTCGCCCCGCGACGACATCGCCGACGACTACAAGAAGGTGTCGGACCGTACGTACTCCTCCGAGAAGAGCCCGCTGGTGGTGGCCGGGGAGATCGTCGATGAGAACAAGACGGACGAACGGGTCTACACCCCCAACGGCATCTACCTGCGCTACTACAACGCGGTCGTCGGGGTCCTCCCGAGTGCGGGCGGCTCCCGGATAACCGTCGACGACCCCGATCGCGGATACGCCCGCTACCACGCCGCCGTCGGCGGGACCTGGGGCGGGCCCGGCGGCAAGGCGGCGTCCTTCCGCGGTGGCGGCCCCGGAGGAGGAGGCAAGTGACGAAGGGCGGCGGCGAGGCAGGGGGCCAGGCCGGCGGCCGGGGACGGCCGTCGCAGGGCTCTGCCGGGAACCGGACGGGCGGGAACCAGAGCCCCGCCGACCAGCGCAAGGCGAAGGCGCAGGGGTGGGGATGCCTCACCGTCATCGTCGCTCTCGTGGCCGGCGGGATCGTGTGGGGCCTGTACGACGAGGGCGTCTTCGACAAGAAGCCGGCGAAGGACGCGCCCGTCTTCGGGCCGCAGCAGACGGGACGGCTGGTCGAGCAGCTCTCCACGGCCGCCGACGCGCAGGGCGTCTGCTACGGCTGGGTGATCGACTCCGGCCGGCCCCACAAGATCAAGCAGCTGGCGCCGTCCTACCCCGGGACGTTCCGTCCCCACCCCCCGAAGCAGGCCCCGGGGCAGGTGGCGCCCTCCGAGGCGGTGC
>NZ_SMKK01000257.1 GCF_004348425.1 Actinomadura sp. 7K507
GCCGCGGGAGGTCTCGATGGTCGTCCGGCGGACGCCGGGGGGCAGGTTCAGGAACCGGGGCGTGCTCACAGGGGACCACCATACTCAATGAGGCCCGGCGGGAATCGGTGAAAAAGTTTCGGTGGTAGCGTCGGCAGCGTGCGTCCGAAGCCTGCCATCTCCGCGCATCGTCGCGACGAAGCGGGCCTGACCGGCCTGTCCGCGGCGGTCGAGTCCGGGGCCGAGTACGTGGAGATCGACATCCGCAGGACCGGGGACGGGCGGCTCGTCGTCCACCATGACCCGGACCTCGCCGGGCTGCCGCTGAAACGGCTCACCTACGACCGGATCCAGGAGCTGTCGCCGCGGCCCGTCCCGCTGGTCAGCGAGGCCATGGAGATCATCGGCGGCCGGGCGCAGGGCCACCTCGACCTCAAGGAACGCGGCTGCGAGCACGAGACGGTGGCGCTCGCGATCGAGGCGTTCGGGCGGGACGGTTTCGTCGTCACCACCCGCGAGGTCCTCTCGCTCGTGCAGATCAAGCGGACGTTCCCGGGCGTGCGGACGGCCCTGTCGGTGGGACGCAACCTGTGGGAGCGCGGCGTCGCGCACGACTTCGCGCCGCTGCGCCTGATCCGCAAGGCGGGCGCCGACATGGTCGCCGTCAACTACCGGCTGGCCCGCGTCGGCGTGCTGCGCCAATGCGGACGAGCCGGGATCCCCGCGATGGTGTGGACGGTCAACGCCGAACCGGTGATGCAGCGGTTCCTCGGGGACCCGCGCGTCGCCGTCCTCGTCACCGACCATCCCGACGTCGCCCTGAAACTGCGCTCCGCGCAGCCCTGAGACACGCCAGCCCTTACATACACGCAGTCCTTGGACACACGCAGCCCTGAGCCACCGCGACGCAACCGCGAGACCGGGCGGGGGCCTCGCGGTTGGTGCAGGGACGGGACCTAGGCGCTCTGCGACGCCTCGGTCGTGTCGGTCGCCGGCTTGCCGGCGCGGGTGCGGCGGCGGTTCCGGCTGCGCTTGCGCTCGGTGGCGACCGCGTCGACGACGTTGTCGTCCGCGGCGGTCTCCCGCTTCGGGGACGATCCCCCGGCCACCCCGGTGGTCTCGGCCTCCGTCGCGGTGGCCTCGACCGGCTTGCCGGCGCGCGTGCGGTTCCGGCTGCGCTTGCGGCGGCGGGGCCGCGGGCGCTCCCGGTCATGGTCACGATCGCGGTCACGGCCGCGGTCGTTGCTGCGGGTCTTGCCCGTCTCGCCGATGTCCTCCAGCTCCTCGGCGTCCAGCCCCGCGCGGTCGTGCTGCTTGTCCTTCGGCAGCCGGCCCTTCGTGCCCTCGGGGATGCCGAGCACCGCGAAGTAGTGCGGGGACGTGGAGTAGGTCTCCTCCGGGACGGCGAACGGCAGGTCGAGCGTGCCGTTGATCAGCTTCCACCGGGTGAGGTCGGACCAGTCGACGAACGTGACGGCGACGCCCTTCTTACCCGCGCGTGCGGTCCGGCCGATGCGGTGCACGTAGGTGTCGGCGCTGTCGGGGCACTCGTAGTTGATGACGTGGGTGACGTCGTCGACGTCGAGGCCGCGGGCGGCGACATCGGTGGCGACCAGCACGCCGATCTTGCCGTTGCGGAACGCGCGCAGCGCCCGCTCGCGCTGGCTCTGGCCGAGGTCGCCGTGCACGGCGGCGGCGTCGAAGCCCCGCTGCACCAGGTCGGCGGCGACCCGGTCGCAGGCCCGCTTGGTCTGGCAGAAGATCATGGTCAGCCCACGGCCTTCGGCCTGCAGCAGGCGGGCCACCATCTCCGGCTTGTCCATCTGGTGGGCCTGGAAGACGTGCTGGACGACCTGCGGCGTCGCGTCCGACTCGGTGTGCGACTCGGCCCGCACGTTGGTAGGACGGGTCAGGTAGCGGCGCGACAGCGCGACGATCTCGCCCGGCATGGTGGCCGAGAACATCATCGTCTGCCGCTGCTCCGGGATCCGCTCGATGATCCGCTCGATGTCCGGCAGGAAACCGAGGTCGAGCATCCGGTCGGCCTCGTCCAGCACCAGGATCCCGACCTCGGAGAGGTCGAGGTGCTTCTGCTTGACGAGGTCGAGGAGCCGGCCCGGGGTGCCGACGACGACGTCGACGCCCTCGCGGAGAGCGTCGATCTGCGGCTCGTACGCGCGTCCGCCGTAGACGGACAGGACGCGGGTGCCGAGCTTGCCGCCGGCGATGAGGAGGTCGTCGGTGACCTGGAGGGCCAGTTCGCGCGTCGGCGCCACGACGAGCGCCTGTGGTTTGCGGGCGCCGTGCTCGATGCGCTGAAGGACCGCCGCGCCGAACGCGAGGGTCTTGCCGGTGCCCGTACGGGCCTGTCCGATGATGTCGTGCCCGCCCAGCGCGATCGGCAGGGCGAGTTCCTGGATGGGGAACGCTTTCACGATGCCCTCTGCTTCAAGGGCGTCTGCTATCTCGGGGACGACCCCGAGTTCACGAAAGGTAGTCAGGGCTTTCAGCCTCCAATATGCGGGGTCTCCGCTCCCGGGTGCGGCGCGGCTCGCCGGAGGGCGTCGCCCTGTGGGCGCACCCGCCGATCGTTTCCTTGGCCGCGCGCTCGCGCGGGAGGGACCAGCCGTTGCTCAAAATCCGTCGGCGACCGCAGTCAGGGGTTGAAAGCAGTCACTCGCTGTGGCTGCGTGCGGTCACACTCCGCGACGCAGTGTACCGACCGTTGATTGCATACACCAATAGCCGATCACTGGACTCAACGTTTCCATGCTTTCGTTCTATTCCATCCCCTGCCCGCCAGGGCCGTCGGCCGCCCGCGCGTCGTGGGGGACGGCCCGTCGAACCGCCTGCCAGAACGGCCACATCCGGACACGGGGCGATGGGGCCCGGGCACGGGGGAAGCCCCCGCTTGCAGGTAGCGGGGGCTTCCGGCCGGGTGGGGGTCATGCGTCAGAAGGTGCTGCGGCGGCGGGGGCGCCAGCCTCGGCCCCTGCGGCCGTCGCCGCGGGCGTTCAGGGTGGTGAGCCCCGCCACACCGAGCGCGGCGATCACCACCGCGAACACGACGGCGACGAGGGTGCCCGCACCGAGCGCGTCCGCGATGACGCCGCCGACGATCGCGCCGGCGATCCCGACGAGGATCGTCAGCAGGACGCCGATCGGGTTGCGTCCGGGGACGAGCAGCCGTGCCAGGGCTCCGATGACGGCACCGACGACGATGAACCAGAGGATCGTCGTGAGCATGTCGATCATCCATTCCTATTCCGTGGGCCGGTGGCCCGTGGTCGGAGATCGATATGCCCGCTGTGCCGGAATGAAACAAAGGGGAGGTCAAGACCTGGTGGAACGCGGCAGGGTGGAACGCGGCAGGGTGGAACGCGGCGAGCCGTCGCGATCAGGCGTGCTAAGAGCCGAATCCCACGTTGCGCTGCTCGTCCTCGGAGATCTCCAGGTAGCCGACCCGTTCGGCCGGCACCACGACCCGCCCGGCGCGGCGGTCCTGGAGCACGAACACTCCGCGCGGCTCGGACAGCGCGTCCGCCAGCGCCTCCTGGACCTCGTCCGCCGACTGCCCGGTGTCGACCACGAGTTCCTTGGGAACGTTCTGCACACCGATACGAACCTGCACGCGAGGCTCCCGTCGTCCATCACGTCCCGCCGACCACCGGCGGGCTCTTCCCCGATGGTCGCACGGAGATCGCCGGATGCGTCGTCACCGGCGTTTTGCCGAGGGTGAAACGACCGCGCCGGCACCCCGCCCGGGGCCGTCCGGGGCCGTGGTTCAGGTCGACTCGGTGTTGAGGGGGAAGCCGGAGATGCCGCGCCAGGCCAGCCGCGCGATGATCTTCTCGGCGGTGTCCTTCGGGATGGCCCGGTGCTGCGACAGCCAGTAGCGGGCGCTGACCTCCGCCATGCCGACCAGCCCCATGCCGAGCAGGTACGCCTCGTCGGTGGGGGCGCTGGTGTCCTCGGCGATCACCTGGGCGATCATCTCGGCGCACTGCTGGTTGGCGCGGTCCACCCGCGCCCGCACCGGTGCGACGTTGCGCAGATCGGATTCGAAGACGAGGCGGTACGCCTCGCCGTCGCCGGCCACGAAGTCGTAGAAGGCCTGCATGCTCGCCTGGACGCGCATCTTGTTGTCCGTCGTGGACTCGAGCGCGTCGCGGACGATCTTCACCAGGGCTTCGGCATGCTCGTCCAGCAGGGCCAGGTACAGCTCCAGCTTGCCCGGGAAATGCTGGTAGAGCACGGGTTTGCTGACGCCTGCGCGCTCGGCGATCTCGTCCATCGCCGCCGCGTGGTACCCCTGCGCGACGAACACCTCTTGGGCCGCGCCGAGCAGCTGCCTGCGGCGCGCCAGTCGCGGCAGCCTCGTGCCGCGGGGGCGTGCGTCCGGGGTCGCGGTCACCACACTCTCCGATCAACGATCGATGCGGGCGGACGGGGGTCTCCGCCGCGCGGGAACAATCCCATCATCCTACGCGCGAGTAACTCCGCCGGTCACGGCCGAAGCGCGCCGGCGTTCCTTCACGCAGGTCAGTGTATTTCCGGTGAAGACCCCCGGTGTCCCGTCCCGGGAGCGTCACCGGTAGTCGTCCTCGTCGAGCGGGACCTCGTAGCGCTGCTCGACCACGTCCGCCTCGTTGACGTCGTCCGGCACCTGCGCGTCCCACTCCCGGGGCCGTTCGCCCTCGTCGACCCCCTCGTCGCGCCCCTCGCCGAGCCCATCGTCGAGCAGCGCCCGCTGCTCGGCCGCGTCGGCCTCGTTCGCCTCGCCGGCGGGGCCGGGTGCGGACGGTTCCAGGTCGTCGGTCTCGCTCATCACAGGTCCTCCTCGGACAGACAGGGCCGCGTCACAGGCTCGCGGCCAGTTCCCGGAGCGGCGCCTCGACGGACTCTCCGTAGGTCGGGAACGCGTGGACGACGTCCGTGAGCAGGCTCAGCGGCGTCTCCGCGCGGATGGCCAGCGTGATCTCGCTCATCCACTCCTCGGCGTAGAGTCCGGCGGCGGCGGCGCCGATCAGCAGCCCGCGGGACCGGTCGGCGTACAGTTCCACCCGGCCGCGCTCGTCCGCTTCGACCGCCGCCCGTGCCGTCGCGGCGAGGTCGTACCCGGCCGTGTGGAGGTCTATGCCGAGTTCGGCGGCCTGCATGGGCGAGATGCCCACCGAGTAGACGGTGGGCGTGGTGTAGACGACGCGGGGAATCGCGCGGTAGTCGGTCTCGTGGCGCCGCCCGAGGAGGTTGGACAGCGCCACCCGCGCCTGGTACCGCGCGGCGTGCGTGGTGCGGGCGACGCCGGTGACGTCCCCGGCCGCCCAGACACCGCCCGCCCAGCCGCCGCCCGCTCTGCCCTCGTCCGCCCTGCCTTCGTTCGCCCTGCCTTCGTTCGCCCTGCCTTCGTTCGCCCTGCCTTCGTTCGCTCTGCCGTCGCTCGCACCGCACGGCACCTGGCACGTCTCGTCCACCGGTATCCCGTGCCCCGGGGAGATGGCGACGCCGAGGTTCTCCAGCCCGAGCCCCTCCACCCGGGGGCGGCGGCCCGCGGCGACGAGGATGCGGTCGGCGTCGAGCGTCCCGCCGTCCGACAGCCACAGCCGCAGCCCGGTGTCCTTGCGCCCGACGTGGCTGAGGCCGGCCCCGAGCCGCAGGTCGACGCCCATCCGGCGCAGCGCGTCGGCGAGCACCTCCCCGGCGAACGGAGCCTCGGCGGTCAGCAGCCGCCCGGACGCCTCGATCACCGACACCTGCGACCCGAACGCCGCGTACACCTGCGCCATCTCGCAGCCGACCGGGCCGCCGCCGAGGATCACCAGGCGGCGCGGCAGGTCGGGCACCGCCAGCGCCTCGTCGCTGGTCCACAACTGGACGTCGGCGAGCCCGTCGACGGCCGGGATCACCGGCTCGCTGCCGGTGCAGACGACGAGGTCGTCGAAGCCGTGCCCGACCCCGTCCACCTCGATCCGGCCCGGTCCGGTGACGTGGCCGCGGCCGCGCAGGACGGTCACGCCGGCCTCGGCCATCCGCGCGACCGCCGGGTCGTCGCCGCGGTGCCCGGCCAGCCCGTCGCGCCGGGCGAGCGCCATCTCCCAGGTCTCGCCGCGCCGCGCCGACAGCAGCAGCGACTTGGACGGAACGCACGCGAAGTACGGCGATTCCCCGCCGACCAGGCGTTTCTCGATGAGTGCGACGTCGCGTCCCGCGCGGGCGAGACCGGACGCCACCAGCTCTCCCGCCGTTCCCCCGCCCAGCACCACGGCGTCGTAATGGTGGTTCTGCGCCAACTGCTCTTCCTTCCCCCGCCCGTGATGTCCCCACGACCCATGGTGACGGAATCCGGCGCCGGAGAGTGCCGATTCGAACACATAGGGCATGCGAAAAGTCGGAGATGGGACGTCAGGGCAGCGGCCGGCGGTCCGTCAGCAGCGGTTCGAGCAGGTCGCCGTGCTTGTCGGCGCGGGAGAGCGCGTCACCCGGGGAGAACACCAGATCGGCGGCGTCCTGGCAGGAATCCAGCTCGTCCCAGGTGATCGGGGTGGAGACGGACGGGCGGCTCGCGGCGCGCAGCGAGTACGGGGCGACGGTCGTCTTCGCGGGGTTGTTCTGGCTCCAGTCGACGAAGATCTTGCCCTTGCGCAGCCGCTTCTCCATCTTCGCCACGACGAGCCGGGGATGCTCCTCCGCGAGCCGTTGCGCGGCGGACTTGGCGTACTCCGACGTCCGCTCGGCGTCCTTGGGCTCCTTGACCGGGACGTACAGGTGCAGGCCCTTCTTCCCGCTCGTCTTGGGGTAGGAGTCCAGGCCGTCCTCGGCGAGCACGTCCCGGAGCAGTTTCGCGACCTCGCACGCCTCCACGATCGTGGCGGGCGCTCCGGGGTCCAGGTCGAAGACGACCAGATCAGGTGTATGGACCTTGCCGCGTGGCCCGACCTTCCACTGCGGGACGTGCAGTTCCAGCGCGGCGAGGTTGGCGCACCACACGAGCGTGGGCAGGTCGTCCACGACGACGAAGTCGAGTGTGTCTCGTCCTGTGGAGCTGCCGGGCGTGGGGATCGTCGCCGTCCGCACCCAGTCCGGCGTGTGGGACGGCGCGTTCTTCTCGAAGAACTTGTTGCCGTCCACCCCGTCCGGCCACCGGATACGGGTGGCGGCCCGGTCCTTGAGGTGCGGGAGCATCACCGGGGCGATGCGCGCGTAGTAGTCGATGACCTCGCCCTTGGTGAACTCCGGGTAGAGGTTCTTGTCGAGGTTGGACAGCGACAGTTGCTGCCCTTCGACCTCCACGGACGTCCTCTTACTGGCCACAGGCCCTCCAGGGCTTACTGCTCACTGGTGACCTCCAGGGGGTCTTTGTCGTCACGGAGGCCGCGCCAGGAAGGAAAGCGTAAGCGGCCGTCCCTGGTGCGGGCGCTGTAGGCGACCTCCCCGACGAGTTGTGGCTCAACCCATTGAGCGTCACGGGCGAACTCACGCGGAACGGGTTCGTCGTAGGGGCTGGTGGGGCGTCGCAGCGGCCACAGCGTCTCGTACAGCTCGTCCAGGGCGCGGTCGGTGAAGCCGGTGCCGACGTGCCCGACGAAGCCGAGCAGGCCCTTGACGTCGTACTCGCCCAGCAGCAGCGAGCCCACGCCGCCTTCACGCCGCCCCTTGCCGGGCTTCCAGCCGCAGACGATGACCTCGCGCGTCATGAAGTTCTTGACCTTGCGCCAGAAGTCGACGCGGCGGCCTGGACGGTACGGGGAGTCGAGTCGCTTGGCCAGCAGCCCCTCAAGGTGCTGCTCCCTGGTGAAGTCGAGTAACTCGTTCACCTGTGTGGTGTCACCGCCGTGCAGGTACGGGGGTACCTCCACGGGACCGGTTCCGGCCAGGTCCAATTCGTCCAGGAGCGTGCGCCGGTCTGCGTACGGCATGTCGTACAGGACGTGCCCGTCTAGGAAAAGGATGTCGAACACCACGTACCGGACGGGCACCTCACGGATCAGCCTGGGATCGGGTTCGGTCACGTGCATGCGTCGCTGGAGGCGTTCGAAGCTGGGCCGCCCCTCCTCGAAGGCGACGACCTCGCCGTCCATGACGACGTCGTGATGGGGGAGGAGGTCGGCCAGCGCGAACAACTCCGGGTACCGGCTCGTGACGTCGGTGCCGCGCCGCCCGGTGGCCCGGGCACCGTCGGCGGAGACGTGCGCCAGGACGCGGACGCCGTCCCACTTCAGCTCAAGCCCCCACTGCTCGCCGTCGGGGGGAAGGTTCCCGGTGGTGGCCATCATCGGCTCAACGGGCCACGGCATGGTCATACCGCCGTCTTACCCGGTCCCGCCCCACAGCAAAGGATCAAGAGTCCGTTCTGGCGCAAATCGAACGAGGTTGCGACGCTAAGGGGCAGGAAACGTGCTGGTTCGGGACTTGGTGGGTAGGGACAGGTCATGCGCAGTATCTGGAAGGGCGCCATCTCGTTCGGGCTGGTGACGATACCTGTGAAGCTGTATTCGGCGACCGAGCAGAGGGACGTCCGCTTCCACCAGGTGCACCGCGAGGACGGTGGGCGCATCAAGTACAAGCGGACGTGCACCGTGGACGGTGAGGAGATCCCGTACTCCGACATCGCCAAGGGCTACGAGCTGCCGAGCGGCGACATGGTCATCCTCACGGACGAGGACTTCGCCGAACTGCCACTGACGTCCAGCCGCCGGATCGACGTACTGCAGTTCGTGGAGGCGGCGGAGGTCGACCCGATCTACTTCGCGAAGTCGTACTACCTGGAGCCCGACGCGCAGGGCGCCAAGCCGTACGTGCTGCTGCGGGACGCGCTGGAGAACTCGGGCCAGGTCGCCATCGTCAAGATCGCGATCCGGCAGCGGGAGTCGCTGGCGACGCTGCGGGTCCGGCAGGGCGTGTTCGTGCTGGAGACGATGCTGTGGCCGGACGAGGTCCGAACGCCCGACTTCCCGTTCCTGGACGAGGACATCGAGGTCCGCAAGCAGGAACTGTCGATGGCCACGTCGCTGATCGAGTCGATGGAGGGCGAGTTCGACCCGTCGGAGTACAAGGACGCCTACCGGGAGGCACTCCAGGCGGTCATCGACGCGAAGGTCGAGGGCCGGGAGGTGGCGCGGCCCGCCGAGGAGGCCGAGGAGGAGCCCGCCGCCGACCTGCTCAGCGCGCTGCGCGCGAGTGTCGAGGCGGCCAAGAAGAGCCGCGGCGACAAGGACGGCAAGGCCGGGTCCGGCAAGGACGACGCCGAGAAGAAGCCCGCCTCGCGCAAGACGTCGTCGAAGTCGGGCCAGAAGAAGGAACCGGCCCAGAAGAAGGAATCGACCAGGAGCCGCACCCGCAAGTCGGCCTGACCGGCCCGCCCGCCGCCCGGCCGGCGGACGACGGGCGGACGGCGGGCGGACGCGTCATCGTCGTTGAAGCGTCATGGTCGTTGAAGCGTCGTCGTCAGAACGGGACGTCGGTGCAGGTGAGCCGTGCGCCCGCGTCCCCGGTCTTGGGATCGGTCGGCTCGGCGTGGACGATGACCGACCCAGCCGACCCCTTGGCGACCTTCCACGGCACGACCGCGCGGGAGCGGCCCTTGCCGTCCTCTCCGATCTTGACGTCGAGCCAGATCTCCTTCTCGCGGAGCGGTGTGCCCGGCTTGGCGTCCGGGTTCTCGTAGTGCGGCCCGGCGTCCTCGGGCTTCGGCCCGCACTTCTTCGCGTGGACGTGGGTACCGAACGTCTTGCCGGCGGCCTCCTTGGGGAACCCCGACACGCGAAGCTTGACGACGGTCTTGTCCTTCTCGCGGGCGACGGCGACCTTCGTCTCGGTCTTCTCGTACTTGTCGTCGTAGACCTTGGTCGGGCCCTTTGCGGCGATCTTGTGCGGATCGGGGCAGGCCAGGGCCGGTGCGGCCAGGAGCGGTACCAGCGCTGCGCTGGCCGCCACCGTGACGGCGGCCCGGATGGACGATCGCATGATCTTCCTCTCCTTGTTGATCTGCGGGTGACCGCATCGATCATGCACACGGAGAGCGACGTTCTGCCTACGCGACCCGTCTGCGTCGGGTCAAAAACCGGTCGGCTGCGGCTTTGGGAAAGCCGGCCGTCAGCCGGAGGTCAGAGGTCGCGGTGGGCGGCCAGGACGCGGGCGAGCGCGGTGGCGGCCGCGGACGGGTCCGCGCAGGGGGCGATCCGCTCGCCCCAGCCGTAGAAGTACGACCAGCCGTCGTCCGACCGCTCCCGGGCGGCGATGACGTTCTCGTTCAGCGCCCGCATCGCCGGGTTGGCGACGAGGGCGGACGGCCGGCGGTCGGCGTGGGCGGCGACCTCGACGGTCCAGCCGCGGGAGCGGAGTTCGTCGGTGAGCCGCTCCAGGTGCCCGAGCGCCGTCTCGGCGTCGCTGATCACCTGCGTGGACATGGTGCCTCCAAAGGAACAACCCGTGAATGCCCGGGGGGCGTCCGGGGCGTGCCGTCGCGTGGGCGTGTCACTCGGAGGTGCCGCCAGTGGAACGACGCTGTGCCACCGGTCGAATGGAATTCAGTCTTGCGGCGGGTGAGTGAGATCACAAGCGGTTTGCGCTCATTGGGCATCAGCCCACGGTTTCCGGCTCGGATCGCCGCACCGGGGCGGGGGTGTCGTGCTCGCGGATCCCGTACCGGCCGTAGAGCCTGCCGAGGGGTCCGGGCGCCCACCAGTTGGCGCGTCCCATCAGGCGCATCATGGCGGGCACCAGCAGCGCCCGGACGACGGTCGCGTCCAGCAGGATCGCGAAGGCCATGCCGATGCCCACCATCTTGATGGACGTGACGCCGGACGTGGCGAACGCGCCGATCACGATGATGAACAGCAGCGCGGCGCTGGTGATGATGGCGCCGGTGCGCTGGACGCCCGTGGCGACGGCCGTGACGTTCGAGCCGGTCGCGTCGTACTCCTCGCGGACCCGCGACAGCAGGAACACCTCGTAGTCCATCGAGATCCCGAACAGCAGGGCGAGCATCAGGATCGGCATCGCGGGCGCGATCGAGCCGATCGCGGTGAAGCCGAGCAGCCCCGACAGGTGGCCGTCCTGGAAGATCAGCACCATCACCCCGAAGGTGGCCGACAGCGACAGCATGTTCATCACGATGGCCTTCAGCGGCAGGATCACCGAGCCGAACGCCAGGAACAGCAGCACGAACGTGGCGGCGCCGACGAGCAGCGCGAGCCACGGCAGCGTGCCGCCGAGACTGTCCAGCTCGTCGACGATCCCGGCGGTGGGGCCGCCGACGTGGACCTGCGCACCGGCCGGCGGCGGAACGTCCCGGACCCGCTGGACGAGGTCTCTGGCGGTCTCCGAGTACGGATCGGCGTCGTAGCGCAGCGAGATCCGCGACGTGGTGCCCTCGGAGCCGGTCACGGCGGCGCCGGCGGTGCCGGGAAGCGCGGCGAGGCGGTCCCCGTACGCGCCGATCGCGGCCTGGTCGGGCGTCCCGGTGACGACCGCGTTGATCGGGCTCGTGACGTTGCGGGCGAACCGCGTCTCCAGCGCTTCGGCGACGGCCCTGGGGTCGGAGCCGTCCGGCAGCGACTTCGCGTCGATGCCGCCCCAGTTGATGCCCAGGAACGGGGCCCCGAGCGCGACGAGCAGCGCGGTCGTCGCCACCGCGTAGATCACCGGGCGGCGCATCACGCTGCGGGCGACCCGTCCCCACCAGGCCCCGGAGCGGTCCCTGGACGGTTTCCGCCGCCTGACCGGCAGCGCGTTCACCTTCGGGCCGAGGGCGGCGAGCAGTGCGGGCAGTACGGTCAGCGCCCCGGCCATGCACACGAGGACGGTCGCGATGCCGCCGTAGCCCATGGAGACCAGGAAGTTCTGGTCGAACAGCAGCAGCCCGGACAGCGACACCGCGACCGTGATCCCGGAGACGGCGACCGTGCGACCGGCCGTGGCCATCGTCGCGGCCAGGGCGTCCTCGACCGAGCGGCCGTCGCGCCGCAGTTCCTCCCGGAACCGGCTGACCATGAACAGCCCGTAGTCGATCGCGAGTCCGAAGCCGAGGAAGGAGGAGATGTTCACCGCGAAGATCGACACATCGGTCGCGTGGGTCAGCGCGTGCAGCGCGGTGAACGAGCCGAGGATCGCGATGCCGCCGATCAGCAGCGGGAGGCTCGCCGCCACCAGACCGCCGAAGATCAGCACCAGCAGGATCAGCAGCAGCGGGACGGCGATGGCTTCGGCGCGCGGGATGTCCGAGGCGACGCGGTCGTCGATGGCGGCCGACGTGCCGACCGTCCCGCCGACCTTGGCGGTGAGCCCGCCTCCCACCTCGGTCAGGGCGTCCTCGATCGCCCGGTAGGAGTCCTCCCTGTCGCCGTCGTCGGCCCCGGTGAGTTCCAGGACGGCGTAGGTGGCCGTCCGGTCTTCGCTGACGAACTCGGTGGCCTCGGTCGTCCAGTACGTTCTGGCCGAGGCGACCCTGTCCGGCGGAAGTCCGGCCAGCGCCCGCTCGACCGCGGCGCGGTACGCCGGATCGTCGACGGTCGTGCCGCCCTGGTAGAGGATCACCACGTCGGCCGCGTCCCGGCCGAGGTCGCGTTCGGCGATCTGCGCGGCCTTCGCGCTCTCGCTGCCCGGCGTGTCGAAGCCGCCGGCCGAGGTCAGCGCCCCGAAGACGCCCGTGCCCCAGACGGCGGCGAACGCGAGCAGCATGCCCGCGACGGCGAGGGTCCACCGGCGCCGCCGGTGGACCCACCGCCCCC
>NZ_SMKK01000258.1 GCF_004348425.1 Actinomadura sp. 7K507
GCCCGAACCCACCAGGCGGGCCGCCGCCGGTGGTGCCGTCGCGGACGGCGATGCGGAGGGAGGCCCGCTTCGTTCGCTGGGCTCCGGGTTCGCGGCGGCCCGCCTGGTGGGTTCGGGCTTCGTGGCGGCGTGCCGTTCACGCGATCTCTGCGCCGGGACGTCCGGACGGCTCGGTTCCACGCGCGGGTGGGGGGACCGCTCGCTCCACGACGTCAGCGGCACGCTCGGCCCTGTCGTCATGCCGAGGCCGAGCGTGCCGAGGAACACGGTGAGCACCACCCCGGCGGCCAGGCCCAGCCGCCGTCCGAGCCGCGCACGGCATCCGGTCGAGTCGACGAAGACCGCCTTGGTCTGGGTCCGGGTGCCTGGCGGAGTCTCCGGCCGTAATTCCGGCTGTGTCGCTCGCGGGGTTTCGGACTCAGAATTCGTGACCGGTGGGATGCCCGTGATGAGCAATTCGTCCCGGTCTTGGGGGGTGCTGGCGGTCATATTCGTCCGTCATTTCGTCCTGTGGGAAGCCGTCGCACACGGTGGAGTCCGCGGACGCTCAATGCGTCAGCGCGAACCTGCGCGTACATGTCACACCGGAGCCGAAATACCTGCACAATGGCCCGGATGGAACGGGCGGACGAGGAGGAACTCGGCCGTGCCCTGCGGACGGCGCAGGACGGCGACGAGGCGTCGTTCCGCATGCTGTACCGCGACGTGCAGCCCCGCCTGATCCGATTCGCCGGCGCGCTGGTCGGCGCGGACGCCGAGGACGTGACCTCCGAGGCGTGGCTGCAGATATCCCGGGATCTTCCCTCGTTCCGCGGCGACCTCGACGGCTTCCGCGGCTGGACCGCGACAATCACCCGCCACCGGGCCCTGGACCATCTGCGCCGCAGGTCACGGCGCCCCGTGGGCGACCTCCCCGTCGAGGAGCTGACCACGATGGCCGCCGACGGCGACACCGAAACGGACGCCCTGGACGGCATCGCCACCCAGGACGCGCTACGGCTGATCGCCGAACTCCCCAGCGACCAGGCCGAGGCAGTGCTGCTGCGCGTCGTCGTGGGCCTGGACGCGAAGTCGGCGGGCAAGGTGCTCGGCAAGCGGTCGGGCGCCGTGCGAACCGCCTCCTACCGGGGGCTGCGCCGCCTCGCCGACCTGCTGTCGCCCTCCCACGAGACCGCCTCGCCGACCGCCCCCCGGAGGGCGGGAGACGCACTCCCCCGCGTCCCAGGTGACAAAAGCGGTGGAACCGGCGCTGAAGGGGTGGCATGAGCGACCACCACCGGACCGGACGCCTCGACCGGCACACCGCAGACCGTCTCCTCGACGGCGGGGACGGGCATGCCCTGCTGCAGAACCTGCTCTCGGCGGCCGCCGCACCAGCCCAACCCGGAGAACTCGCGGGCGAGGACACCGCCGTCGCCGCCTTCAACGCCGCTCCCCGTCCCGCGCACAAGTCCCATGTGGCCGCCCTGCGCCGCTTCCTCACGGTCAAGGTCCTGGCGGTGGTCGGCACACTCATCCTCACCGGAGGAGCGGCCTACGCCACTATCAACAACCATCTCCATGGCGGGAGCCCGGAACCCTCGCCGACTCCGACGCTCCACCACAGCACCAGCACGAGCCAGGACAGCACCCCGGCCCCCCATGACCCGCCGTCCGCGCCGCCCTCCAAGGCGCCGCCCTCCAAGAAGCGGCCGTCGCCGTCCGGCTCCCCTTCCGCCGGCACGTCCGCGAACCCCCCCGGGAGGGTGAACGCCCCCGGTCAGCAGAAGGAGACCCCTGCGCCGCAGAACACCAAGAAGCCCCCTCGCGGCCGGGGCAACGAGAACGGCTCCCCACCCGGCGAGAACTCGGGCAACGGGAACAACCTCAACGGGACCGGAACCGGGTCCGGAAACGGAAACGGGAACGGGAACGGGAACGGCACCGGCAGCAACGGCAGCCCGCCAGGCAGCAACTCAGGAAACGGCAACGGCCCCCCGGCCGACCCGCAGGGCCCCTAGGCGTCCAGGCAGCCTTCGAACTGTGGGACGTCGACGTCCGACAGGTCCAGGCCCGACGTGCCGAACCATTTGCGCATGAACCCCGCCATCGCGCCGTCCTGGTACATCTGCGTGATCGCCTTGTTGAGCGCTTCGCAGCCGTCCGGGTCGCCCTTGCGGATCGCGATGCCCGTCCGCCGCTCGCCGAACCGGGCGTTCAGGAGCCGGAAGTCCCCGCCCTGCCGCGTCTTCAGCCCGGCCAGGATCGTGTCGTTCGTCGTGACGGCGTCGATCCGGCCGTCCCCCAGCATCGTCATGCAGTCGGCGTAGGACCTCGCCGCCACCGGCACGGCCTCCACCTGCCGCTCCACGGTCACCGCCTCCGCCGCGCCGGATCCGGTGACGGCGCAGATATCGCGTCCCTCCAGGTCCTGTACGGTCTGGATGTCGCGCTCGTCGTCCCGGACGAGGATGTCCTGGTACGACAGGAGGTACGGGCCGGCGAACGCGAGCCGCTGCTTCCACTCCGGCTCAAGCCAGAACGTCAGCACCATGTCGACCTTCCCGGTCTGGAGCAGCCGCTCCCGATCAGCAGCCAGCGCCGGGGCGAACCGGACCTTCTTCCCCATGCGCTCCGCCAGGTAGCGCGACACGTCCACGTCCAGGCCCTCGAACGCGCCGTCGGTCCGCTGGAACCCGATCCCCGGCAGATCGGGCCGCACCCCGGCCACGAGCGTCGATTCCCCGAGGATGGACGCCTTCTCCGCGTCCCCGCATCCGCCCAGGACCAGGCAGCTCACCAGGGCCGTAGCGACCAGTCCCCGCATCCGCGACCCCCGATTCGTGGCGCGGCCCCGGCCCCGGCGAGCTACGGAGCGCCCGCCATCAGCGTCGCCGCCCGACGATCATCCGCTCCACTCTCTGTCCACTACCGGCCGGGCCGGTCTATTGCTGGACGTGACGGAGCGTCGCGGCATCCGTCACGGAGCGGTAGTAACAGGTCGGGCGGGCCTCTCCGGACGGGAGCGTCGTGTGGCACGCGCCGCCGGTGGTCCGGTTCACCAGGTAGAGCAGGGAGTTCTGCTCGCAGTTGACGCGGACGTCCACTACTTCGAGGACGTCGCCCGACGTCGCGCCCTTGCGCCACAGCTCGTTGCGGGACGTCGACCACAGGACGGCTATCCGCTCGTCCAGCGTCGCCTTGAGGGCCTGGTCGTTCGCGTAGCCGATGAACAGGACGTCCCCGCTCCTCGCGTCTTGCAGCACCACGGGAACGACCCGCGCCCCGGTCGCCGCGACACCGGCGAGCTTGTCGAAGTCCAGGGTGAGCCGGGTTCCTTCTTCGAGTTCGTTCACCCGGCCATCCTGCCCGGACGCCGGTCGCGACACCGCCCCACGACACGGTCAGCCGGGCCGGGAGCCCGCCGCCTACCCGGTCAGCGTGTTGGCGGGACGGCCAGGATCGACTGCACCGTCGCGATCACGACATGTGCGGTCTCCTCTGGTTTCAGCCGCTCAGCGCGGTTCTCCTCCGCCGCACCGTGCAGTACCTGCTGCATGACGCCGACGAGCCAGGTCATCGGCAGGTCGGTGCGGAACACGCCCTGGTCCTGGCCACGGCGGATGAGTTCCTCGACGCGTTCGGCCGGAGCGGCGTGCAGTTGACGGATGCGGCCGGCCGGAAGCGTCCCCTGGGCCGCCGCCAGCAGTGCCGTGGACTCGGCGACGAGGGACCAGCTTGATTCGAGCAGCCGGGCGAGAGCGTCTCGCGCGTCGCCGCCGAGGTCGACGGCGGACAGCACTTCTTCGCCGGCGCGCAGCGCGTCCTCCAGGGCGGCTTCGACCAGTTCCGCACGGTTGCGGAAGTGGCCGTAGAGCGTCATCCGGCCCACTCCGGCGGCCTTGGCGATGTCGTCGATGCTCGCGGCCGGGTTCGTGCTCAGGCTCGCGCGGGCCGCGGAGACGATGCGGGCGATGCTCCGCTCGGCGTCCGCGCGCCGGCGTCGGCCGGATGTGGCGGTGGACATGCCATCACCCTAACTCGTACGCCGCAGTACGTGTTACTCTCCACCCATAAGTCGTATACCGATGTACGAGTTAAGGAGATCGTGATGACACAAGACATCCACGACAAGGCCGAGCGGAGCGGCTCGCCGCACCCGCTGCGGTGGCGCATCCTGGGGTTCCTCGGCGTGGCCCAGCTCATGCTGATCCTCGACGTCACCGTCGTCGCCATCGCGCTGCCCAACATCGAGGCCGACCTGGACCTGAGCCGCCAGGCCGTCACCTGGACGGTCAGCGCCTACACGCTGACGTTCGGCGGCCTCATGCTCCTCGGCGGACGGGCCGCCGACCTGTTCGGCGCCAAGCGGATCGTCCTCACCGGCCTGCTGGTCTTCACGGCGGCATCGCTCGTGACCGGATTCGCCGGCTCGGACGGACTCCTCCTGGGCGGCCGCGTCGCGCAGGGGCTCGGCGCGGCGCTGATGTCGCCGGCCGCCCTGTCCCTCGTGGTGCACCTGTTCGAGGGCGACGAGCGGAACAAGGCGCTCGGCGTCTGGTCCGCCCTCGGCGGCGGCGGCGCGGCCCTCGGCGTCCTGCTGGGCGGGCTGCTCACCGCGGGCCCCGGCTGGCCCTGGGTCTTCTACGTCAACGTGCCCATCGGGCTGGTCATCCTCGCCGCCCTCGCCCGGATGCTGCCGCACCAGAAGGCGGCCGCGCCGCGTCCCCGCCTGGACCTGCTCGGCGCGCTGCTGGTCACCGCCTCGTCCGCCGCGCTGATCTACGCGTTCATCCGCGCCGGAGACGACGGCTGGCTCACCATCGCGACCGCCGCGCTCGTGCTGCTCGCCGCGGTCGGCTACGTGGCGTTCGTGGCCAGGCAGAAGACCGCCAAGTCACCCATGATGGACGTCGCGCTCCTGGCCCGGCGCCCGGTGGCCACCGGCACGTTCCTGATCCTGATGGCGACCGCCCTGATGATCGCCGTGTTCTTCCTCGGCACCTTCTACTTCCAGCACGCGGAGGACTTCAACGCCCTGCAGACCGGCCTGCTGTTCCTCCCGGTCGCGATCGCGACGATGCTCGGGGCCAACCTCACCGGCCGCGCGATCGCCACGGCGGGCGCCCGCCGCCTCGCCGTGATCGGCCTGACGACCGCCGCGGTCGGCATGGCCGTCCCCGCCGTCTCGATGCACCCGGCGACCGTCGTGGCCGGCACCGCCATCGCGGGCGCCGGAACCGGCGCGATGTTCGTCGTCGCCTCCGCGACCGCTCTCGGCCAGGTGGCCCCCCACGAGTCCGGTATCGCGTCCGGGATCGTCAGCACCTTCCACGAGTTCGGCGCGTCCATCGGAGCCGCCGTCATCTCCAGCGTCGCCGCGGTCAGCCTCGTCGGAGACACCCTCTCCGGCTTCACGAACGGCTTCGTCCTCGCCGCCGTCGCCGCCGCCGTCTCAGCCGCGGCCGCCGCCGTCCTGACCCCCGGCCGCGAACGGTGAAGGCGAGGGGAGGTCGATTCCGCACGGTCTAGGGTGAGTGCCGTGTCCGAACTCGAAGATCGGTTCTTCGCTGCGGTGGCGGCGCGGGACCTGGTCCGTCCAAGTGTGCGGGCGCTCGTCGTGCATGACGGCAGCGTTCTCGTGCAGCGCCCCGCGGACTCTGCCCCGGGTGGCGGCTACGCGTTCATCGGCGGCGAGTACGAGAGTGGCGACAGCTTTGAGAGTCGGCTGCGACAGGAGATCGAGGAGGAGACGACCGCTCGCCTGGTCTCCTGGCGCTACCTGTTCGTGGTTGAGAACCGCTTCGTCCATGCCGGCCACCGCGTCCACTCCCTGGAGCACTACGTGCTGGCGACCCTCGACACCACCGACGTGAAGAGCCGCGAAGGGCACATCGTGCAGGAGTGGCTTCCTCTTGACACACTGGGGTCGGCCGATCTGCGGCCCTTCGCGGTGCGCGATGTGCTCGCCCACGGGCACCTTGAGCAGGTGCGCCATCTGGTCGTGGACGGCTGGTCGGAGACGCCGGATATCGGAGGGTGACGATGAACGTGAGGCCCGCCCGATCCGCCGACCTCCCAAGGCTGGCACCGCTGTGGCGGGCGGCCTGGCTGGACGGTCACGAGGGCCACGTCCCACCCGAACTCATGGCCGCCCGGGGCCCCGAGCACTTCACCGTCCACGCGGAGAAGTACCTGGGCACGACACTCGTGGCCACCGACGCCGACGACCACCTTCTCGGCTTGATCATCCTCGGCGACGAAGACGGCGAGGTCATCCAGCTGGCCGTGGACGGCACGGCCCGCGGCCAGGGCGTCGGCGGCACCCTCCTGCGAGCCGCGGAAGACCGCTTCAGGGGACGGCACCACCAGATCTGGCTGGCGGTCGTCCCCGGAAACACCCGAGCCCGCCGCCTCTACGAACACCTCGGCTGGCACGACACCGGCCGGCTCATCTACCAGTCCCCGACCGCAACCGGCACAACGCCGGTCCCGGTCCACCGCTACGTCAAAGACCTCTGACACCCCGACCGTTCACTCACGGGCGGCGACGAGGGTCGTGGGGGACGGCTTGGTCGCGGCCAGTGCGGTCAGGGCGCCGGCGCCGGCGGTGACGGCGAGAGAGGCCACGGTCAGCAGGCCGAGGAGGCTCCAGGGCACGGCGAGGATGCGCACGCCTCCCGGCCCCGGATAGAAGCCCGCCAGTGCGGCCGCGGCGACCAGGGTTCCGAGGAAAAGGCCGATCAGGGTGACAGCCGCGGACTCGATGGCGGCCGTCCGGACGACCTGGCCGCGGCTCAGCCCGGTCGCACGGGCGACGGCGAACTCGGTCCGGCGCTCGGCGGCGGCGATCACGACGGCGTTGACCACCGCGATCGCGGCGTACAGGCCGGACATCCCCATCAGGACGGCCATGATCCCCATGGTGCCGCTCTGCTGGGCCTCGACTCTGGCGTCGGCCCACTGGCCAAGGGTGTGCACCTCGCCGATCCCGGCGGCGCGGATCCGGTCGGCGACCGCCTCAGGCGACGTGCCGGGGGCGACCTGCACCATGGTCTCGGTCGGCGCGTCCGCGAGCATCGCGGCGGGGATCAAAGTGCGCGGCACCAGGAAACTGTCGCTGCCGTTCTCCAGGACTTCCGGGAGGCGCGCGACGGTGCGCAGCTTGAGCTTGTGCTCCCCGATCCGCGCCGTGACCGTGCCGCCGCGGACGCCCTCGGCTGCCAGCCGGGGACCGATCGCGACGGTGCGGCCGTGCAGCGCGTCCAGGGAGCCGGAGCGTGGGGTGAGGTGGTGGGTGCGCCGGTAGGCGTCGGCGTCGACCGCGGTGATACCGGAATGGTGCGTCTGCCGGTAGGAGCGGTGCTCCACGCGGTGCCGGGCCGTCACCGACATCTCCACCCGGCTCTGCGGCGAGGCCAGAGCGACACCGGGGATCGTCTGGATCCGGGCCGCGGCGCCGCCGGTCGAGGTGACCGCCAGGTCGGCGGCGGTGATCCGTTCGAGGTCGGCGCCGGTGGCACGGGCCAGCGAGTTCAGCGCGCCGCTGAGGCCGACCAGCAGGCCGACCAGCACGATGACGGGCGCGGCCGTCGAGGCGCTGCGCCGCACCGCGTCCCGCAGGTTGGCCTGCGCCAGCTCGCCGAGCACGCTGCCCCGCAGCACCGTCCCCAGCACCGCGCCGGCCAGCGGGACGGCGAGAGGGCTCAGCGCGCCGAGCGCGATCGACCCGAACACCGACACGGCCATCGCGATCAGCAGGGCGCCCAGCAGGTCCGCCCCATGCCCGGCCATGACCAGGACGACCGTCAGGGCGAGCGAGGACAGACCCGACAGCCAGCGGCCGGTGGTCATCACACGGCCCACACGGGATCCGTCGCGCAAGGCGTCCAGCGGGCGCACCCGGGCGGCCCGGTACGAAGCCGACAGCACCCCGAAGACCGCGACGCCGATCCCCACGCTCGGCGACAGCAGCAGCACTCCGCTGGACCAGCCGGCGGAGAAGTCGGCGGGAAGCAGCCCGATCCCGATCAGCAGCCGGGCCTGGCCCCAGGCGGCCGGCACGCCCAGCGCGATGCCCAGCACGCTCCCGGCCAGCCCCAGCAGGAACGCCTCGCTCAGCAGCAGCCTGATCAACTGGGGGCGGCTCCCGCCGAGCATCCGCAGCAGGGCCAGTTCCCCGCGCCGCTGTTCCACGGAGAAGGCGAACGTCGAGCCCACGATGAACACCGCCAGGAACATCGCCAGCGGCGTGGCCATGCCGAGCAGCGTCGCGGCCCCGACGTACCCCTCCCTGATCTGCTCGGCGGCCCGGCCGGAGGTGCCGGGCGGGATCTCCGGCTCGCCCGTGGAGGCCAGCACGAGCACCGACGACTGGACCAGGGCCACGCCCAGTGCGACCGTCAGCAGCGCCCCGGCGAACAGCGGCCACCGGTCGCGGACGGTGCTGGCGGAGATGCGCAGCACGCCTCAGCCCTCCAACCGGGTGAGCCGCTCGGCCACCTGCGCGGCGGAAGGGCGCGGCAGGCGGTCGGCGATCCGGCCGTCGGACAGGAACACCACCGCGTCGGCGCCCGCCGCCGCGACCGGGTCGTGGGTGACCATGACGACGGTCTGACCGGCCCCGTCGACCATGCCGCGCAGCAGCCGCAGGACGGTGCGGGCCGAACCGGTGTCCAGCGCCCCGGTGGGTTCGTCGGCGAACAGCACCGAGGGCCTGGTCACCATCGCGCGGGCGATCGCCACCCGCTGCTGCTGCCCGCCCGACAGCTCCCGCGGCCGGTGCCGGGCGCGGTCGCCCAGGCCCACGTCGGCGAGTGCCGCCCGCACGTCCCCGCGCGACGGCCGGGCACCGGCCAGCTTCAGCGGGAGCGCGACGTTCTGCTCGGCGGTCAGCGAGCCGATCAGGTTGAAGTTCTGGAAGACGAACCCGACGCTGCGGCGCCGCAACCCGGTGAGCACGGCGTCGGTGGCGTGGGTGATGTCCCGTCCGGCCAGGTGGACGCGCCCGGTGGTCACCCGGTCGAGGCCCGCGGCACAGTGCAGCAAGGTCGACTTCCCCGATCCAGACGGGCCCATCACGGCGGTCCAGGAACCGGGCGGGAAGGTCACGCTGACATCGTCCAGCGCCTGCACCCGCGCCTCACCGGTCCCGTACTGCCTGCTCACCTGGTGCAGTTGCACCGGTGCGACCGCGGCGACGGCATGCGGCCCCGCGACGGCGGCAGCACTCATCGCAGGGCCCCGAGGTCGATGCCTCGCGCCAGGGCCTGGTAGCCCGTGTCGTTGGGGTGCAGCCCGTCCTCGTACACGTAGGAGAGCCGGGGACGGTCCGGGTCTGCGGGGTCGGCCAGGATCCGGTCGGCGTCCAGGACCGCGTCGTAGGCGCCGCTGGTCCGGATCCAGTGGTTGATGGCGTCGCGCTTCTTCTCCACCTGCGGTGTCCAGATCGGGAACAGGGCGCCCTTCATGGGCACGACCGTCGTTCCGACGACCTTGAGGCCGCGGGCCCGCGCGGCGCGGATCAGCTTCCGGTGCGCCTTGATGACCTGCGCGGCGGTCGCCGATCTGCCCGGCCGCAGGCACGGGTCGCCGGAGGTGTCGCGGATGTCGTTGGCGCCCAGATGGACGATCACCGCTCGGACACCGGGGCGGTCGAGGACGTCGCGGGAGAAGCGCGCGGTGGCCTTCTCGCCGCTGCACGCCGAGTCGTGCCGCAGCCGGTTCCCGCCGATCCCGGTGTTGACGACGCCGAGCGGGCCGCGGGTGGCGGCCAGCCGCTCGGCCAGCGCGTCCGGCAGCCGGGCGTCGGCGCCCGGCGAGGCGCCGACTCCGTCCATGAGCGAGTCCCCGAAGACAGCCACCGAGCCGGAGCCGGAGCCGCCGGTCACCTCCACGCCCGCCAGGTAGTACATGGCGTCACTGGACTGGGTGTACGCCCCGGAACCAGGGTCGGACAGGTGGTCCCCGGAGGCGCGGTAGGCGGGCTGGGTCGTGAACCGGTGGAACGTCGCCGGACCCGTCGCCTGCGTGAACCGCAGCGTGACCGCCAGCTTCTCCAGCGGCACGGTCGCCAGCGGCACCGGATCACTGGCGATCTCGGAGCCCGGCGGCACGGTCGCGGACCGGGCGCCGCCGAACGTCAGCGGCGCCGTGGTGCCCGGCCACGCCTGGGCACCTCCCGCCGACCGCGCGACCGCCGCGGCGCCTACCCTCAGCGGCCGGGTCGCATACCGGTTGGACAGCCGGATCCGCACCTTCGTGCCGCCTGTACTGAGCCGGACGACCTGGCGCAGCGAATGGTCACCGAACCCTTCGACCGACCAGTTCGGCCCCTCGTCCTCGCCTCCGGCGATGGGCCGCTGCATCGCCGCCCCCCAGCTCTGCGACCAATCCCCGGCCTGGTGGGACGCCGCCCGCGCCGAGGCGGTGGCGGAATCGGACGGGGCGTGCGCGAGCCCGCCGATCAGAGCGGCGGCGGTGATGCCGGCGAGGGGGACGGTGACCCGTGCGGAAATCTTTCGTCTCATGCCCTCGATCCCACCGCCGCGGCACCATCCGCCGCATCACGGTGAGCCACCAACCTGGAGGTATGCCCAGCACTACCTCGGTGCCCGGCGGGCTGGCCGGGTCGTGAGCGTCGGCTAACGTACGCCTGTGCCGAACGACCCGCCGCTCACTGCGCACGCCGCGATGGGACACCGCGGGTTCCTGCTGACGGCCTGGCCCTGGCGCACCAGCGGTTACCTGCTGTCGACCGTGCCGGTCGTCGTCGTGGCGGGCCTGCCGCTGGCACTGATCGGCCTGCCGCTGCTCCTGGCCGCGTCCCCGGACGCCGCCCTCGGCGAGCGGGCGTTCCTCGCCGTCCTCGGCGCCCTGCTGGTCGCCGGGCTCGGACCGCTGGCGACCATCCCCCTGGCCAGGCTGGAGCGGCAACGGCTGCGCCTGGTGGACGACCGCCCGACGGGCTCGGCCCATCGGCGCCCACCGGGCCGGGACGCCCTGCCGTGGCTGCGCACCCGCTACACCGAACCGGTCACCTGGCGCGAACTCGGCTACTTCCTGCTGCTGGCCGCCACCGTCCCGGTCCTGTACACGGCGCTTCTGACCGTGCTGATCTTCCACCTCGGCGCGCTCACCGCCCCGCTGATCCTGCTGGGCAGCGACGGCCCGATGGCGCTCGGCCCGGTGAAGGTCTCGACCCCCGCTGCCGCGCTGCCGTACGCGGTCGCCGCGCTGGTGCTGCTGCCCGCCGTCCCGTACCTACTGGCACTGGTCGCCGCCGCGCAGGCCGCGCTCGCCCGCGCGATGCTCCAGCGCGGCTCCGGCGAACGGCTCCAGGCCGAACTCGTCGAGGTCGCGCGCTCGCGGGCCCGGCTGGTCGACGCGTTCGAGGCCGAACGCCGCCGGATCGAACGCGACCTGCACGACGGCGCCCAGCAACGCCTGCTCTCGCTCACCATGAAGCTCGGGCTCGCCCAGATGGACCTGCCACCCGGATCCGCGGCCGACACCGTCGCCGGCGCCCACCAGGAGGCCAAGCAGCTCATGACCGAACTGCGGGAACTGGTGCACGGCATCCATCCCCGCGTGCTCACCGACCGGGGCCTGGCGGCGGCGCTGGGCGAGCTGGCCGACCGGTCCCCGCTGGAGGTCGCCGTCGAGGCCGACCTGCCCGGACGGCTACCCCGCCACGTCGAGAGCACCGCCTACTTCGCCGCCGCCGAGGCGCTCACCAACGCCGCCAAGCACAGCGTCGCCGTCCGAGCCGGGCTGACCGCCCGATGGGACGACGGCGTCCTGACCCTGGAGATCACCGACGACGGTGCGGGCGGCGCCGAACCCGGCCACGGCACCGGACTGACCGGGCTCGCCGACCGGGTGGCGGTCATCGACGGCCGACTACTGGTGTCGAGCCCCGCCGGTGGCCCGACCCTCATACGTGTGGAGCTTCCGTGCAGTCCGAACCAGCCGACGTCCGCGTAGTCCTCGCCGAGGACGGCGTCCTCCTGCGGGAAGGGCTGGCCGGCCTGCTGGCCAGGTTCGCCTTCGACGTCGTCGCCGCCGTCGACGACGCCGCGGCCCTGCACGCGGCCGTCGCCGAGCACCGCCCCGACCTGGTCATCACCGACATCCGGATGCCGCCGGACTTCTCCGACGAGGGCCTGCGCGCAGCCGTGGAGCTGCGCCGCGCCGACCCGGACCTGGCGGTGGTGGCCCTCAGCCAGTACGTCGAGCTCAGCTATGCCGCCGACCTGCTGGACTCCGGCACCGGCGGCCGCGTCGGCTACCTGCTCAAAGACCGGGTGGTCGACGTCGCGGACTTCGTCGCCGCACTGCGCCAGGTCCTGGGCGGCGGCACCGTGGTGGACCCGCAGGTCATCCGCCAGCTCATCGGCCGCCGCCGGGACCCTCTGGCCTCGCTGTCCCCGCGCGAGCACGAGGTGCTCGCGCTCATCGCCGAAGGGCACTCCAACGCCGCCATCGCCCGGCGGCTGGTCGTCGCGGACGCGACCGTGGGCAAGCACGTCCGCAGCATCCTCACCAAGCTCGACCTGCCCCAGACCGACGACACCCACCGCAGAGTCCTCGCCGTCCTGACCTACCTCCGCGGCAAGCC
>NZ_SMKK01000259.1 GCF_004348425.1 Actinomadura sp. 7K507
GCCCCCACCCCAACCCCGCAACAGCCCAAACCACCGCGATCGCGACCGAAGGCAGGTTTCGAGCTTGCGAGAAACCTGATCGCGTAGCGAGCCGCAAGGCGAGTCGGAGCGATGCAGCGATCGCACCGTAGTTCCCGCCGAAGGAGGGCCCCCAGGGCCCGACGCCAAGGGAACTACAAAGAAACAAGACTCGGGCGCCGATGAACAACCCCCCGACTGTTCAGCGGCGCCCGAGCCACAGGCCACCGGATCCCACCCCCCCGGTACGGGATCCAGCGGCGCATGATCCGGCGTTCGACTGGCGGCGCCGGATCTCCGGATTTGCTCTTGTGGGAGGTTCGCGGCGGTGTGCGGCGTGCGCCGTGTTCCGGCCGCCCGCCCTCCGGGGCGGTGTGGCGTGTGGTGCCACTGAGAACACTAGAGGTCTGGTGCCTCCGATCGGCCCTCGAAAAACGCCGGCTTCGTTAAACGGTACGCAATCAAAGATATACGTAGCGTGTTCGCGCGACGAGCGGTCGGTCCGCGGGGACGAGCGGCCATCGGGAACGGTCCACAAACCCGGCGAGCGACCGTCCGGCATTTACGGCCGCAACCGAACTCATCCCTCATGGAACTTGCGGACGAGCCGGTCCCGTACCTCGCGGGTGTGCCGGCGGCTCACCTGCAGCAGCTCGTCCCCGATCTGGACGGCCGCGCGGCCGCCGTCGAAGCGCAGCTCGGTGACGTGGGCGGACGCGACCAGGGTGCTGCGGTGGATCCGGATGAACCCGGCCGCCTCCCACCGCTTGGTCAGCGCGGACAGCGGCATGCGGACCAGGTAGCCGCCGTCGGCGGTGTGCAGCCGCACGTAGTCGCCCTGCGCCTCGACGTGGGTGACCGACCGGCGGGAGACGAGCCGGGTGCGCCCGCCGAGCTCGACGGGGATCATCTCGTCCTCGGCGTCGCGGAGGTCCTCGTCCGGCGCCGGGCCCGTCCGCCGCGCCGCCACGGCGACCCGGCGGACCGACTCGGCGAGCCGCTCGGGCCGGACGGGCTTCAGCAGGTAGTCGAGGGCGCCGAGTTCGTAGGCGGTGACGGCGCAGTCGTCGTGCGCGGTCACGAACACGACGGGCGGGGGCGCGGCGAAACCGGTGAGGAGGCGGGTGAAGTCGAGCCCGTCCAGGCCGGGCAGCCGGATGTCGAGGTACACGGCGTCGAGGCGCTCGCCCTCGGTGAGCATCCGGCTCAGGTCGCGCAGCGCGGACGACGCGTCGCCCGCGCAGCTGACCCGGCCGATCCGCTGATCCCTGCGGAGGAGATAGGTCAGCTCCTCCAGGGCGGGGCGTTCATCGTCGACGGCCAGCACGTGGAGCATGAGGGCGACTTTGCCGCGATTACCGTCCGTCCGCAATCGATTCCGAAAAGTGAGTGCGACGTCGCGGGGGGTTCGGTCAGTCCGGAAACACCCCCGGACGGTACTTCGGGACACGCAGATTGACCTTCGTCCCGGCGCCGAGAGCCGTCTCGACGGTCAGCCCGTACTCCTCTCCGTAGACCTGCCGCATCCGCTCGTCGACGTTCGCGAGACCGATGCCGTCCCCGGGTCCGGCGCCGCTCCCGTTCCGCCGCGCCCGGGTCGCCACGCTGCCCCAGCCGGTCGGGCCGGGGCGGCCCAGCGGGGCCGAGAGGATCTCCTGGAGCCGCTCGGGGTCCATGCCGACGCCGTCGTCCTCCACGCTGATCGCCGCTTCGGCGCCCGAGTCCCGCGCGACGATCGAGATGTGGAACGCCTCCCCGGACCCCGCCATGCCGTGCCGGACGGCGTTCTCGACGAGCGGCTGCAGCGCCAGGAACGGCACCGCGACCGGCAGCACCTCCGGCGCGATGTCGACCCGGCACTTCAGCCGGTCCCCGAACCTGGCCCGCTCCAGCAGCAGGTAGTGGTCGACGGAGCGCAGCTCGTCGGCGAGGGTGGTGAAGTCGCGCGGGTTGCGGAAGGAGTAGCGGGCGAAGTCGGCGAAGTCGAGGAGCAGCTCGCGGGCGCGATCGGGGTCGGTGCGGACGAACGAGGCGATCGTGGTCAGCGAGTTGTAGACGAAATGGGGGGAGATCTGGGCGCGCAGCGCCCGCATCTCGGCCTCGGCCAGGCGGATGCGGGCCGTGTCGAGCCCGGCCAGCTCCAGCTGCCCGGTGACCAGCCGGGCGGCCTCGCCGACCGCCCTGACCCGCGCCGTCGACGGGTGCCGCCAGTAGGCGGTGAGCGTCCCGGTGACGTGTCCCTCGACGGTGAGCGGGGCGACCATCGCCACCTGGACGCCGCACAGCGGGTCGTCGCAGGCGAGCGCCTCGGGGGCCAGTACCCTCGGCCGCCCGGAGGTCAGCACCGGCAGGGCGTGCTGGACGGCCTCCGCCATGTGGACGCCGCGTCCCGCGCCGTCCCACGCCAGCAGCCGCGGCGCCGCCCGGACCGGCTCCGGATCGACGCCGCCCGGGCCCTCGAAGCCGTCACCGCCGAAGCCGTCACCGCCGGGGTCGCCGGAGTCGTCGCCGGGGGGCGGCACGCCGACGAACGCGACGGCCTCGGCGCCCAGCAGCGACCTGAGCCGCCGGGCGGACGTGCGCGCAGCCTCCTCGTTCAGCCCGCCGCGCAGCGGCGGCGACGCCCGCGCGATCGTGTGCAGGGCCGCGAACAGCGCCTTCTCGGCCGGCTCGGCGGGCGCGCGGCGCCGGACGGGAAGCAGCCGGAGCGCCCAGGCGCCGGTGGCGGCACAGGCTCCCGTGGCGGCACCGGCGGCCGTGGCGCACGCCACGATGTCCGCGACGGACGGTAGGACCATGACAACTTACGGTAACGCCTGACTTCCGTGCGAGTCGGTGAGTTGGCCATTTACGAAGGACTCGAAGGACCCGAATGGCCACACGCGGCCACCGAGGCCCGCAGTGCCCCTCTCACAGGGCCCGTCTCACGGCACCCGGCTCACAGGGGCGGGGCTTCGCCCTCGTCCTCCTGGTAGGAGTACCGCTGCTCGCGCCACGGGTCGGCGACGTTGTGGTAGCCGCGCTCCTCCCAGAAGCCGCGGCGGTCCTTCACCAGGTACTCCACGCC
Organism: Actinomadura sp. 7K507; assembly: GCF_004348425.1. Taxonomy (GTDB): domain Bacteria; phylum Actinomycetota; class Actinomycetes; order Streptosporangiales; family Streptosporangiaceae; genus Spirillospora. The sequence continues at coordinate 3,086 of NZ_SMKK01000259.1, forward strand.
CCGCACCCACTTCACGCTCTTCCACGCGTACAGGTGCGGGACCACGATGCGCAGGGGGAAGCCGTGGTCGGGCGTGAGCCGCTCACCGTCCCGGTGGGTGGCCAGCATCGTGCCGTCGGTGAGGAAGTCGCTCATCCGTATGTTGGCGCTGTAGCCGTACTCGGCCCAGACCATCACGTGCGTGACGTCCGGCGCGGGCGGCGCCAGCTCCACGATCGCCGTGCCGGGGACGCCCTCCCACTCGTTGTCCGGGATGGTGAACTTGGTGACGCAGTGGAAGTCGGTGACCGCGCGGGACCTCGGCAGCGCCTCGAACTCGTCCCAGCTCCAGCGGTGCTGCTCCCCCGACTCCGTCGCGCCGAAGACCCGGAAATCCCAGTCCTCGGGACGGAACTTCGGCACGGGGCCGTAGTGGAGGACGGGCCAGCCCCGGGGGACGTACTGGCCGGGCGGCAGGTCGCGCGGCCGCGGTGCGGGCTGTTCGGGGTGGGTCATGACGCGGCCATCCTGCCATCCGGGGTGAGCTGAGCCATATTCGGGGTCGCGCGGGCGCACCACCGGGAAGTTCGGCTACGCTGAGCACCATGCGCAACGTCGTGTATTTCTTTTGGCTCGACCAGCCTGGGCGGCTGGTCTGCCACGCGATGCGCTGACAGACCACGAGACAGAAGCCCCGGGCCGGTCGGCCCGGGGCTTTCGCCGTTTCAGGGGCGGGCCGCGAGGCCGCCGGGACCCCGGGCGTACAGGAGAGGCAGCACATCAATGGTCGTCGTCATGGCCCAGGAGGCCAGCGCAGCGGATATCAAAGCCGTCGTCTCACTTGTCGAGACGGCGGGAGGAGACGCTTTCGTCAGCCGCGGCGTGGAACGGACCATCGTCGGGCTCGTCGGCGACGTCCAGCAGTTCGGCTCGCTGAACCTGCGCGGCATGCGGGGCGTCACCGACGTCATCCGCATCTCGGCGCCCTACAAGCTGGTGAGCCGCGAGAACCACGCCGAACGCTCGGTCGTCCGCGTCGGCGGCGTCCCGGTCGGCCCCGGCACCATGACGCTGATCGCCGGCCCGTGCGCGGTGGAGACGCCCGAGCAGACGCTCGGCGCCGCGCAGATGGCGCAGGCCGCGGGCGCGACGCTGCTGCGCGGCGGCGCGTTCAAGCCGCGGACCTCGCCGTACGCGTTCCAGGGCCTCGGCGAGGCCGGCCTGCGCATCCTCGCGGACGTGCGGGAGGAGACGGGCATGCCGATCGTCACCGAAGTGGTGGACGCCGGCGACGTCGACCTCGTCGCCTCCTACGCGGACATGCTGCAGATCGGCACCCGCAACGCGCAGAACTTCGCCCTCCTGCAGGCCGCGGGCGAGTCCGGCAAGCCGGTCATGCTCAAGCGCGGCATGAACGGGACGATCGAGGAGTGGCTGATGGCGGCCGAGTACGTCGCCCAGCGCGGCAACCTCGACATCGTGCTGTGCGAGCGCGGCATCCGCACGTTCGAGAAGGCCACCCGCAACACCCTCGACATCTCGGCGGTCCCGGTGGCGCAGCGCCTGTCGCACCTGCCGGTCATCGTGGACCCGTCGCACTCGGGCGGCAGCCGCGACCTCGTCCTGCCGCTGACCCGCGCCGCGATCGCGATCGGCGCCGACGGCGTGATCATCGATGTGCACCCGCACCCGGAGACCGCGCTCTGCGACGGCCCTCAGGCCCTCGTGGACGGCGACCTGCGCGAACTGGCCAAGCTCGTCCGCGACCTGCCCCCCATCATCGGCCGTTCCCTCACCCCGCCTATGGCAGTGCCCTCCTCCTGAGGGCCTTGGCGGCCCACAGGAGGAGGGCACTGCGTGCGATCGCTGCATCGCTCCGGCTCGCCCTGGGGGCTCGCTTCGCGATCAGGTTCTCGCAAGCTCGAACCTGCCTTCGGACGCGATCGCGACCGCCGGGGTTGTCGCGGGGTTGCGCCGGAGGCTGGTGGAGTCGTGAGAGTGAGCATTCCGGCGCGTAACAAATTGGTCTGAACCATTGGCCCGGGGCGGGCGCGGCGAGGATGATGTCCGGCATGACAACGGGCGAGGGCGGGGGGCGGCTGTTCCCGGAGGACCTGGACGGCGTCGACCCCGTCGCCGCGGTGATGCTGGCGGACGCGTGCCGCGCCATCTCCGCCTATCCGGAACTCGTGGCCGTGGGCGCGCTGTTCACGGCCGCCGAGCACGTCCGGGGCGGGTGGCGGATCGCCTGCTCGTGCGATCCGCTGCCCCAGGGTGCGCGCGAGCTCCTCGCCGTCCATCTGGAGGACCTGGCCGCCTCGGCGGAACCGGCGGAGGCGCGGGAGCTGCGCGCCTCCGCCCGGGCACTGCAGGAGCGGTCCGCCGACGCGGTGGCCGCGGGCGGGCGCCGGTTCCGGATCGTGCGGATCGAGCAGCTCGTCCGCACCGGTCCCGACGGGCCCGAGCCGCCCCGGCCGACGGACCTCGACGCGCGTCCCGGCCGCGGGCTGGAGCTGCTGCCCGAGGACGGTCCCGCGTCCGATCTCGCGAACGCCGAGCTGCTGTGCCAGGTGCTGGACGCGGCCGCGGCCAGCGGGAACGAGCCGTCGGGCGCGTTCCTCACGCCGGTCGCGCTGGCGCCCGCGTTCACGGTCGCCGAACGGAGCGAGCGGCGCTGGCGCCCGGTCGGGCGGCTGCACGACGCCCCACGGCAGGCCCGCGACGCGCTGGTGACCTACTTCCGGCACGTGGTGCCGGCGGTGGAGAGCCCCGGCGACGCGGACGCCGCCCAGTTCGCCGAGGCGGCGGAGCTGATGGAGGACGAGACGCGCCGCAACGGCATCGCCGTCGCCGGGCGCCGGTTCCGCATCGTCCGCGTCGAGCGGATCACGCTGATGGGCCCCGACGGGCCCGAGCCGCCGCGCCCGACCGACTTCGACGCGCGCTGAGCCACTTCGGCGCGCTGAGCCACTTCGGCACGCTGAACCGGAGCGCGCCGGGTCAGGCCGTGTCGCCGTAGACGGGGCGGTGCTCCTGGACGGCGTCGGCGAGCTGGTCGGCGAGCTCCCCGGCGTCGAGGCGCTTCTCGATCTGCCGCAGGTCGTCGATCCTGGCCTTGGTCTCGGCGCGGCGCGGCGCCAGCATGCTGCAGCAGTCCTCATCGGGCAGCTCGGAGACCGACAGGGTGCGGATGCGGCGCGCCTGGTCCATGATCTCGCTCTTGTCCATGCCGACGAGGGGCCGCAGGATCGGCAGCTCGACGGCGTCGTCCAGCGCGGTGATGTTGGCCAGCGTCTGGCTGGACACCTGGCCGAGGGCGTCCCCGGTGATCAGCGCGGTGTCGCGCCGCCGGCGGGCGAGGACCTCGCCGGTGCGCAGCATCAGGCGGCGCTGCGCGATCACCGCGAGCCGGTCGGCGCCGGACGACTTGATCTGCTGCTGCGCCTTGCCGAACGGGACGACGAACAGCCGCGAGCCGCCCTGGAACTTGTCCAGCTCGCGGACCAGCGCGTACGCCTTGTAGATCGACTCCGGGCCGGTGAACGGCATGCCGGAGAAGTGCAGGTAGTCGACGCGCAGGCCGCGGCGCATCATCCGGTACGCGGCGACCGGCGAGTCGATGCCGCCCGACATCAGCACGAGGGCGCGGCCGCTCATGCCGACGGGCAGGCCGCCCTGCCCGGGCAGGCCGCCGGAGTACACGAACACCTCGTCGCGGTCGACCTCGATCGACAGCGTGTGCGCGGGGTCCTTCAGCTTGACCGGCTGCCCGTACCGGGCGGCGACGAGCGCCCCGATGTGCCGGTCGAGTTCGGTGGAGGTCATCGGGAACCGCTTGTCGCGGCGGCGGGACCGGACGGCGAACGTGCCGGTCCGCCCGTCCATCAGCTCCAGAGCGGCGCGCTCGACGCTGGCGAGGTCCTTGCCGACCCGCCAGGCGCGGTGCGCCCACACGATGCCCATGACGTCGGTGATGCGCTGCGCCACCCGCTCCATGGTCGCGAGGTCGGCGTCGTGCTTGCGCACGATGAACACGCCGTGCCTGCGGATGACGTCCACCCGGGCGATCGGCCGGACGGCGGTGCGGACGTTGTCGGCGAGGCGCCGTTCGAACTGCTCGCGGTTCTTTCCCTTGAGGACGACCTCGCCCAGTTTGAGCAGCACGCACGGCTCACCGTCGACCGGCGACTGCTCCCGGACGTCCGCCGGAGCGGGGTCGAGCGTGGTCATGCTGATCCTCCTGGCGGGAACAGGTGAACGAGGGTGCCACCAGTGTGGCCCAGAGAAGGCAACACCGCGAACGCATAGTGCTGTTCCCGCCAGGCGCGGCGATCAGCCGAAGAAGACCTCGGCCTCGGAGTAGCGCTCCAGCGGGACCGTCTTCAGCTGCTTGGTCGCCTCGTCGAGGCCGACCCGGGTGATGCCGGTGCCCTGAAGCGCGACCATCTTGCCGTAGTCGCCGTCGTGGACCGCGTCGATCGCCTGGAGGCCGAAGCGGGTCGCGAGGACCCGGTCGAACGCGGTGGGGGTGCCGCCGCGCTGGATGTGCCCGAGCACGGTCGCGCGGGCCTCCTTGCCGGTGCGCTTCTCGATCTCGTCGGCGAGGGCCTGGCCGATGCCGCCGAGCCGGACGTGCCCGAACGCGTCCCGCTCCCCGGTCTGCAGCTGCATCTGCCCGTCGACCGGGTGGGCGCCCTCGGACACCACGATGATCGGCGCGTACCGGGTCTTGAACCGGCTCTCGACGTACTCGACGACCTTGTCGATGTCGAAGGGCCGCTCGGGGATGAGGATGACGTTGGCGCCGGCGGCCATGCCGACGTGCAGCGCTATCCAGCCCGCGTGGCGCCCCATGACCTCGCAGATCAGCGCGCGGTGGTGGCTCTCGGCGGTGGTGTGCAGCCGGTCGACGGCCTCCATGCCGATGTTCACCGCGGTGTCGAAGCCGAAGGTGTAGTCGGTCGCGTTGAGGTCGTTGTCGATCGTCTTCGGGACGCCGACGACGTTGACGCCGCTGGCGTACAGCTCGCGCGCGACGCCGAGGGTGTCCTCGCCGCCGATGGCGATCAGCGCGTCCACGCCGAGTCCCGCCAGGTTGTCCTTGATGCGCTCGACGCCGCCCTCGACCTTGACCGGGTTCGTCCGGGACGAGCCCAGGATCGTCCCGCCGCGCGGCAGGATCCCGCGCACCGCCTGGACGTCGAGGGCCAGCGTGTCGCCTTCGAGGGGCCCGCGCCAGCCGGCCCGGAAGCCCACGAACTCGTAGCCGAAGACCTGGACGCCCTTGCGCACGACCGCGCGGATCACCGCGTTCAGTCCGGGGCAGTCACCGCCTCCGGTCAGCACTCCGACGCGCATGCCGTCTCCTTCTCCCGCCACCGGGCTCCTCCCTCGATTCACATGCCAGACTAGCCGTCCGGATGCGGCCGGGCGGGGCAATCACCCGCCGCCCCGGCGCGCCGCCATTGGTCTAGACCATAGCCCCTGCCGGGGGGTCCCCGGCACGTTATCGGGCACGGTCCGCGGATCGGCGCCACCGATCGCGGCGGAACACGCGGGTCCGCCCGCCGACGTGCACCGCCGCTCCCCCCGGCACCCGCCGCACCGCCGCCTTCCGCGGACGCGGCGGAGAATCGCCGGCATGGGCCCACCGGACCTCGGCGAGCGCCAGTTCCGTCGCCGCGTCCGCGGTGAGGTCGTGCCGGTGCGCCCGCGCGAAGTCCCAGCCGTCCCGGAACGATCCCCGGGTGGGACGTCCGGCCGCCCATCCGGCGAACACCGCTTTCCAGGACGTGCCGTACGAGCCGGCCAGCGCCGGCCACGCGCGGGCCACCTCACCCGCCCGTTTGAGCAGGATGCCGCGGGCCGCGGCCCGTACCGCCCCCGCGTCGAAACCGTCGGGCACCGGCCCGTCCGCCGTCATGGCCCGGACGAGCGCCTCCTGCCGCGCGGCCAGCTCCGCGTCCCACGCCTCCCGGTTCACGTGACCGCGGGAAGGCCGGAGGCGGCGGCGATGGCGTCCAGCTCGGCCCGGAGTTCGCCCGCGGGCGGGTAGCGGCCGTCGCGTTCGAGCAGGAAACCGGGCGGGCGGCGCCGGGCGCACAGCTCCCCGACCAGCTTCAGGACCTCCGGCGGGACGGGGGCGGCGTGCGTGTCGTGGTACCGGCCGCCCTCCTCGGAGCCGCCCGCGACATGGCAGTACGCGACGCGTTCGAGCGGCAGGCGGTCCAGCAGGGCGAGGGGGTCCTCGCCGCGGTTGCGGGCGTTGGCGTACACGTTGGCGACGTCCAGGAGGAGAAGCGCGTCCGTTCGTTCCAGCAGCTCGGTCAGGAAGCCGGCCTCGGTGTACTCGTCGTCCGGCCAGTCGAAGAGCGTGGCGATGGGCTCGACGGCCAGCGGCACCGGCAGCTCCGCCTGGGTGCGGCGGATGTTGGCGGTCAGCACGTCCAGCGCGGCCCGGGTGCGCGGCACCGGCAGCAGGTGCCCGGCCTCGATCCCGCCCGCCCGGACGAACGCGACGTGCTCGCTCACCAGCGGCGCCCTGAGCGCCTCGGCGCACGCCGCCAGGTGGCCGACCCGCCCGGCGTCCACCGGCTCGGCGCCGCCCAGCGAGAGCCTCACCCCGTGCGGGACGATCGCCGCCCCGCGCTCCCGCAGCTCCAGCAGGTCCGGCGGGGGATGGGCCGGATGGACGGATTCGGCGACCACCTCGGTGAAGCGCAGGCCGGGCAGCGCGCCGACGAACCCGGCGATCTCGGGACGCCAGCCGATCCCGACACCCAGTTGCGGGAGAAGCGTGCCCATGTCAGCCACCCCCTCCGCAGCCGCCGCAGCCGCCTCCACCGCCTCCGCCGCCTCCACCGTCACCGCCTCCGCCGTCACCGCCTCCGCCGCCGCACGAGCCGCCGCCCCCGCAGGAGGACGCCGAGCACACCGACGCCGTGGACGAGCACGACGACCCCGTGTAGCCGCCCGACGTGGCCTCGACCCCGGTCAGCTCCAGATAGCGGCCGAGGCCGACGGTCTGCGCGAACACCGGGTCGAGGAGCATCAACGCCGCCGTCCCGAAGAGGGCGACGCCGAGCAGGGCCGCTGGACCGCCGAGCCCGGCGTAGGAGGGCGCGTGGTCCGGGTCGAGATGCGGGTTGGAGGCCTTGATCCGCTCGACGGCCCCTTCCCCCACCTCGGTCCGCTCACCGTCCGTGCCCAGCACGGCCATGCCCGCGATGGCGGCGCCGAAGAACGCCGCGCCGGGGATCAGAAAGCCCGGGAACCCGCCGAAGGAGTCGTTCGCGACGAAGGTCGTGAAGCCGATCAGCAGCCATCCGGCGAAGATCAGCTGGTAGGCCCGCAGCCGGTGCCGCCCGCTCCGCGGGACCACCATGCCCTGCGCGGCCAGCCCGTCGCGGATCTGTTCGAGCGAGGCCCGGACGCCCGGCTCGGCGGTGACGCCGGCGAGCGTCACGCCCCGCCCGCCGGCGATCGCCCGGAAGACCGCCGCGTCCAGGGGCGTGCCGGCGGCGCGCGGCCCGGTCGCGGGCGGCGGTGTCGCGTGCATCCGGCCGTCGGCGCTGGTGTCGACCGCGCCGTCCAGCCGCAGCGCCGTCATCGAGGCCGCGATCGCGTGCCGTCCCCCGCCGTGCAGGTAGGCGACCTCGTACGGATGCAGGTCCCGGCCCGGAGGACTCCCCTGCCGCACCTTCGCGCACAGGTTCCGCAGGACCGCCAGCAGCACGACCCCGACCAGGAGGTAGGCCACGAGGTACCCCAGCGTGGGGCCCCAGCTCTCGTCCGTCATGGCGTGCTCCCGTCCACCGCACGTTTGCACGATCAGACGACGGAAGACAGGCCGGAGTTCATGCCGCCCCGGGACTCCTCGTCCCCGCTATTCCTCGTCCAGGCCCTTCTCGATGGCGTAGCGGACGAGTTCGACGCGGTTGTGGAGCTGGAGCTTCCCGAGGGTGTTCTGCACGTGGTTCTGGACCGTCCGGTGGGACAGGACGAGCCGCTGCGCGATCTCCTTGTACGTGAGGCCCTTCGCGACGAGCCGCAGGACCTCGGTCTCGCGCTCGGTCAGGCGCGGCGCGCCGTCGTCCGCGCGGGCGGGGGCGGCGGCGAGCCTGCGGTACTCGCCGAGCACCAACCCGGCGAGGCCGGGGGTGAACACGGCGTCGCCCTCGCCGGTGCGGCGGACGGCGTCCAGGAACTCCTCGCGCGCGGCGGACTTGAGCAGGTAGCCGGTGGCGCCCGCCTTCACCGCCTCCAGGACGTCCTGCTGCTCACCGCTCGCCGACAGGACCAGGACGCGGACCGGCGGGTCGGCGGCGGCCAGGTGGCGGGTCACCTCCACGCCGCCGATGTCGGGCAGCTGGAGGTCGACCACAGCCACCTGCGGGCGCGCGGCGGCGGCGACGCGGATGGCGGCGCGTCCCTCCCCGGCGGTCGCGACCACGTCGTGACCGGCCTCGGCGAGGTCGCGGGCGACCGCCTCGCGCCACATCGGATGGTCGTCCACGACCATGACCCTGAGGGGAACGTCGCTCACGTTCCACACCCTAAGCCGACATCGCCGGTCCCCGGCCAATCCGATAGCGCCGGTCCCCGGCCAAACCGATAGCGCCGGTCCCCGGTCACGCCGACATCGCCGGTCAGGCGCGGGGGACGGTCATCTCGATCTCCGTGCCCGCGCCCTCGGCGGAGGTGATCAGGACCTCGCCGCCCAGGTCGGCGATACGGCCGCGGATGGACTGCGCGACGCCGAGCCGGCCGTCCGCCGCGGCCTCCTCCAGCCGCCCGGCGGGCATGCCGGGGCCGTCGTCGCGGACGCTGACGGTGATCCCGCCGGGGCCGTCCTCAAGCAGGACCCACGCGCGGGCGCCGTCACCGCAGTGGCGCCGGACGTTGCCGAGCGCGGCCTCCACCGCCGCCGCGATCTCCGCGGCGGCGCCCGCGGGCAGCCGGACCTCCGTCGCCGGGGTCGAGACCGTCACTGACGGGGACGCGTGCCCGGTCAGCAGCGGACGGAGATCGGCGCCGTCCCGCGCGGGCGCCGCCGGGGCGGTGCCGATGAGGGAGCGCAGCGCCGCCTCCTGCTCCCCCGCCAGCCGGCCCAGCTCCGCCGCCTCGCCGCCCAGCTCGCCGCCGCGCCGCCGCACCATCGACAGCACCTGCAGCACCGAGTCGTGGATGCGGCGGGCCAGCCGCTCCCGCTCCCGGGTGGCCGACTCCAGCTCCACCGCCCGCGCCAGCCGCGCCTCCGCCTCCCGCGCCAGCCGAACGACGTGCCCGACGACCAGCCCCGCGAGGAACAGCAGCACGATCCCGTTGAACGCCGTCGACCCCGTCCCGCCGGCCGTCCCGGCGAACGCGTGCACCACGAGGTTCGCGGCGGCCAGCACGAGCGCCGCGGTGACGCCGAGGCGCCGCCCGCCCGCCAC
>NZ_SMKK01000025.1 GCF_004348425.1 Actinomadura sp. 7K507
CCACCCCGGAACGACCCCCACAATCCCAACGGACCCCCGCGATATCGAGTTGGCGACCACCTCGGCCATCGCGTATGCTCTCGGACGTCGCCAAGCGCCGGGCAACCCGGCCAAGACACCCTCCGGAGCCGCTAAGCTCGGAGCAGCAAGGTCCTGTGGAGCAGTTAGGAGTGCTCGCCACCCTGTCAAGGTGGAGGCCGCGGGTTCAAATCCCGTCAGGACCGCCAGGCGCCCAACCACGCGCCCTGGGCAGGTAGCTCAGTCGGTACGAGCGTCCGCCTGAAAAGCGGAAGGTCGGCGGTTCGACCCCGCCCCTGCCCACCTGGTTCTCTGACCAGCGGAAACGTCGATAACGGGTTGATCACCGTCGGTGTACACCGCTTGAACAGAGGAAAACTATCTCCCGATGGGTACCGCCCGTACGCGGCGTCCGAAGGACCTCCGAGCAGGCACCTTCCAGCCCGCAATCAACTCGTTCACCCTCCACCTCAACGCCGAGGGGAAGTCCCCGAAGACCGTCCGCACCTACGCCGAAGCGGCGCAGTGGTTCGCGACCGAGCATCTTCGACGCAAGACCGAGCACTCAGACTGGGAAGACGTCACCGCCGACGACGTCCGCGCCTGGATCGTCTGGCTCCTCAACAACTACTCGGACAGCTACGCCAACAACCAGTACCGAGCCCTGCAGCAGTTCTTCAAGTGGTGGTCCACCGACGAAGAACTGCCCGACCCGATGGGCAAACTCCGCCCGCCTTCGGTCGGCGAGAAGGTAGTCCCCGTCTTCACCGACGAGGAACTCACCAAGCTCCTCAAGCGCTGCGAAGGCAAGAGCTTCACCCAACGCCGCGACTACGCGATCCTCACCCTCTTCAAGGCCACGGGCCTACGCCTCTCGGAACTGGCCGCCATCACCTTCGACCCCGAGGACCCAGACCGCAGCGACATCGACTTGATGCGTCGCGAACTCCTCGTTACCGGGAAGGGCAACAAGCAGCGCATCGTCCGGTTCGGGCATCCGTCGGCTCGCGCCATCGACCGTTACATCCGCGCCCGGAACAAACACACCTACTACTCCAGCCGCCACATGTGGCTGGGCACCAACAACCGCCCGCCCATGACCTCCAACGGCATCTACCAGATGGTCGTCCGCCGTGGTGCCGAGTGCGGCGTAACCGTCCACCCCCACAAGTTCCGTCACCACTTCTCCCACACCTGGCTCGACAAGGGCGGGGCCGAAGGGGACCTGATGGAACTCAACGGCTGGTCCTCACCCCAGATGCTCCGCCGCTACGGCCGCAGCGCCGCCAGCACCCGAGCCCGCCGCACCTACGACCGCATCATGGAGGACTAACCAAATCCCAGCGAGGTCCCGGCGCATCGCGCCGGGACCTCGCCATGTTTCACCCCTTCTTCCTCACCTGCGCCGACCGCTTGGCCAGCCGCAACATGTAGGCCCGTTTGGCCAACTCAGCCCGCTCCCGCCTTTCCTCAGCCGGGAGTACGCCCTCCGGGTCGACCTCGCGCTCGAACCGAGCCAGGAACGCGTCCCTCCCCGGCTTCGTGCGCCGCTTCCGATCCCGAGTCTTGCTCCATGACACAAGCACAGCGATCCGCTTGTCGATCTCCGCCACGGTCCCCCTGCTTAACGTCGGTGATGCCCAGATCGTTGCCCTTCTTGCCGCTACACTCTTTTCATGGCCACGTAATATACTTGCATCGCTTCGGGCTACTCTGACGGAAATGTCGTCACTTTCAAGCCATTCTCTCGACGATGCATTGCACAATAGTGATAGTCAATTGCCTCATCGTCAAGGCGTGTTGCAGTCATCACCGATGGATGCCTATTCGACATGCCCTTTATGTCATCGTCTGCCTGGCCTGCCGGGGCGGCGGCCGAGCCGTCCGCGAGTGGGCCGGGCTCCGTCCGCTCGTCCGCCGCGCGGCGGACGGCCGTCCGCGCGAGCGAATGTAAGTCCGGACGCCGACGGGGCGATGGCGGAGGGCTCGGCCTCCCGTTCGCACTGCGGCGGAGCTTGGTCTGCGAGGTTTCGCAGAGGGACGCCGCCACGTCTCTGTTCCGCATCGGCTGCGATCACGCTTGCTTTGGAAGAACGGAACTTTCAGCGCCCTCTCCTGCCGCCAGTATCGAGGCTGGCTTGCCCACCTGCGGACGCCATCGCGTCCGGGATCGCGCCCGATCCCACGCCTCCCAGCACTGGACCGCGCTCGGTCCATTCACGAAAAGGGAACGATATCCATATCTTGCCCCGCGGAGCCGGCGGCGGGCGGACATCAGTCATCCCCGCAATCGTGCAAGCATCACCGCCGCACCCGGGCGGAGCAAGATATGGAAATCCTAAGGATATGCAACGGAACCGAGCGCGGTTCCGTAGTCGATGCTCTACCGGACACCCAGCGAACTGCACGGTGAGGCCCGCCGGCACACGATGATCATCGTGCGGGCGCGGTGGCGGAGCATCAGCTCCTGCATCACCAGCCCGGCCTCAACCGTCTTGCCGAGACCGACGTCGTCGGCGATCAGCAGGTTGGTGCGCGGCATCGACAGGGCGCGGACCACCGGGTCGAGCTGGTAGTCCTCGATCTGGATGCCGGACCGGAACGGCGCCTGCAGGGCCGTCTTGTCGGCCGACGCGATCGCGCCCCGGCGGACGGCGTCGAGGAACGCGTCGAGCTCGGCCGGGTCGTCGAAGCCGCCGGCGGGATCGGGCAGCAGCGCCTGATCGTGCACGACGGCGCCGTACTCCAGTCCCCGACGACGCGGAGCTCCTCGTCGCGTGCATCGTCCTCGATGCTGATCAGCGTCACCAGGTGCTGGGGTTCACCCGTCAGCTCGTAGGGGTCGCTGCTGGCCACCGTCCCGCGGGCGACGTCGGCCACCACCCACTGGCGGTTGCGGACGGTCACCAGTTGCCCCTGCGCCGGCGCACCGCTCTCCGTCGCCACCATCGTCTCGCTCCCCATGCCCGCAAGTATCGCCGGGCACAGAACCCCCGTCGTCCCTGCAACGTCCTGACGATGACCACAGTGTTAGCACCGGAGGAACGCCCGGGCAGTACGAATCACCGAATTTCACCTCTTTGTATGACTTGCCGCTGCCCCGCCCCCGCCCTCGCGCCACCCTCTTTTGAGGTGACCAGGGGGCGGGCGCGTTTGAGCGGCAATGATCATCGAGCGCCCTCACCGGTGAGGCGGGCCCCGCCTGTTGGACTCAAGTCAACACGCGGTCAAAGTGCGTCGGCATGCAACTCGACTTCTGGCACACTGCAGACCGTTCGACACCCAACAAAGGCTCATGTAGGGGGTTATGGTTGGCCCTTTTCAGATATCGGGCTGACCAGTACCGATCGCCTGGGATGTGCATGCGCAGGCACGGAGGCGTATGACTCGCACAGGCTGACGACGTTCCGCAGGCCGCAGCGACAGCGAGACACGATCGGGCGGGCGGCCCTCTCCAAAGCCCATAACGAGGCGCGGTTCGGTCGCGCTCGTCACGTTCCACGGCGTTCGGGAAGGAATCGATGGCGGAGAAGCAAGCCGGACCTTACCCCATGGCCCATTTGCACCGTGCGGTGCAGTTGGAGATCGCGGCGATCCTGCACGACGACATGACGAATGCCGAAAAGGTGTCGCTGCGTGACGGTCGGCTCATCCAGCAGTCCGGCGCCGAGCGGGAGTACCTGTTCTCCTGCAAAGGGTGGAAGAGCGCCTTCGGCAGCAAGGACCTGCTGATCCGGGCGTCTCGATCCCGCGACCCGTGGGAACGCGCCGAAGCGGCCCGGTCGCCGGATGGGAAGATCCGGGTGACCACCGAGGCCGACCTGGGTACCGCGCCGGCGAACGCGCAACTGGTCGAGGACGACACCGCGGGCCTCGTGGCTCTGACCGAGCGGCTAGAGCAGCCGGGCGCTGGCCCACCGGCGATGAATCTCACCGCCGCGGGGTGGCTGGTCGGTCAGGGCAAACCGAAGATCGGCCGGTGCACCGACACGGAACGGTTCGTCCCGGGGTATCGGGACCGCCAGCTGAACACCCGGCAGCGACGCGCCGTGGAACAGGCGCTCGGCAGCGAGCTGACCTTCGTTTGGGGGCCTCCGGGCACCGGGAAGACCGAAGTGGTCGCGAGCATCGTCGAGGGCTGCTACCGGCAGGACTTGCGCGTGCTCTTTCTGGCGCCGACGCACGTCGCGGTCGACCAAGCGCTGCTGCGGATGTGCGACCTGCTGGCCCGCGAACCCGAGTTCGAGTCGGGGTTGGTGCAGCGCGCCGGGGACATCGCCGTAGCGTCGCTCGCCGACAAATACGGGGAGCAGATCGACCGGAGCCGCATCGCCGACCGGCTGGCCGGCGAGCTGGACGCCGAGATCGCGCGGGTAACGACCGACCTCGCCGCGGTGCGCGACGGCATCGTCCGCCACGAGGAAGCGGCGCGCGCCACCACCGAACGCCATGAACTCGAGCGGCGGCTGGCGGCCGCCGGCCGGTCCATCCTCGATGCCGAGGCGGGGGTGAACGCCGCCGCCGGGCAGATCGCGTGGGTCCAGGAGCAGATGGCCCGCACCGGGATCCCTTCCGGGATGTTCGCCCAACGCAAGCAGGCGAAGCTGGATGCGCTCGACAATGAGCTGTATCAACACCGCTGTGCCTGGGAGGCCTGCTCGCAGCGACTCGGAGTCGCTCGGACGGACCATCGGCGTTGCGAAACCGAACTGACCGCCATCGACTCGGCCATGCCGAGCATCCTGGCCCGCGTACAGGGGCTGGCTCCGGCGGCGCGGCTGCGGGAGGACGCCGGCCTGCTGCAGCAGCGACTCGACGACCTGCAAAAGGAACGCCAGAAGATCGCGGACACGGTGCGGAGCCGCTGCCGGGTGCTGGGCACGACGGTATCCAAGGCGGTTCAGACCCGCCGGCTGCTGGACGAAACCGATGTCGTGGTCATCGACGAGGCGGGGATGGTGAATCTGCCGTCCGCCTGGTACACGGCAAGCCTGGCCCGCAAGCGGCTCGTGCTGGCCGGTGACTTCCGGCAGTTGCCCGCCGTCACACGCGGTTCGAACAACCGCAAGGCACGCGCCCAGGACACCGAGCACTCGCGGCTGTGGATGGACCGGGACGCGTTCCACGCCGCCGGGCTCGTCGATCCGCAGGGCGGCGCCCGCGTCGGCGACTCCAGGATGGTCGCGCTCAACGAGCAGTACCGCATGCGCCGGGCGATCTGCGCGGTGGTGAACGAAGTCGCCTATCCGGACGCGCCGCTGCTGACCGGCCGGGAGGAGGCGACGCGACTGCCGCCCTCACCCCTGATCGACGGCCCGCTGGTGCTCATCGACACCTCCAGCCGGGTCCCGGACCGGGGAAGAAGGAACGCCCACACCACCAACGCCGTTCATGAAGCCGTGATCCACGAGCTGATCCGGGGCCTGCAGCACGACACGGTTCTGCCCGCCCGCAAGCACACCGTGCACGCTGAAGGGGAAGGACCGGCCGACCGGCTCGCCGTCATCTGCCCATATAAGAACCAGAAGAAGGCGCTGAACACGAGCTTGACCCATCGCTTCGGCGAGACCTACGACGGTGTGGTGGACACCGTCCACCGCTTCCAGGGAAGCCAGCGCCCGCTCGTGGTCATCGATACCGTCGCAGGATCCGGGGACCGGCTCGGCTACTTCTACGAGGGTGTCGGGCTGTCCTCGGCCACCTGCCGGTTGCTGAACGTCGCACTCAGCCGCGCACAGGACCATCTCGTCCTGGTCGCCAACACCGAGTTCATGCGCCGCAGGCTCAGCCCCGCGAGCGAGGCAGCCCGGATGCTCGGGCATTTCGAGAAGCACGCCCAGCGGCTCCCGGTCGAGGAACTCGTCCCGGTGCGCAGCGCAGCCGACCTGAGCGGCCTGGCCCCTGAAGAACTGGCGCGGCCCGCGTTCTTCCCCGCCGACGAGGTCTCCCGCGGCGTCGAATGGGACATCGCGCGCGCCCGCCGCAGTATCGACATCTACTGCGCCTTCCTTGCCGCGAACCCGGTGAGGTACTGGCTCCGGCGTCTCGAACCGCGGATCACCGCCGGCGCGCGTGTCACCGTGCACACGCGGCAGCACGAACCCGGCACGAAGGAGGCCGACCTCGTCGCGACGCTGCGGTCGGCCGGCTGCCAGATCGAAGCCCGCGAGCGCATGCACGAGAAGGTCTTGATCGTCGACGACACCGTCCTCTGGCACGGCTCCCTGAACCTGCTGGCCCACGGCGGCTCGACCGATCTGATGATGCGGATCACCGACCCGACGTCCTGTGAACGCGTGCGGCGCATCGTCGACCGCGCCCGCATGGATCGGCCCGCCCGTCCCTGGCCCCAGGCGACCCATCAATCCGCGAAGACGGCACCGGCAGATGGGATCTCCCCCGGCGACGTGGTCGCTGGCCGCCTCTACCTGCGCGTTCCGTACGCGGAGAAAGACGAGGCAAAACGTCTGGTAGAGGCGCGATGGGACCCCCGGCACCAACTCTGGCACGTAGCGGCGAGCGTACCGAGGACCCGCCTGAGCCGCTGGCTTCCCGAAGACACGTGACACGCGCAAGTCGCCCCCGTCTTCATAAGGCTTGCCGATCGGTCACACGGCAGTAGCCGGTGCGTCAGACTGAAGCTGTTCAGCAGGTGCTGCATCCTGCCCGGGGTGGCGTCCCCGGCGTGTTCGGCGATGCTCCAGCAGTTCTTGCGCGGCAGATCGCTCATCAACGCGCGCACGTACTTGCGGGCCTGGGCGCGGGGTTCCCACCTGCCGAAACACCCGGCCATCAAACCCATCAACTCATCGAGATGACCACCGACGGCCCCGGCCTCTACCATGGCGGCAGCAGCCGCCCAAGACTCTTCTTGGGTCACAACTCGAAGATCACCGGGCGGCTGTCCTACGTTACGGGCCAGCCGCTACCGGCTCAGATCACGATCTCGGACTGCCGTACTACTTGCTCTTGTTCTTCTTCTTGCTCTCGCGGCTCGCGGCCGCCGTGCTGGAACCCGCGGGCTTCCCCGCCGGGTACCCGGCACGACGCACCAGGGTCTTGACCAGCTCGCCCAGCGCCTCCTCCTTCGTCGCCGCCTTCGCGAACTTCGACGGGCGGCCCCCCCGTGCGCCCCCGAGGTGCTTGACGAACCGCGACACGCTATCGTGCAACCTCGTGCGCTGGCGTCCCGTCATCTTCTGACCCGGCTTCATGGGCACCTTCAGGCGCTCCCTGTCGAGGTGCTTCAGCGCCTTCGCTCCGCCATTGGTCTTCGCGCCCACGAAATGCGGATCGCCGTTGTTCTTGAAAGCCTCGTGGAACGTGCTCGATCCGTATTTGATATTGTAGAGCTCGGTCATCGCCAGCAGTCCACCGATGCGTGAGCGATCCGTTTCGGAGATCGCCATGATCGGCATCATGGTGTTGTTATACGACGTGGTGCTCGGTGTCTCCTTGACCTTCATCAGGTGGATCATGCGTTTCGCCTCGTCGGCCGGTTTGTTCGTTCCCTCCAGCCGGTCGTAATTGGGCTTGTCGTCCGAGTCGTATTTCTTGTTGCCGACCGTGATCCCGAGGTGGACGCCGACCTCCCGGCCAGCCTTCTTCATCGTACTTTCGAGGTTTCCGAAGTTCAGCCGGAATGGCTTGGCGACCACTCTATTGAGGAAGTCACCGCGCTGCTGGTAGGCCAGGGCGAAAAGCTGGCCGCGCTTGGAGACATCGAAGATCGGCAAGCCCGAGCGGGTGGTCCCTGTCGAAGTGACGGGCTGCTTCACCGCGTTCTCCGCGAGCTGGTCCGCCGCCTTATGGAAAGCTCCGATTATCTCATCCTCGGTGACATTGACCATCGTCCCGTCCGCCAGCTTGATCTTCACCGTGCCGCCGAGGTCGATGGCGCTGGTCGGGTTCCCCGTGACGAACGAGTAGAGGTTCAGGCCGTCGACGGGGCCGGCGGGGTCGGGGCTCGCCCAGCGGCCGCTCCACGGCGCCAGATAGCGGGCGCCGTAGTAGACGAAACCGCTGGATCGGTCGCGTGGCCGAGCGCTGTAACGCTCCACCTTCGCGTCGAGAGCGCCCGCGTCCGGAGCGATTGCGAAAGCCGTCCCGCCATAGGGAATGTATGCCTCGTAATTGAGCAGCGTCCCACCGTCTCCGAGTTGGAGGGCGATCGAGCGCAGCGGGTCGCTCAGGTTGAAGACCAGGTGTCCCGGTCCGCCGCCGGTGCGGTACTCGGCGACGGGAAGCGACTCGCTCACCACGCGCACCCGGCGCCGCTCGACCACGGCGCCGTCCGCCGAGGTCTCGCGTTCCACGCGCACCGGCCCGACCTCGAGCACCTCGCGCCGGACGACGCCGTGCTCGGCGATCGTCCGGACGCGCTTCTCCAGCCCGTCGTAGCCGTAGCGGTCGCGGTCGGTCCCCGCGGTCAGGCGTTCGATCTGGTTCCGGTACGTCCATGCGACCGCCTCAATGCCGAGCAGTCGCGTCTGGTTCCCGTTCGGGTCGAAGAACGCGTCCACCTGACCGGCGGGCGCGATACGTTCGACGAGCGGGTCCGCGGACTCGCCGCCGAAGATCGCGGCCTCGACGGCGCGATTGGACGCGGCGGAGAGCACGAGCTGTTCGAACCACGGGTTCGTCTCCGACTCGTGTACCACCGCGTACAGGTTGCCGCCGGTGTCATAGGCGAACTCGCGGCGGTACCGCGCGAGGTCGGCGGGATCGACGCCGGATTCCGCCCACGGCACGACCAGCCCCGCGTAGCCGCCCTCCCGGTCCGCCTCCGTGCCCCGCCCGGCGTGCTCGACACCACGGCTGCGAACGAGCCGGTAAAGGGCGTCGTAGTCGTCGTCGGAGCCGGCGTCGAAACCGGCCGGCAGCTTGAACAGCGGGCCGAACGCGGCGTCGGTCACGTGGGTCACGTTACCCATCACGTCGCGGTAGACGGTCAGGTCCTGGAGTACCGCCCCGTCGGCGGTGCGCGTGGTGCGAATCGTTGCGAGCGCCGCGGTGAGCGGGTCGTAGCCATAGCCCGTGACGACGCCGTTGCCGTACGCGATCTCCACAGGCTCGCCCTTGGCCGAGTACGCGGCCGACACGACGCACGGCAGCGTCCGGGCATCGGCGGTGACGAGCGTCGTGGCGCCCACCCGGCCGGAGAGCAGGTAGGACGTCTCCAGGCGGTCACCGCCCGGAACCTCCTGCGCGCGCACGCGGCCGAGGGCGTCCAGCCGGCGGTTCAGCGTGTACGCGGTGGTCTCGAGAAGCGGCGAGTCGGGGGTGGAATCGCGGGGCGTCCAATCGGGGGAGGCCGACTCCTTCAGGAATCGGCGGCTCTCCGTCTTCGCCTCGCCCGTGAGCGTGTAGCCGGAGTACTCGACCAACCCGCTTTCGTCGAACGCGCGCCACAGGCGGCCGTTCAGGTTCGCGGAGCTCGACGCCGCGTCGCCTGTCTCGACCGTGTCGCCATACACCCACCGCTCCGCCGTCCACGCGCGCGCGCCGGTGCTGGTCCCTTCGTGCACCACCACCGTGCTCAGGCGGCCGAGGGCGTCGTAGACGCAGCGCGTGGCCGTGCCGGAACCGTTGATCCACAGCACCGGCCGCCCCCGGAAGTCGGGCACGACGTAACGCGTCCCGTCGTCGGCGCCGACCGTGCGCAGGGCGCTCCCGTCCAGCGCGAATGTGCGGCGGAAGTTCGCCGCGGTCTCGGGGCTCAGCGCCGCGAGGCGCGCGTCGACGGCGAAGACCTGGTTGGCTCCGGCGTCGTAGTCGAAGCGGCTGGTCAAAGGCGTTCCGTGCTCGCGCAGGCCCGCAAGGGTGTGCAGGATGCCCGTCTCGTACGGCTTGTACTCGGCGGGGAGGCGCAGGCTGAACCCCGGTCGCCCGGGTTGGAACGCGATGGTGAGCGCTCCGCGGAAATCGAGGAATCCCTCGGCCCGGAGAAGGGGCAACAGCGCGGCGGCCATCTCTTCCGTCATGCCGAGCGCGGCGAACGCCTCCGTGGTGGCGAGCGCGTTGTCCTCGACCGTCTCCGCGATGACGCGGCCACGGCCGTCGAACGCTCGGGTGGTGGGCGTGTTCGCGGCCAGACCGGATTTGAGCAGGGCCTGGCCGGCGAACGTGCCGAGCCCCACGGGACGGCCGTCCACGATGTGCTCGGCCCAGTAGCGGGACGTGCGGACAGTGTCGCAGAAGTCGCTCTCCACCTCGCTCCAGGCCGACCGCGCCAGCGTCGCGTGGACGCCGAGCGGCGCGTCGACGCGCACCAGCCGATCGAGCGCGTCGTGCGTGAGCAGGACCGCGACGTCCGCCGGCGAGGGGTCGGCGTCGTTCCCGCTGAGGTACGTGTCGCTGTAGTACGGCCGGTACTTCTTGTAAGGCGAGCCCTGGGCGTTGAAGCGCGTGCGCCCGGCCGTGATCCACCGCCGCGGACCGTCCGGAGCCGCCGGCTCGACCTCGATCTTCCGTTCGAAGACCCGGCCGAAGCCGTCCCCGTATTCGATCGTCAGCCACGGGGGCGGGACGGCCGTCCCCGGATACTCCTGCGCGACGACGCGGGCGACGGCCGCGGGGCGCAGGTCCGGTCCGTCCCACCGCCCCGGGTCGTGGTAATACAGGCTCTCGGCTCCGCCGAGCAGGCCCGCGGCGTCGCCGACGAGTTCCGCGAGGCTCGCCGGCTCGGGCCACGCCCGCCCCACGAGCGGTTCGAAGCCCACCCGGACGCCGCCCTCCTCGCCGTAACGCGAGGTGCGGACGACGCGTGCCAGCGGGTCCAGCAAGACCTCACTGACATCGTCGTTGATGTCGGTGACCCTTGTCGGCACGAGCTTGGTGTAGTCGAACGAGTCCACCCGCACGCGCTGGTCCCGTAGGCCCGGCCCGCTCTCGGTGGCCTCGGTGATGGCGATGCAATGCGCGTCGTACGCATAGGCGACGGTGGCCCCGAGCGGATCGACGCTCCGCGTGTGCACGTAGAAGTCCTGGAACGCGGCGTACGTCCGCACCGTGCCCGGCCGCCACCAGTACCCGGTGCCCGGCTCCTCGGTGAACCGCCCTTCCCGCGTGAGGATCGTCTCGAGCTGCGCCGCGTCAAGTACGGGGGCGAAGACGGAGCGCAGCCAGGCCCGCCCGGCGAACGCCCGCGGGTCGCGCCGCAGGAGCCGCTGCGGCCCGCTGGATCCGAGGGGGGCCTCGGATCCGTCCGCGGCGTCGTAGTACAGGCGGCGCCAGTCGTACAGGCGGGCCTCGGCGCCGTCCCGGCCGTCCAGCGCGGCCGCGACCGCCTCCGCCAGGCCGGCGAAATCGAAGTAGTCGCTCGGCGCGGGAACTCCGAGCGCCTCGAACGAGCGCTCCTGGTACGGAAGACCCACGAAATGCGGCTCACCGCCCCCTTCGTTGACGAAGTCGTCGAGGTCGACAAGGATGCGCGGGATCCGCTGCTCCGGAAGCGTGCCCGTGCGGCCCGGGCGCCGCGGATAGTGCACGGCCACGCTCCGCGTGGCGTTGTCGAACGCGTCGTACTCCAGGACGGCGCGTTGCGTCATCACCGGATCAGCGGCGTTCCGCTCGTAATCGGTCTCGAACGTCTCGCGCTCGCGGACCGAGTACACGCCATAACGTCGCGCTGCGGGCTGCTGCCGCAGGACGACCTCGTAGTTCTGCTCCGCAACGTCGTACGGCACCGATGCGTCGGCGGTCCCGTCCTTGCCGTACCGCTCGGTGCGCAGCCGCAGGCCCGCCAGCGCCGCCGTCGCCTGACGATGCGCCTCGGGATCGTCCGGCGGGACGCCGTCCCAGACGTGCACGCTGCCCGGCATCCGATACGCCGACGGGTCGCCCGGGAAGAACCCGGCCCGGTAGGCGTCCTCGAGCCGTTCGCCGCCGAGCCAGGCGCCGACGTGGTACCAGGTCTTCACCAGCAGGGGCGGCACGGCGAACGCCGCCGTCTCCGCATCGGCGTCCGCGAGATCGAGGCGCTCGGCGTTGCGGCGTTCTACCAGGCCGAAGCCGCGGAACCGCCGCTCGACGGCGTCGTAGTGGCCGTGCCGGTAGCGGTAGTCGGTGACGAGCCTGGTGCGCGACACTCCGTCGACCTGCTCGATCCGCGCGACCACCTGAACGGGGAACGGCAGGAACGTCAGCCACGGGACGCCCGCCCGCTCGTCCTCCAGCCGGTACGCCGCCGAACTGCGGTAGGTGACCCGTGTCCGGGCCCCGAGGTGGTTGTCGATGCCGTCCAGCAGGGACGGACGGGCATCGCCGGCGAGCGTGCAGCTCCACGTGCGGTCGCCGAGGACGTCGGACACCAGCACGCTCTGCGCCCCGATCCCCGAGACGTCGGCGAAACGCACCTGGCCTCCCGAGATCACCGCGGTCGGCAACGGGATCTCGATCGGTTCGGCGAAGCCGTTGCCGGACTGGTTCATCCAGACGCGCAGGCGGGAGCCGGCCGCGTACACGAGGTCCGAGGCGCCGCTGCCGTCCAGGTCGGCGAGGAACACGCGGGACGGGTCGAAGCCGGCGCCCAGCCGCGGCGCGTCGGCCAGCGTGACCTTCGGGGCGAAGGCGCCGAAGCCCAGGCTCGGCCAGCACTCCACGCTGCCGTCCGCGATCCGCACCACTTGCGTGCCGCCGGCGCCGAGCACATCGCCGAAGGAGACGACCGCGCCGGGGGCGCTCGGCACGAGCGGATCCACCACCGCGTCGTTCTCGACGTCGGCGGGGGCGCCGAACCCGCGGCGGCCCTTGAACGGGTAGACGCGCACGCGGTCCGGCGTGAGCACGACGAGGTCCCTGCGCCCCGTGCCGGACAGGTCCGCGAGAGCCGATCCGGCGGCGGCCAGCTCGGTGGGCACGCCCGGAAGCGGGGTAAACGGCGCCCAGTCCCCGTTCTCGCGCTGCCGGTAGACGCCCGTCCCGCCGTCCGCACCGGTGAGGAGTTCGAGCCGTCCGTCGCCGTCGAGGTCGAGCAGCCGGACCGTGCTCGACTCGACGGCGCGCTCCACGGGGAAGGAGCCGGGCTCCTGCGGCGGGCCGAGCCGCACCGGCCCGCCGCCGGCGGACCGGGGAGCGCGGTACAGGACGCTCTCGCCATCGGCGTACAGGACGCCGGGCAGCCCGTCCGCGAGCATGTCCACCCATACCGACGGTGCCTGGCCGAGCCCGCTCAGCGGCCGGTCCCGCTCGTCGAGCACCGGTGCGAAGTGCTGCTCGGCCGGCCGGAACGGGATGTAGTGGAAGTCCAGCGGCGGGAGCGCGGCCGTGCGGTAGTGCGTCACCGCGCCCTCCGCGCCCTCCGCGCCCTCCGCGCCCTCCGCGCCGTCCGCGCCCTCCGCGCCGTCCGGCGTGTAGCCGATGCTGTCCACGCGGACCAGCGTGGTCATGCCGGGCGTCTCGTCGTAGGTGAGCCGCACGTCGTGCGTCAGAACCGGCTTCGGGCCCAGCTCGGGGAAGTGGTGGAACGTCAGCAGGTTGCGGCACAGCCGATGCGTCCGCACCTCGAACCCTGTCGTGTAGCTGGAGAAGGGATCCTGCCGGGCCGACCAGGTGCGGACGGGCACGCTCGGGTCCGGGTTGGACGGCGCGACGTCGTACTGGCCGTAGTCGAAGACCATGTCGAACAGCCAGTCCGTCTGGGGAAGCGGCCCGACGCCGAAAGGCGGCGCGGCGTACGGCACGGTGTTCCCGTAGCGCAGCCGACTCGGGTACCGGTTGGCCGTTTGCTCGCGTCCCACCTCGTACACGGCGTCGGGCACGCCTTCGGTGTTCTCCGCGACGTACTCGGCGAGGATGGCGTTCCCCTCCGCATCGGACGACACGTCGAGCAGCCATTCGGCCACGCGCCGCGAAGCGTGCGGATCACTGATGCGGCTGAGGGCCGTGCGACCGTACAGGCTTGTGACGTTGTCGCCGTTGACGGTGCGCCAGAATGCGTCACCGGTCTCGTCGGTCCAACGCTCGATCACGTCGAACGTCTCGTTCCGGCGGGGGGCGTAAGCGGCGACGGTGTACGTGTGCGAACCGACGTGCTCGGTTCGCACCTCGCCGTCCAGCGGTACCAGTTCGCCGTGGCCGCTCAGCACGAAGACATCGTCGTCGGCGTAGCGCGGCACCCCGTGGCTCGTGCGGCGCCAGACGCTCGGCAGTGTCAACGAGAACCCGAGCCCGTACGGGCTCGGGCCGTCGAGCGAGCTGTACGTGAGCGCCAGTTCGGGCGCGAATCCGCGCGCCTCGGACGACGCGATGGGCACCGTGAGGCCAGCGATGCCCGTGAACTCGTCGGAGTGGAAGGTCTCGCCGACCCCGGTGGGCGTGCCCGCGCTGGACGCGAAGTCGACGCTCTGGACGCCGAGGCTCTCGGAGCTCATGGTCGTTCCCCGCGCGTTCGGCCCAAGCGGGTCGGCCGGGTCGCGGGTGATGCATCGACCGGGTCGCCACGCGCATTCGCCTCTCAGTCGCGCTGTTCCGGGTGCGGCCACTTGCCGAGCGGGCAGCCCTCGGTGGGGACCGCCGCCTTCTTGGCGGCGACGCACCCGCACGCCGAGCAGACCCGGCTGTCGTCGGCCAGGATGGTGAGCCCGTTATAGACGAGCCGGTCCGGTGCCTCCACGAGCTCCGGGCACGCCAGGCAGGTCCGCCACCGGGCGTCGTACGCCGCCGCGTCGAGCCGCTTGAATCCGGCCGCGCCCCAGCGCGCGAACGCCTTCGCTGCCGTGCCGAGCAGCGACGTCGTGGGCGCCTTCTCCGCGGCCCGTTCGTAAGCGGCGTTCCGCGGGTCTTCCAGCAGCGCCTTCTTCAGCGTCGGGGACTCGCGGGCGAACAGCAGGTAGAACCCGAACGCCCTGTCCTCCAGGGCCCGCCGCGTCACCGCGGCGGGCGCCGGACCGTCCAGCCCGGCCAGCTCGCCGAGACGCGCCCGAACCTCGTCCCAGTCTTCGAGCCACCCGAGCTCCTCGATACCGGACGTCGTCATGGGGTCTCGAACTCCGTCTCGTCGTAGCCGGGCGCCAGCGGCTTGCCCGTGGCGCTGTACACGTCCGACACCGTGAGGGTGTACCTAGTGGACGCCTCCAACCTTTCGGTGGTCAGGTACAGGACCTTCGGGTCGTTCTCGTCGAATCGAACCTGGAGGACGTTCGCGCCCCTGGACAGCTCGTAATTGTCGGGGTTCGACGCCGAGGGCTGGTTGAACGCGGAGACGAACGTCAGCGTCACCTCCGACAGGTCCGAGGCGGTGGCGCCGGCGACGCCGAAGTCGGGTGGCGGCACTGCGCAGCTCGGCAGGTCACCGAAGGCCGCACCGGCCATCATCGACTGCTTGCGGCAGTCCAGGGACGGCTCGCGGCAGACGTTGTCCGGGTCGCCGTGGCCATGGTCGGGAGAGACCATGGTGAAGACTTCTTCGATCTGGGTGAAGCCCTCCCTGAAGGTTTCGAAGAAAAGATCGTCCGGCCACACCTGCCGAAGGTAGAGGCTGATGCCGGTGTAGTCCGCCTCGGCGGTGCAGCCCGCGCCGCCGTTTTGGGCCAGCAGGTGCGCCAGAATGATCGACAGCCCTTCTCGCCGCAGCACGGGCACGCGGACCAGCCCGCCCGTCAGCACGATGAAGCGCTGCTTGTAGTCCATGAAGTACCAGGCGTTCGGGCTCTCGTTCGCCCAGTCGACGATCAGGTAGACGTTCGGTGCGTACGCTCCGTGCGTGGTGAACAGGTAGCGGGTGAGCGCCAGCCGCGCCGAGTTGCCAAGTTCCTGTTCACCGATGTGGTCCTGGATGTCGTCGGCCTGGTCCTGCGTGAAGTACGCCAGCGCCGAGGGCGGCATGTTCATGAGCGTCGGCGTCATGGGCCGCATGCCCGCGGGCCACAGCTCCGGCGACATCACGAACTCGTTGTACTCGCGTGTGTCGTACCTGGCGTGGAACGCGGTGGTGCCGATCGGCGGGCGATCCTCCTCGGTATGGCGGAGCACCGTGTGCTCGGGCAGCCGGCCGCCGTAGTGCTCAAGCTGGACGGACAGGTCGGCGGTGACGAGTCCGTTGGAATTGACGAGATGCCCATCGAGGGGCTGCCCGGGCCTGTAGTCGCCGAGCATGAAGTGCCGGACGCCGCCCGAGAACTGCGTCCACGTGACGAACGACACCCGGGCGGTGCCGCCGTCCGCCTGCCGCACCTCGTCTCCCGGCCGAAGAGACTGGACGGGGATCAGCGTGGGACCGTCCGGGTCCGCGTTCAGGAACAGGTGGTCGGCGGTCGTGATGAGGAACCGCTCCTCGCCGTTCTGGAGCTTGAACTTCGAGGTGAGCATGAAGTCCACCTGAACTTCGGGCGCGATGCCGCCGAGTTCGGTGACCGTTCGCGGCTGCCAGCCGTTCAGGTCGGTTCCGGTCGCCAGCACCGGCTCGCCCACCTGAATGGACTGGACGAGCTTGTAGAGCTGCGGCGCCACCTCGATCGGCGTGCCATAGGCGAAGCACGAGCAGCAGCAGTAGCAGTCATCCCCCGTGCTCGGATTGTACTGGGGGACGGGCACGTCGCCGCCGAGGCCGTTGTGTTTGCAGTACTCGTTGATTTTGCCTTGAACGTGACCGCACC
Organism: Actinomadura sp. 7K507; assembly: GCF_004348425.1. Classification (GTDB taxonomy): domain Bacteria; phylum Actinomycetota; class Actinomycetes; order Streptosporangiales; family Streptosporangiaceae; genus Spirillospora. Next base: position 16,614 of record NZ_SMKK01000025.1, read on the forward strand.
ACCCCGGCGAAATTTTGTCGCAGTAGATGGGGGGCTTCATTTTTTCGATGTTATTAAGGCATGCTTGTGTTACCACGCTGATTCGTTCCTTTCGTTTTGGAAGAGGTCGTAATGTGGGTCAAACATCACCGGCCAGGAACAGGACGACTTCGATGTCCTGAAGCACCGTGGCCGACAGGTGGCCGTTCTCGAGCAGAGCCGTGGGGGTATAGCCCGTCGCGAGGTTGAAACCGATGTCGACCGGGAAAGCGCCGTCCCCGAGGGGGACGGGGGTGTCGAAGGCGACCAGCACGCCCCCGTGCGCACCGGGGGAGAACTCGAAGGGCGGCGCCTCGCCGAGCGAGAGGGTGATGTATCGGTTCCGGGACGTGGTCGTCGTGCCGTCCGGGACCAGCAGCCGCAGGAAGAAGCCCGCCACCTGCGACCGCGCCACGTTGGGGAGCCCCAGGCCGGTCAGCCGGAGGGCGAGCGTCTGTGTGTCGTCCTCGATGGGCCCGGTCATGAACAGGTGCCAGGCGCCGGCGTCCTGCTGCGCCGCCCGCGTCGTCGAGCTCCATTTGCGCCGGTGGAGCCGTGGCAGGTCCGCCACGGCCGAGCGGAACGCGGCGCCGCCGTCCACGGCCGTGTACTTCAGCTCGATGACGACGTCCGCTACGGAGGAGAGGTCGATCGGGTTGTTCGCCGGCGGCATGGACAGCTGCCAGTTCGACACCGCGCCGGTCTGCTCGAAGGGCAGCAGCAGCGGGTCGTCGTGGTCGACCTGGAAGACTCCGCTGTCCCCCTGGCCGAGCGAGACGGTGATGCTCTGATTGGCGCGGACATTGTGCTCGATCTTGTGCGCGCCGACGTCCACGTCCTCGCCGAGCAGGAACCGCACGGCCTGGAGGTCGGGTTCGAGCAGCACGCGGTTGGCCGTCTGGGTCAACGTGGCGTGCACGTTCTCATACGGGCCCACGAGGGCGGGGATCGAGACGGAGAGCGTCTTGATGCGCCGCAGGAAATGGCCGGGGAAGTCGGCGTCGAAAAGAGCCTCGTCGAAGCTGAACGTGGCTTCGCCCGTGCGGATGAACCGCAGGAAGGCGACCGGGTCGATACCGGCGAGCGAGATCGTCTTGGTGATCTCGAAGGTGCGCGTCATCCCGGTCACGTAGCTGGATTCGAGCTGGTCGAGCGCCAGCATCAGCGACTCGCCGGCCGTGAGTCCCCGGCGCAGATCGTCCCAGGTGCCCGCGTTGACGAACGTCGTATCCGTACGGAACTCGTACTGCAGCGCGCGCTGGGCCATGCGGGCGAGGTCGAGCGCCAGCGTGTAGGACTGGAAGTATGTGGTGGACAGTCGGCCGGCCATCCACGCGTACAGCGCCTCGTTCGTGAACTTCGTGCGGTAGAAGTCGCCGACCGCGGCGTTCTGCCGGGCCTGCGTCGCGACCAGGTCGAGCTCGTTCTGGGCGATCGTCTTGTCCGTCGCGTTGGCGGCGAGTTGAGCGTCGAATTGGGCGACGTCGAAGTCGGCCAGCGACTTCTGCAGTTCCCAGTCCTCGGACCGCCTCGTGTACTGCCCGGACAGGCCCAACACCTCGGCGCCGACGCCCATGAACTGGTTGAGGCTGTCCAGCGCTGCCGACGCCTGCTCGAGGTTGTTCCCCAGTTGCTGGCCGCCGTAGGTCATCGCGAACGGCGATCCCGCCTGCGGTACGGCGTAGGCGATGGCCGACGCCGACCGCACGACCGTCGCCGCTCCCTGGGAGGCCATCCCCGTCATGAGATAGGCGATCTGGGCGATCTCGGCCGCGTTGTAGCCGGCGCCGATGAGATCGTCGTAGTACTCGCTGCGGTAGGCCGCGCTGTCGCGCGCCTCCTGGATCGCCGCCCGCTGCTTGTCGACGAGGTCGAGCTGCTGCCGGCGAATGGCGCTCGTCAGGTCGAGGACGCGGCCCTCCTGCGTCACCTGGAGGGTGGCCAGCGCCTCCGCGTCCTTGCGTTCGAGGGCGGACAGCAGCGACGAGCCGAGCCGGATGACGTCCTCGGTCAGCGTCTTGGCGTACTCGATGAGCCGGGAGAATCGGAAGAGCGGGATCGGGCCGCCCGCCAGGCCGGTGCCGCCGCCCACCGCGCCCTCGGCGCCGTACCTCGCCACCAGGCCGTGGACGTCGATGGGCGGTGCGAACAGCGCGAGGGCGCGCTTGACGCCGTCGATGTCGAGGCAGTGCCGGATCTTGTACAGCCGGTCGTCGACACGATCCCAGTAGCCGGTCAGCTCCGCGTTCTCCGGTACGCAGAAGTACGCGTTGATGTCGTTGATCGGGGCGTCGGCGTAGCGCAGGCCCTCGCCGCTCGCCGGGACGAGTGAACTGTTCTCGAGCTCGAGCAGGAACTGCGGGATCTCGCGCGGGTAACGCGCGGCGATGTCGTCGAACGACTGCGGCGGCCGCGGGGGCGGGTCGCCCACCACCTCGGGCCGGCGGCCGAGCAGTCGCGAGGCGAGGACGTACAGGTCCGTCGCCTGGGCCACGGACTCGCGCGTGAACCGGCGGAAGAGCGCGTCGCCCCACTCGATCAGGTTGTCGACGTACTTGAGGACCGTGGCCTTCGCGTAGGCGGAGATGCGCAGCCGCGCGATGGCGTCCGGGTCGAAGGGGTCGTCGTTGTAGGCCGTGATCTCGAACCGGTTCTGCAGGATCTCGCGCAGCCCAGGCAGCGTCATCCCCTCACGGAACGGGCGGAACCGCCAGTAGCGGGTCTCGCCGTCGTCCCCGTTCGAGGGCTGCGCCTGCGGGTTGTAGATGTGCTCGTACCAGCGCTTGGCGTCGGCGAAGCTCTGATTCGACTTGAGCTGCTCGGCCACCAGCAAGGGCAGGTGGAAGAAAACCTCCCAGAAGTACGCGCCGTACGCGCCGTCGAAGTCCATGAGTGGTGGCGGCAGGTGGTCCGCGTCCACCGCGGACGGCGGTGTGTCGCTGCTCGGCACCTGGTAGAAACGCGAGAACGGCGGCTCGGGCAGCGACTGCGAACCGAGTGAGAGCAGGAGGTCGAAGCCGCCGGCCAGCAGCCGCGCCTTGAGCGCGGGGACGACGCCCGTCGTGAGGCGGCTGAAACGGTACTCGGCGTCGCCGAGCGGTGCGTCGGCGGTCGTGTACGGCCCGAACTCCACGAGCATGTCGGACTCGGCGGCCGGCTGCAGGAAGGGGCGTACGAACGTGGACGGCGCGACGGTACGCGCCTTCACGTCGTCGCACGCGATCCAGAAGGACTGCCCTGCGGCGTTGAACAGATACCAGCCGATCTGGTTGCCGTAGCCGTACAATGACGAGTCGCTGCCGAGGTGATAGGCCAGTGCGCGATCCCCCGGATTTCCCATCGTGGCTTGGTTCTGCGTCGTCCCGGGCGTGCTGTTGCCCCAGTAGAGCGCGATGAGCGGCCGGTCCTCTTCGCGGACGAAGAGGACGTCGTTCTCGCGGTCCAGCGCGGCCCGCATCGGCGTCGTGGTGTTCGCCACCTCGGTCTTCGCGCCCGGCGCGAAAAGACGCACCGTCTGCTGGTCGAGCGCCTGGCCGAGCAGCAGCGTCGGCTGGCCGGTCACGTCTCCCGGCACGTCTCCGAACGATCTCTTGACGCTGCTCGCGAGCGTCAGCGCGGAATAAAGCCCAGCGTTGAACTGATTCAGGCGGCCGATGAACGGGTCGTCTCCGGGGTTGCTCTTGTGCCCGTCGTTGCCGGGCTTCGGCAGTTCGGACTTCACGTCCAGGTTCGGCCCGTAGAACACCATCAGCCGCTCGTCGCCCCGGTTGCGCGGGATGGCCGTGTACTTCAGCTCCGCCGCGATCGTGTACGGGACCGTCTTCTTGCCGCCCGATACCGAGAACGGTTTGGTCACCATCAGCGTGGTATCGCTCTGGATCTTGTAGACGGAACGCCGCTGGCCGTCCGCGATGATGTCGTCCCCGGCCGCCAGCTCGGTCGTGAAATGCGTTCCCTCCCCGGAGACGTTGCTGATGCCGTCGAAGATCGTGATCTGGCCGGTACCCGTTTTGCCGCTCGAGACCGTCCAGGGGCGGTCCACGATGAGCGATGTCGCGCTGAGAACAGTCACGACCGTGCGGGTGTCCTCGCCCACCTGCATTCCGTCGCCCACGGTGAAATCGCGCTCGAATCGCGTTTCCGAGTTTCCGATGACCTGCGGGAACCCCGCGGTGATCTGGACCCGCCCCGGCCCGGTAAAGGGGGGGAACGAGGAGAGGTGCTCGTCGCGTGGGATGACCTTGAACGGCGCCTTCTGCGCCTGCACCGTGAACGGCGGGTCGACCAGGAGTTGCTGGCTCGGCACCGTCACGTTCACCACCCGGCGGGTCTCGCCGCCCACCCAGATGGAGTCTCCCGCCTTCACCTGCCGTTCGAGCACGGTGTCGGTTCCCTTGGCGGCGTTGAAGCCCGCGATGAACGAAAGGGTGCCGGCCGCAGGCAGCCCGCGGGGAATCCGCTGGGCGTACGGCCGGGTCCAATAGGCTTGCGTCCTCCCGTACGCCTTCGCGACCAGCGGGTCGGACACCGGCCCGTAGGAGTTGGGCATGGCCCGGATCGCCAGCGGCTCCTCCAACTCCTGCGAGGAGACCCACGTACCCGTGGCGCCGCGGAACGTGTAGCGCAGCGTGGCCGTCCAGCTCGACTCGGTCTCCGTCGCGGCACCGCCCCCGTCCGTGGGTGTGACGCGCGAGCTCTTGGTCGGTTCGACGTCGTTCCAGAAGAGGAACAGCCGGTCGAACGCCACGACCGGGGTCACCTCCGGCGCTTCGATCGTCGCGTCGACCTTCCACCACGGCTCCCAGACGGTCGACTCGCCGGCGGAACCGTCCGCCGCCTTGGCGTCCGCCAGCAGACTGCGGGTGAAAGTGCGGACATAGTAGGTGTACGGCGTTGTGTTCGTACGGGCTACGACATACGACTGCTGGTCGATCTGACCGCCCTCTCGCACATCGTCCTCGACCTTGTACGCGCCGACGTGCTCCAGTTCCGCGAGCCCTTCGAACGCGTGGAAGTAGTTGGTCACCGACTGCGCGACCCGCTCCTCGTCGAGACGTCCCTGCAGCAGTTCGTCGATGAGCGAGCGGAACTCCGGCGTGGCGCCCTTGCGGAGCGACGGCTCGATGTAGTTCTCCGGGTACAGGAAGACCCGCCGGTTGGCCTCCCACATCCGGTAGGTGGAGATCCAGTCCCACCACTTCTCCCGGATCTTCTCCGCCGACGCCCCCGCCTCGAGTCCGAGACGCACGCGCTGCATGTACATCTGGATGGACGTGATGCCCTGCGCGATGGGCGACGTCGTGTCGCAGCCGGACGTCTCGACGTCGATCAGTAGATAGTCGAAGAGGTCTGCCGGAGTCCGGATCTCCGGCCGCGTCTCGCCCAGCACCACGATCGCGTAACCGAGCAGCGCATCGCGTGTCGCGGCGGCCAGCTCGCGTGCGAGCCCGTCCGCGATCGGCGCCGCCACCTCCCCGAAGTGCGTGGGGACGAGCGCGAGCGCCTCTGCGGCGGTCGACAGATACGCCGCCCACACGGCGTCGTCGCCGGCCCCGCCGTCCAGGCTCGGCAGCCGTGCCGCCTCCGCGATCCGCCCGAGGAAGGCCGCGTCCGCAGACAGGTCGGCCGCGGTGGCGAACGGCACCTGGAGGCGGAGCAGACCCGGGAACGTGGAGATACCCGTCCAGCCGATCCGCGCCTCGTCCAGCCGGTGGCCGATGATCTCGACCTGCCGCGGATCCCACCCGGTCAGCGTCGACAGGGAGGCACGCTTGCCGTCGTCGCCGACGACGGAGGTCCAGACGTCCAGATAGGAGACGAGTGACGCCGCATCCGTACCGACCTTCCCGGCGAACACCGGGATGTCCGACAGCAGCCGCAGCGAAGCGAGCGTGCGGTCTCCACCATCATGGAGCCCGAAGTGGTCGGGCCGCCGCGCGACCCCCGCGAGCGCGGCGTCGTCCAGTCCCGCCTTCGCCCGCGCCAGCGCGGCCCTGTTGAGATCCTCGACGAGGGCGACGACATCGCCCGGGACCGTGCCGCCGGTCGGCGGCGTCAGCAGGCCCGGCAGGTCGTCGACGAGCGTGAACCGCCCGGTGGCGAGCGGCAGCAGCCGGCCGAGCCGAGTCGGCGGCACGGCCAGCAGCGACCCGAGCGCCTGCGCGGCGTAGACCGGCTGCGCGATCCGCGCCCAGGCGAGCACGTCGCGCACCATGCCGATGCGCGTCGCGGTCGACTCCAGCGAGGCGCGTACCTCCGCGACCTTCCGGGTCGCGTCGGCGTCCGGGACGAGCACCACGACGCAGCCGTTGTACACCGAGTCTTCGGGCAGGGCGCTCTCCGCCAGCGTGATCGAGTCCCGCGTTCCGCCGCGTGCGCTGCCGCTCGTGAGGACCCGATCCACCTGATACCCGGTCGCGTCCGTCGGCACCGCCCGCCAGGAAGGGGCCACGGTCGCCGTACGGGTGGAACCGTCGTAGGCGACCACGCGGCCGCGCTCGTCCTGGCCCGGGCCGTTCGTCAGCCGGATGTGGTCGCCGACGTACGCGCCGTCGGCACTCGATGCGGAGCCGTCGAGTCGAATCGTCGCCCCGGTGCCGCCCTTGGCGGTTCCCGTCGCGAGGATCCGACGCACCTCGTACGTGGAGAAGGCGTCGGGCACGTCCGGCCATGTGCCGTCGATCGTCGCCACCCGGCGGGAGCCGTCGTAGGCCCGCACGGTCGCCCGCTGCCCCGTCCCCGGGCCCTCGAACAGGCCGGGCAGCGGTGTCCGTGCCGAATAGTCGGCGCTGAGCAGCGCCACGCCGTCGACGGCCGTCGGTTCGAGGACCGGCGGCCGCATCGCGACCAGCGCGTCGTACACGGCTCGTGACTGCGCGGCCCCGATGTCGCCGCGCACGAAGCCGTCGGCCTGGACCGGCGCCAGGCCCGCCAGCTCAGTGAACGAGATGCGCCGGGCGGTGGCCTCCAGGACCTCCGAGACGATCGCCCGCTTGGCGTCCGTCCCCTCGATCCCCGAGAACAGTCCGGGCAGGCCGGTGCCCGGCGTGTAGTCCCACGTGAGCGTGCTCGTGTCCGCGTTCAACGCGGCCAGGTACGGCGGCCGCTGCCCGCGCAGCTCCGCCACCGCCGCATGCGCCTGGTCGGCGTCGATCCCGCCCCGCACGAAGCGGCTCGTCTCGATCGGGAAGCGCGCCGCCGCGGCCGTGAAGCGGTCGCGCGCCGGCAGCACGACGCCGCGGCCGTCGATGAAGCCGTCTGCCCGGAGCGCCGAGACGAGCCGCGCCGCGTCCTCCGGTGTGCAGCCCGCCTGTTCCAGCGTCCCGGCGGTCAGCAGCGTGCCCGCCCCATCGCGGGCGATGGTCGTGACGTCCGCCGGGAGGACGGCCGGGTCGTAGCTCAGCCGCAGGTAGCGGCTACGCGTGCCAGTGAGCACGTAATCGAGCTCGTACACCGTGAGGTTGATCCGCGACAGCCAGGTGGACACCTGCACGATCGTCTCGAGCTGCGCGAGCCCGTCCTCGGGGGTCGGCGGTACGACCGGCAGCTTCAGGAGCCGGAGCAGGGTCAGGAACGCGTCGGTCGTCAGCCGGGTCCACGCGGCCAGCGTCGCCAGACGCCAGAGCACGGTCAGGTTCTCGAGCGTGAGCAGGACGACCGCGTCCTCGCCCCCGCCGACATGGGCACCGAGCAGCCGGAGGTCGGCGACCCGCAGGCGCAGCGCGGCCGACAACCGGTTCGCGACGTCGGGCAGCGCCGTGACCACGTACGCGGACGAAGTGTCGGGAACGGTCGACCACGCAGCGTACAGGGTGACGACGTGGGACGCCCCGTCGTACGCCTTCACGACGGCCTGCTGCCCCGCCCCCGTGCCGGACGTGATGCGCACGGCCAGGCCGACGTACGCGCCGTCGTCGCTCGACGCGCCCTGCGCCAGGGTCACGGTCGTCTCGGTGGCCGCGACGACGGTCCCCTTGTCGGCGTACCAGTCGTCTCCCGCCCCCACTGCCCACGCGAGCGGGCGCGCCGGGTCGAACGGGATCGGCGGGCCCGGGGCGTACGGGTCCGCGCCGCGGCGCACCGACGCCGCGTTGAAGATCTCGTCGAACGGGTCGGCCAGCGCGCTCGCGCTCTCCCGGCCGATCGTCTTCAGCGGGTAGGCGAACGCGGCGGCGCGCACGAGCGGCAGGCCGACCGCTTCGGCGAGCCGCCGCAGGCTCGCGATGCGCAGCACGAGCCCGGTCGTGATTTCGGCGCCCGCCGGATCGGGCCCGTCCTGGACGATCAGCCAGTCCAGGACGTCGATGGGGACGTCGATCGCCCGCGACAACCGCAGCAGCCGACTCAGCCGATCGAGTCGCTTGGCGGAGAGCCCGACGATGCGCCATACCGGATCGGCCTCGTCCCCGCCCGTGTTCGACGAGACCTCGAGGTTCGGCGACTCGCCCGTGGCGTTGATCCAGAGCAGGTCCCCGACCGTTCCCCGCTCCTCGGGGCTCAGCCGTTGCCCGAACAGGGCGGCCAGGTCGTCGAAGGCGGCGATGCCCGCACGGTCGCGGAACATTCGCACGGTCGTCAGATCCTGGAGCGGGTAGATCGTGTAGGGCGAGTCCATGGCGTCGGCGGACCACGCCACGTCGACCTTGACCGTGGCCTGGTCGACGATCTCCGTGACGGTGCGGATCTGGGACCCGTCCGTCAGGCCGAACTGCTGGCCCACCCGCAGGACTTCGCCGAGCCGCCCTTCCGCGCCGGCCGCGCTCGTGCCCGCGGCCCGGACGGTGATCGAACCCGGACCGCGCGCCGGCAGGTGCTCGGCGAGCCCCGCGAGCCCGTACTCCGCCGCGACGTCGGCATCTGCGGTACGCGGAGTGGTGACGAACCGAACGGTCTCGGGCGACAGGCCGAGCGCGGCGGCCGCGAGAGCGGACGAGTCCAGCACCGGCCGTTCGGGGTCCCGCGCGAGCAGTGCCGCCGCGCCCGTCACCAAGGGCGTGCCCAGACGTGCGAGCGCGCTCGTCAACTGCGTCCGAGGCTCGTTATAGGGGACGTTGAACGGGAAGACGGCGGTCGCCAGTTCACGAACGACGCCCGGCCCGAGGTTCTGCTTGAGCACATCGTTGACCAGCACCACGTAGGGCAGAGTGGAGTTGGTGTTGTCGCACGTGAGCGGAAGCGAGAACAGATCCGGCCGGCGCTCGCGCAACTTGTACTCCGGCGGAATGCCCGGGCTCTCCTTCGTGATGTAGCGCTCGGTAATCCGCAACAGGTCGAAGAAGTAGGCCGCGGGGCCGAAGATCGATCCACACTCTTCGCACGCGACGTAGTTGAGCCCCCCGAACAATTCCTGGTAGCCGGGAATGCTTTCGACGTAGTCAGTCAACGCAGAATCGACCACATTGCCGTGGACGGCCTGGAAATAGGGCGAGGCGATATCGCGCACGTTCGCCGCGGCGTGGCGGACGGCGGCTCGCACCTGGACGGCGCGGCGGTGCGTCTCCCGGGCCAGCCGCCGGTCCCCGCCGAACGCGTCGGTATGCTCGCCGACGAATCCGGACTCCGGGATCTCGGCGATGTGGTGCGCGGACGTCAGGCCGCGCGCCGCCAGCCGCGCCACGGCGCGATGCGGCAGGTGCCCGGCCACGCGGGCGACGGGATCCGAGAGCGGGACGAGCCGGGCCAGCCGCTGGGCCGCCTTGAGCGACTCCACGTCCGCATCGGAAACGGACGTCGTCTCAACGAACCGCGCGTGCAGCTCCGGATCGTGAAAGTCGACGTGCAGCAGTTTCGCCAGATCGTGCTGTGAAAACAGGTTCTCGAAATAGTCGACGTCCTGAGCCGTGTCTGCCTGAACCATGCCCTCGGCACTCCTTCCGACCCTTACAGCATCGTCCGCCGATGATCAGCGATTCGCCCATGCGCGGTCGTTTTTTGGTCACGATGCATCCCGCTCGGCCAGGCCGGGAACATCTCCAGGGCAAACGAACCTCGACCTAACCAGAGTTATTGGGTGATGGCGGTCGGGTAAGTCGACGGACCGCTGGTGTGGGCGTATGCCGGTGACATGGCCAGATACCCCCGGGGCGGCGGGATGACCGCCGTCGGCCGCGACGAGGAGGCCATCGAGGTGTGGAAAGAGCAGGTGTGGCCGCACGTGGAAACACCGCGGCGGACCTGGGCGCCTGGATCTGCTTCGAATTGCGCCGTGAGGCGCTGTGGTTCGAGTGGAGGTGAGAGACCTTCGCCGTTTGTTCTGTCGTAGCAGGACAGCGGAGCTGAGGGCAGCCTGATCCGGGTGGTGCCGGGGAGGGCGGGAGCGGCCCTGACAAAGCCGGGACGTGTCAGTACTGCCAGATGGTGCGGGTCCGGCAAGCGGGACGGAGAGGAGTACGCGAGGAACCGGCGTCGTTACGTCTCTTAAAGAAGACACCGGCTCGAACCTGGTGGATCTGGGCCGGAAGCGGTGCGCACCCACCCCGCTGTGGGCGGTGGGGAACTCCTTGGCCGGTCTTTCGAAGCCGTCCGGGAGGCCACGAGGAAGGACTACGGCGTACTCGTGGTGAGGCCGCAGGGACACAGCCGGGCTCCTGCTCCGACGAGCGAATCGCAGTGAACACGGGAACCATCCGGTCGCGGTTCCCCGCTGGTGGGCCACCAGTCCACCGGTGGGGATAGGCGCACCGACCGCCGAACGGGCCGGATGGGGCGGAGCCGCCGTAGTACTCCGAGCCGGGGAGAGCCCGGAGCATGGGGAAGGGCGGCAGCGGTATCGAGAAGGGAAGGACGCTGCAATGCCGAAAGATGCACCGCTGAACAGCGGCGCTCTGCCGGAAGAGGCCCCGTCGGGGCCGTCCCGGCGGGTATCGGAGATGCAGGCCAAGCTTCACCGTTGGGCGGCGGCTGATCCAGGCCGCCGGTTCGATGATCTGTTCAATCTCGTGCATGACCCGGCGACGCTGATCGTGGCGTTCGACCGGGTCGCCGGCAACCGGGGTGCCAGGACGCCTGGCGTGGACGGTCTGACGGCCGCCGACGTGGAAGAGCTGATCGGTGTTCCCGGGTTCCTGGAGGACCTGCGTGCCCAGCTCAAGGCGGGTGCGTTCCGTGCGCTTCCGGTGCGGGAGAAGCAGATTCCCAAGCCGGGAGGGGCGGGAAAGGTTCGGCGGCTAGGGATTCCCGTGGTCGCCGACCGGGTCGTCCAGGCCGCGCTGAAGCTGGTGCTGGAACCGATCTTCGAGGCCGATTTCAAACCGGTCTCCTATGGGTTTCGGCCCAAGCGGCGAGCTCAGGACGCGATTGCTGAGATCCACTACTTCGGCACCCACCGCTATCGCTGGGTGCTGGACGCCGACATCGCGGCGTGCTTCGACGAGATCGATCACGCCGCTTTGATGGACCGCGTCCGGAAGAGGATCAAGGACAAGCGGGTACTGGCGCTGGTCAAGGAGTTCTTGAAAGCCGGGCTGATGACTGAGCTCGGCGAACTGCAGGACACCTTTACCGGGACGCCGCAAGGGGGCATCTTGTCCCCGTTGCTGGCCAACATCGCTTTGTCGGTGCTCGATGAGCATCTGCACCGGGCATGGGAGCCGGGCGGGGAACTGTCCACCGGCGGCAAGCGCGAATGGCGCCGGGCCAAGGGCCTGCCGTCGTGGCGGCTCGTCCGCTATGCGGACGATTTCGTCGTGCTGGTCAACGGGACCAGGCAGGACACCGAGGCACTGCGCGAGATGGTCGCTGGGGTGCTCGCACCGATGGGGTTGCGGCTGTCACCGGCCAAGACCCGGGTGGTGCATCTGGGCGAGGGCGTCGACTTCTTGGGGTTCCGCATCCAGTGGCGCCGCAAGCACGGGACGGACAAGTGGTATGTCTACACCTTCATCGGTGACCGGCCGCTCCGGTCGCTGAAGGCGAAGATCCGTCACCTCACCCACAGAACGTCGCAGCAAGACCTGGCCGTGGTGCTTATCAATCTCAACAGAGCCACGGTCGGATGGGCCCACTACTTCAGGCACGCCGTCGCAAAGCACGTCTTCACCACGATCGACACCCTCGTCTGGTGGCGTGTGGTCAACATGCTGCGCGAACGGCATCACTGGAGCTGGAAGGACGTCCGCAGACGGTTCACCACCCCCAACGGGCGGTGGCTGCCGATCACAGCGGGCGAGATCGAGCTGCGGAAGATCAGCAAGATACCGGTCACCCGGTATCGCTACCGAGGCAGCAAGATCCCCAACCCCTGGGTCCCCGAGAACGCTTGACGGCAGAGACCGTGGAGAGCCCGTTGCCCAGTAATGGGCACGGCGGGTTCGGCGAGAGGTCCGGGGAAACGGGCCGGGAGCAATCCCGGCACCGCGCCCCGGGCCTACTCAGCGACGAGGCCGGCCAAGGGCTCAGGCCGCCCAAAGGACGCTCCTGGAGCCGCCGGGGACACCGCCCGCAGGTGAGGGTGCACGGCGGTGAGCACGGTTCGCGGGTCTCAATCGCCGGGATGGTCTGCTTCCGGCCCGGCCACCGATCCAGGTTGATCTACCGCTACCGCCGCCGCAAAGACGAACGCGCCGGCTTCGCCCCCGCCGAGTACACACGCATGCTCCAAGCCGCCCACCAGCAGCTTCCGGGAGTCTTGCCCTTGGCACGCGTTGGGTAGTTACCCTGTAGCGCTACGTGGTAGCTTGGCGGGGAACACAATCCGCTTATCGGCTACTCGCTCGTGAGCGACCTGGGTTTTCGCAGGTCAGTACAGCGCTCAGACGTTGTGACCTGAAAAGCGGAAGGTCGGCGGTTCGACCCCGCCCCTGCCCACCTACAAGCCTCTGACCAGCACAAATACGGTCAGAGGCGCTTTAGTTTCCGGCCCCGAAGCGGCCTCAAGCGGATGTACACCGCTCGAACACCTTCCGCCTATCGGCACACCAAATCCAATGCCATCCGCTGGCTCGATCTCCACGACCGCCACGCTCACGCCAGTAACGCGCGACGACACGACAAGGACCGCTCAGCGGCATGAGAGTGCGTTCGGTCGGTCAGTGTCTTGGTCGGTGAGTTGCTTCGCGAGTTCGGCTACCAGCTTCTTGAACGCGATCATGAGGTAGGGCTCTGCGGTGATCTCCTCGACCTCCGTCCGGTCCGCCGGCGCATCCAGATAAGACACCCGGCCAGTCCTTCAGGACTCAGAATCGCTTTGCCTGCCGTCTTGTCCTTCCAAGCGGTCTAGTTCGGTAAGGAGCTGACGCAAGAGGGCACGGGCGGTCGCGGCGCCGTCCTGCGGGAGAGCCTGGGCGAGGGTGCTGTTGACCGTTTCGGCACGAGCCGTGAGTTTGCTCAGGGCCTCGCGGCCGTGTGCGGACAGGGCCAGCAGGGGAGAACCACGGTGGTCCGGGTTGGTTTCGTAGACCGCGTGCTTGAGCGTGACGAGGTCGTTGGCGACGCGCTGCACATTCTGCCGGCTCACTCCCAGGCGCCGGGCCGCCTGCGGCACGGTCAGCGGCGTTTCGGACACCACACTCAGAACTTGCCAGCGCGCTTGGGTCAACCCCTCGGTATGGGCGGTGCGTTCACCAAGGCGACGTAGTGCTCCGGCCGTCTCGAACACGTCGGCGGTCAGCAGCGCGATCTCGTCGGACATCTCCACCCTTTGACAACATATTGGCATGATGGCAACCTAATGTCAGTCTACTCGGGTGTCGGACGGAAGGAAACGCCATGACGAAGATCGATCTGTACCGCAACGTTCACATGGGCCAGCGGCAACGCCTGTTCACCCTGGCGATCGAGCTGGGTTCCGCGGACGCCGACGACACCCCCGAACTCTCCGTGCTGACCGGCCGCTGCCTGGACATGACGCGAGAGCTACGCGAGCACGCCGAACACGAGGACTCCTTCATCCACCCACTGCTGCGCGAACAAGCGCCGGCGGCCGCCAAGGCTCTCGACACCGAGCACGAACACCTCGAGATCGCGCTGGACGATCTGGACGCACAAGCCCGCCATCTGACCGACGTTCCACCCGAACAGCGAGACCAGGCCCAGCACCGCGTATACCTGGCGCTGAACGGACTGATCTCCGCCTACCTGACCCATCTGGACACCGAGGAGACGATCGCGATGCCCGCCTTACATGAACGATGCAGCGACAAGGAACTACAGCGCGTTATGCACGACTTCCAGGCGTCCCGGACGCCTGAGCAGCAGATGACGGATCTGCAGCGAATGCTGCCCGCACTACCCCCGGCCTCTCGGGCATCCATCGCCCGCCAAGTCCTCGGGGCCGGTCCCGCAACGGAGGCCAGGCACACGCTAAACCAGCTCACCGCCGCCCTCGCCCCGGCCGACCGAACCCGGCTCTATGACGACATCGATACCCCTCAAGCTTGAGCCGGCTGCCCGCTCATCGGCACGTCCGGAAGCTGGTTCAAGATCGGTGGCGGGCATCCGGTCGGCGGCAGAAGAGGATGGATCGCCGGGTGGTGTCATTCGACACGGGCGCGATAGCCTCCGCTGGTGCCGATTGCGACGCTCGACCTGCTTGACGGGTGTATGGACTGGGCGGGTGGCGTCGTGGCGGGGATCCGGGTGGAGCAACGCGACGCGGCCACGCCGTGTCCGGAGTTCACCGTCGAGGGTCTCATAGCGCATCTCATCGACGGTCTTACCTGGTACGGCCAGCTGCCCGCCGGCGGACCGACGGACCCTCGAGAGGCTACCGGCCCCGACCTGCGGCGAGTCCCCTACGCCGACGCCTTCGACGCGGCGCGATCCACGACCGGCCGTACCTGGACACCGGTCCACCTGGCCGACACCTACGCGCTGCCGTTCGGTGAGACCAGCGGTACCGGCATTACCGAGTACATGATCGTAGAGACGCTCGGCCATGGCTGGGACCTGGCGGTCGCGGCCGGTCAGCCGATCAACGTGGCCCCAGACCTCGCCGAAGCGGCACTGACCACGGCACACGGCCTGGGCGAACAGACCCTTCGGGCAGAAGGCATGATGGCCGACGCGGCGACTGTTCCGGCACACGCACCGGCGATCAGCAGGTTCGTCGCCTTCCTCGGCCGACAGCCCCCGTCCTGGACGACGCCCCGCTGATCGCGGCTCGCCGCGCCGACTTCTATCTGCCCGGACGTCACGTGCTCCGGCACACTCATCTCGGCAGAAGAGGACGCTCCCTCAAGGCGTCTTGAGCGGCGATCACGAGCGATTCCTCGCAGGTGGCCGGGGTCAGCCGGCATGCGGTATGAGGGCCACACCAGGAATCACGGTCGTGAGATGCGCGCGAAGCGCGGAGGTACGGCAGCGCGATCAAAGTTGACCCGCGCCACCACAACGGAGGTGGACAAAGCACCCAGGACTCGATCTTGATCGCCGTTGGTTTCTTCCTCGGCCTGGCCACGCGTGGCCCTAAGTCGTACGAATATAGGTGGCGAGCAGCCCGTGGTCGCGTCAGTACGGAAGCCTCAGAGCGGGGCCAGTCGATGCGCCGAAGAGCTGGCCCCCGACGTCAAGGAGTCCCCCGATGTCCTTCGCCGAGCACATCGCGCCGATCTTCCGCGCGGCCATGGAGATATTGCGGGACGAGGAACGGCCGCTGAAGCCCGCCGAGGTGCGCGATGCGGTCGAAGCGCGGGTCACGATCGCCCCAGAGCATGAGGCGCCCAACGCGCACGGTCAGATTCGCTGGCATTCGCAGCTGGGGTTCCGTACCGGGGAGGCAGCGTCGATCGGCTGGATGACCAAGAGAAACGGCTGGGCGATCACTGAGACCGGGATCCAGGCCCTGGAGGATTTTCCGGGGGACGAACTCTATCGGGCATTGGGGCGTGAGTATGTCGACGGCGTGTGAATACTGACCCCCAGGCGACGGACGAAATCTGACCCCTCCCACTCTGTGGAGGGTGATCAAGGTGGAGGACTGGGCGGAGATCCGCCGGTTGCACCGGTCCGAGGGCATGCCGATCAAGGCGATCGCTCGGCGGCTGGGCATCTCGAAGAACACCGTCAAGCGGGCGCTGGCGGCCGATGAGCCACCGGTGTACCGGCGGATGAGTAAGGGGTCGATCGTGGACGCGGCCGAACCGCAGATTCGGGAGCTTTTGGCCGAGTTCCCGGACATGCCGGCCACGGTGATCGCTGAGCGGATCGGGTGGGAGCGGTCGATGACGGTGCTCAAGGACCGGGTCCGGCAGCTGCGGCCGCAGTACAGGCCGGCCGATCCGGCGTCGCGGACGGCCTATCAGCCCGGTGAGCTGGCCCAGTGTGATCTGTGGTTCCCGCCGGCGAAGGTGCCGGTCGGGGCCGGGCAGCAGGCCAGCCCGCCGGTGCTGGTGATGGTGTCGGGGTATTCGCGGTGGATGCTGGCGCGGATGCTGCCCTCGCGGGCGGCCGGGGACCTGTTCGCCGGGATGTGGGCGCTGCTGCGGATGCTGGACGCGGCGCCCCGGTCGCTGGTGTGGGACAACGAGGGCGCGATCGGGCAGTGGCGGGGCGGTCGGCCGGTCCTGACCGCCGAGGCCAGCGCGTTCCGCGGCACCCTGGGCATCAAGATTGTGCAGTGCCGCCCCGCCGACCCCGAAGCCAAGGGCCTGGTCGAGCGGGCCAACGAGTACCTGGAGACCTCGTTCATGCCGGGCCGCTCGTTCACCGGCCCCGATGACTTCAACGCCCAGCTGGACGGCTGGCTGGCGCATCGCGCCAACGTCCGTCATCACCGGCGGCTGGGGTGTCGGCCCGCCGACCGGATCGTGGCCGACATGGCGGCGATGGTGGCGCTGCCGCCGGTCGCGCCGGTGGTGGGGTGGCGCACCTCGACCCGGCTGGCCCGTGACCACTACGTCCGGATCGCCTCCAACGACTACTCGGTGCACCCCTCGGCGATCGGGCGGCTGGTCGAGGTCGTCGCCGACCCCGAGCAGGTGCGGGTCACCTGCGGCGGGCAGCCGGTGGCGACCCATCCGCGGTGCTGGGCCGTGCACCAGACCATCACCGACCCCGCGCACGCCCAGGCCGCCGCGGCGATGCGGCAGATACGCCTGCACAGAGCGCGGCCACCCGCCGACACCGAGGTCGAACAGCGGCGGCTGGCCGACTACGACACCCTGCTCGGCATCGACAACAGCAGCGTCCAGAGCATCGGCGACAGGGACATCGAGGGGGTGGCGTGATGGCGTCGGGCAGCACCAAAGCCGGCGCGGTGAGCACCAGCGGCCGCAACGTCGAGGCCGAGCTGGCCTACCTCACCCGGGTGCTGAAGGCGCCGTCGCTGCACGCGGCCGCCGGGCGGCTGGCCGAACGGGCCCGGGACGAGTCCTGGACGCACGAGGAGTTCCTGGCCGCCTGCCTGCAACGCGAGGTCGCCGCCCGCGAGGCACACGGCGGCGAGGCCCGCATCCGCTCGGCCCGCTTCCCCGCCCGCAAAGCCCTGGAAGACTTCGACTTCGACCACCAGCGCTCGGCCAAACGCGAGGCCATCGCCCACCTGGGCACCCTGGACTTCGTCGCCGCCCGCGAGAACGTGGTGTTCCTGGGCCCGCCCGGCACCGGCAAGACCCACCTGTCGATCGGGCTGGGCATCCGCGCCTGCCAGGCCGGCCACCGCGTCGCCTTCGCCACCGCGGCTGAGTGGGTCGCCCGCTTGGCCGACACGCACGCCGCCGGACGCCTGCAGGACGAGCTGACCAAACTCGCCCGCATCCCCGTCCTGATCGTCGACGAGGTCGGCTACATCCCCTTCGAAGCCGAGGCCGCCAACCTGTTCTTCCAACTGGTCTCGTCCCGCTACGAACGGGCCTCGCTGATCGTGACCAGCAACAAGCCCTTCGGACGCTGGGGCGAGGTGTTCGGCGACGACGTCGTCGCCGCCGCCATGATCGACCGCCTGGTCCACCACGCCGAGGTCATCAGCCTGAAAGGAGACAGCTACCGCCTCAAGAACCGCGACCTGGGCCGCGTCCCCGCGGCCAACACCACCAACGACGAGCAGTAACACCACGTAACGAGCAACAACATCAGGGGGTCAACTTTCAGACGTCCCCAGGGGGTCAGAATTCGGCCGCCGTTGACAGAGTACCGTGCCCGGCGCCAAGCGAGCGAGACCAGGACCTACGTTGATCCTCGCTGGAGGCGTGTGCGTGAGGCGCTCGCCCAGGTGGCGCCCGGGTCTTGGACGACCTACGGAGACCTCGCCGAGTTGGTTGGCATGGCGGCCCAGTCGGTGGGCGGATTTATGGCCGAGTCGGGAGCCCAGGGAGCACACCGGGTTCTACAGGCGAACGGCAAGATCTCACCGGGATTCCGCTGGCCGGACCCGGAGCGGCCTGACGACCCCCGGGATGTCCTGCAGCAAGAGGGACTCACGTTCGATGACGCCGGCCGCGCAGATCGCACAAGGCGGATCACCGTCGACGAGTTTCGAAAGATGTTTCCGGACGCGAAGGTGCTCACGCCTCTCTCTGAGTCTCAGGAGGACTCGAACGAGCTTCCGGCGCCCTTCGACCAGTTCCAGCGGAACATCAGCTATGCACGCCAACTCATCCAAGGTGGCCAGAACCTCGAACATCTCAAGGTGGGCGCCTTCGATGTCACCGACCTCTACCGGGCGGCCTGGAGTCAGGCCGTAGCGGCGATCGATCACTGGGTCACCCGGGAGATCGTCGACCGGGGCGTCGTTCTTGCGCTGCGTCCCGGCGTACCGCGCCCCGCCAAGTTCGACAAGCTGACCATGCCTGTGGCGCTCTTCGAGAAGATCCATCATCACTCCGAGCCACTGGCCGAGGTCTTCCGGGCGCACTTGGAGCGGGAGTTCGAGTACAAGACCTTCCAAAGCCCTGAGAAGATCCAGGAGGGGTTCGCACACGTCAGCGAGGTCAAGCTCTGGGTGAAGGTAGCGGAGATACTTACAGATCAGGATCCGACATCTCCGGTGACCTCCGATGAGGTCCGGGCAAGGATGCGAGAGATCGCACGCCGCAGGAACAACATCGCCCACACCGCTGACCACAACCCTGATCAACCCGATCAGAAGCTGCCGATCACCGCCGATGAGGCGGAAGAGACAATCGCCTTTCTCGAGTCGATCGCGCTCGCCATCCAGCAGGCTCTTGGCGACCCCGCGCCGCCGACGATCGATTACAACTCCGCACCGGCGGAGGCAGGCACTTTGGGGCCCGCGCCGGAGCCCCCCGGCGGACGCCGCGACGACACACCGCATGCGGAACCTGGGTGGGACGAGGAAAGCCTCCTCCAAACCATCAAGCGATACTGCCCTGGCAAGGTTGCACATACCCTTCTAGCGGTGTACCGGCACGCTGAACGGCATGCGGCGTTTCGCGGTTACCATTACGGGGAAGGCGAGTATCCCTCCGTCACGGCCCGGTTCAGCGTCGGCACTGACGAGGCGGCGGCTTGGAGCATCTACGTCGGCATAACAAAATCCCTACTCTCGATCAACTTCGCCGAACTGCGGGACCACGGAGTCTCGTCCCAAGTACTCTCTCAGCTCGCAGTCAGCCTCTCGCGGCTTCCCGGTTGGACCGATGTGCCCCATCAAATGCGGAGAGCGAACTACAGCGCACGTGTCTCGGTCGAGTCCGCTGTGCTGGCTGATCCCAACACGGCGAACGTCGTCATTGAGGCGTTCAACGCCCTTCTAGCGTCAGTGAGCGACAGGCCATGAGCGGAGAACTCAGGGCACGGATCGGCTGGGATGTCGTCGGGCGGTTCCGCTCGGGTCCTATAGAGGGCCGAATCCCCGTCGCGCTAGACGAGTGGCGCGTGACGGCCGGTGACCCAGCAGTTGCGGACGCGGTCGCGAACGTTCTGGGCGGCGACGTTCAGGAGTGGGAGGCCCAAGGCTAAGACAACATTTAAGTGTTGACCGAGGCCAGTTCCGTACACGTCATCGTTGCTGGCGCATCTGCGATTGCGTCAGAACTCAAACTCTGGGGCATGGGCGGCCGGCTCATTCATCACTGTGATGGCGTACGGTTCCTGGATGTCGGCCGGAGGGGCGAGCCGTGCGGGTGCCCTGGCCTTCTGGTGGATCGGAATGCTATGGCGAAGTGCGGCCGGGGTCCCAGGGCCGACACCTGCATCACATTCCGTCTGCTCGCCGCGCCTGATCTGGGCATGTTCCGGATGCAGTCAGGAAGTTGGGACCTGGTCCGTTCGCTCGATGAGTACGTGGACGCACTGCCGGAGACGTCCAGCTTCAGTGCGCGAAGAGTCTTGCACTCGCCATCCACCGGGAACGGCCGGGTTCGTGCCAAAGGCGTCCCTATGAGCGGATCATCGCCCATCGAACGGTTGTACTGCGGCAATACGCGATGAAGTCCTGTGGTTCGGGTGCCGAACCACAGGACTTCGTCGCGCTATTCGGCTGTCGCGGACCGGCGCATGGTGCGCAGCACGTACGCCAGCGGGATGATCAAAGCCGTGATCCCCGCGCAGGTGATCCAGACCCACTCGTACGCGCTCTCGGTGGGGACGTCGGTGCCCGCGATGACGAGCGTGCCGAAGATCGCGGCGAAGATGGCGTTGGAGAGTCCGCCGCCCAGAGTCTCGAGCGACTGGCCGACGCTGGTGACGGCGCCCCGCTTCGTCGCCTCTGCCGCGGCGCTCAGGACGGTGGGCCACATCGCCTGCACGATGCCCTGCCCGGCGAACTGGATCACCAGCGCCACCGTGAACGAAGTCGTCGAGTCGTGGAACGCGATCATCGAGATGAAGCCGAGAGTGATCAGTGCACCGCCGCCGACGAGCACCGCCCGGGCGCCGGCCAGCGCGGCCAGACGGGCCGCGCAGACGGCGGAGAGGAAGGCCACGACCGCGCAGGGCGCCAGGAGAAGGGCGATCTCGCGGATCGACATGGAGAGGCCGTACCCCAGCTTGTCCGCCGGGCTGGCCATGAACGTGACCGTCGCGGTCGTCGCTCCGTACTGCGCGACACCGTAGGCGAGGGCGATGGCGGCGCCCGGCAGCACCCGCCGGTTGGCCATTCCGCGGACGTCGATGAGCGGGTGGCGCGTGCTCGCCTGAAGCCGAACCCATCCGACCAGGATGAGCAGACCGATCACCAGGTAACCGGCGGTGCGCGCGTCGCCCCACCCTGAGCGCTCGACCTCGCTCAATCCGAGCACGATGCCGCCGAGTCCGACGGCGAGCACGACGGCACCGCGCACGTCCATGCTCCGCTTGGCGCGCACGACGGACTCGGGGGCGCCGAGCGTGATGGCCGCGGCTGCGGCGAACACCCCGAAGGCGATCCAGAACGCCAACCTCGTCCCGTTCTCGGCGTCGCTGAGTCCGGCCGCGGTGAGCAGCCCGGCGACCGACCCGAGGAACATCGACGCGGTGAACGCCGCGATGACCGTGTTACCACGCGAGGTTCTGAGCCGATCCCGCACCAGGGCGGCGCCGAGGGGGAAAATGCTTCCGATCAGGCCCTGCATGACGCGTCCGATGAGGAGGACGGCGAAGCTCGTGCCCGTGGCCAGAAGCAACCCGCCGAGTCCCGTGACGGCCACGGCGAGGAACATCATGCGGCGGTGACCGAACATGTCGCCCAGGCGGCCCACGATCGGAACGGCGACCACCGTACACAGCAGTTGAGCCGCACTGAGCCAGATGAGTTGTCCGGCGTTCAGGCCGACGAGGGCGGCCAAGCCCGGGAGCATCGCCAGGAACGTGCCGACGCCGAATCCGAGGGAGATTGCCGCCGCGACCAGCGCGATGGTCAGTCGTGCGACCTCTGCCCTCGGGGTTGATGCGGAGTTCTCGTCCGAGTCGGTCCCCGGCCGCTCCGGAGGAATCGGTTCTGCCTTGGGCTCCATTGGCTACTCCATCACTGACTCGGCCGTCGCACACAATGAGACAGCGTCTTGTCGAGCTAGTGTGGCACTGCCCACAGGCCGCGTCAATGAAGGTGTCGCGATAGTTCAACTCCTGTCTTTCCAGGAGAGACACCTGAGGACGGTGTCGCCGAGCTCCCCATCAGAACGACCGGCACCCAGCCTAGATGTGCCGATTCAGCCGGTAGAGGTGGCGGCCTCGCGGTCGTACCGGACGCCGGGGAGCAGCCGGCGCAGCTTGTCCTTCTGGATCTTCGAGGTGGGTGTCTTGGGCATCTGGTCGACGAACTCGATGAATCGCGGGATCTTGAAGGGAGCCAGGTGGTCGGCGCACCACTCCACGATCTCCTCGGGTCCCGGGTACGCACCGGGGCGGCGCACGACGTACGCGAGGACCTCTTCGTCGGACAGCTCGGAAGGGACTCCGATGACGGCCGCTTCCAGGACCCCGGGGTGCTGTTCGACGACACGCTCGACTTCCAAGGACGAGATGTTCTCGCCTCGGCGGCGAACGATGTCCTTCTTCCGGTCGACGAAGTAGAAGAAGCCGTCTTCATCCATCCAGGCGTTGTCGCCGGTGTGCAGCCATCCGTCAGGGTCGAGCGCCTCGGCGGTCTTGGCGGGATCGTTGAAGTAGCCCCGCATCATGGCGGCGTTCCGGAGCAGGAGCTCCCCGTGGGTGCCGGGCGGCACATCGTTGCCGTCGTCGTCGACGATGCGCGCCTCGGTTCGGGGCAGGTTCGGGTCCGGGTGGTCACGCGGCGTGCCCATCGAGTCCGGCCGTCTCTCGCCGGTCAACGACTCGGCAAGGCCGAACGTGGTCTCGCTCATGCCGAATCCGGAGATGATGGTCATGCCGAACCGCTTCTCGAGAGCAAGGCGCGTCTCGTGGGTGTGGGCCGGGACCCCGTAGGCGACCCGGACCGAATGGTCGCGATCGTCGGCTGCGGGCTCCTTCTTCGACAGGATGGCGGCCATCGCCCCGATGTAGTTGAACGCCGCCGCCCGGTGCCGGCGCACCTCGGGCCAGAACCGGCTGGCGCTGAAGCGGGGCGCGAGGACGACTGCGCCGCGCGCCCCGATGGCGCCCATGGTCGAGTACGCCTGGGAATTGATGTGGAACAGCGGCAGGCAGGCATAGATGCGGTCACCGTCCGCCATCCCCATCCAGGCCGGGTAACTCTGGCCGGTGAGCACGAAGTTGGAGTGCGTCTGCATGACGCCTTTGGGGTGCCCGGTCGTGCCCGAGGTGTAGATCAGGCTGATGAGGTCGTCGCCACGGGGGGTGGTTTTCGGCGCGATGGTGTCTGCCGCGGCCTGGAGCGCGGCGAAGGCGTCATGGCCGGGGTGCTCCTCCAGGGTCAGCACGTTGCCGAGCGTGGCGTGCTCCCGCTGTACTCCGTCGAGCACGGGGAGGTAGGCGGGGCTGGTGAGGACGAACCGCGCCTCGGAGTCCCCGACCAGGTAGGACGCCTCGTCGTGGCGGAAACCTGTGTTGATGGCGACCAGGCACGCTCCGATCTTGGCCAGCCCCAGCCAGGCGACCAGGAACTGCGGTGAATTGTCGAGCATGAAGGCGACCCGGTCGCCGGGCCTCACGCCCAGCTCGGTCCAGGCGTTGGCGGCCCGGTTGGTCGCCGTGTCGAACTCCGCGTAGGTCATGGCGGAGTCGTCCCCGGTCCAGATGAGGTAGGGACGCTCTGGGACGTGCGCGGCCGCTTCCTCGAAGAAGGAACGGAAGTTCATAGTGGCGAGGTCCATGAACTCTCCTGAGTGAGACGGTGTCTTATTCAACGTACCGTCGGGTCTGTGTGGCGGCAACACGGCCTCGTACCGGCGCGCAGCGTCCGACGCGTCCGGTGACGCGGCATTCACATCGCATGTCTTGGCCAGAGAGACATATGATCGACTGGTGCGGCGGCACGAGCCGGATAAGAGCGAGGGCACGAGTCGAGAGGGAACCGCGGTCATGAAGGCAGAGCGGCCACAGAAGGCGACCAGCGCCCGACCGCGGTCGGCGGCTTCGGAGACGCCGACCGGGGCCGTCGAGGCGGCGCCCCAAGGGCCGAGTGTCGCCTCGCGTGTAATCGCCCTGCTCGACCTTGTCGGTCGGCGGGAGAACGGCGTGGGACCTCGCGAGGCCGAGCGCATCACCGGCATCGACCGGTCCGCGGCCAGCCGGCTGTTCCGCCAGCTCGAGAGCCTGGGATGGGTGCAGCACGGCGAGGAGCGTGGGACCTACACCGTCGGGCCGGAGTTTTTCGCGGTGGCGGCCGCCGTGCGTCAGCGCGACTCCCTGTGGCGGGCGGCGAAGCCGCTTCTGGAGAGCCTCACCGAGCAGTTCGACGAGACCACGTACCTCGCCGTACGGCAGGATCATCAGGTGGTCTTCCGAGACAAGGTCGACTGCGCGCAGCGAATCCGCTACATCCTCGAACTCAATGAGCCGTTCCCGTTGACGACCGGCGCGTCGGGACGTGCGATCCTCTCGGCGCTACCGAACTCCGAGGTCGACGAGATCCTCGCAGCGGGCCTGACGGCCTACACGCCGGACAGCATCACCGAAGCCGACCATTACCGAGCGCAGCTGGCTCATGACCGTGAGCTGGGCTACGCCTACTCCAAGAGCGGCTGGGTCGCCCGCGGCGGCGGCGTGGCGAGCCCGTTCTTCGACGCCGGCGGCCGGTGCCATGGAGCGATCACGCTCAGCGCGCCGATCGATCGACTGGGCGCCGACCGTGCGGCGGTCATCGGCCCCGCCGTACGGGCGGCGGCCGAGACGCTGTCGCGCCGGCTCGGCTACACGGCCGACGAGGACGCTGACACCGCTGTGCCGTAACGGGCGGCTCAAGAACCGCGGCCGCCCTCCCTGCGTGATCTCCACGGTCGCACTCCTCGCGGCCGGGCGGGGCCGCGGCGCCGTGGCGCGCCCCCGTCACTCGGCCTCGTACAGGCGGTCGATCTCATCGGCGTAGCGCTCGGCGATCACCTGGCGCCTGAGCTTCATCGTCGGCGTGAGCTCGGCACCCGGCGACCACTGCTCCGCCAGGATCGTGAACTTCTTGATCTGTTCGACGCGGGAGAGATTCACGTTGGCCCGCTCGACCTGGGCACGTACCTCCTCGGCCAGCCCCGCGTCAACGACCGGCCGCCCGCCCATCGACGCGGGTTCCAGCACGATCAGTGCGACGTTGTACGGTCTCCCATCACCGATCACGCACACCTGACCGATCAAGGTCCCCGCCGAACGCACCGCCAGCTCGATGTTGGCCGGGGACATGTTCTTGCCGCCGGCGCTGATGATGAGCTCCTTCTTGCGGTCGATGATCCAGAGGAAGCCGTCCTCATCGATCCGGACGATGTCGCCTGTGTGGAGCCAGCCGTCCGGATCGATCGTCTCCGCCGTGCGCTCGGGGAGACCGCGGTAGCCCCGCATGACCTGCGGGCTCCGGATCAGCAGCTCACCGTCCGGCGCCATGGCGGTTTCGACCTGCGCGAAAGGCCGGCCGACGCTTCCGGGACGGATCGCGTCGGGCGTGTTCCCCGCCGGGCAACCTGACGTCTCCGACATGCCCAACACCTCGCAGAGGGGCAGTCCCAGTGCGGTGAAGAACTCGACCACCGCTATCGGCGTGGGCGCCGAGCCGGTGATGATCCATCGTGTGTCGGCCAGCCCGAGCCTCTCGCGTACTCCCGCGGCGATGGCCGGGTCCGCCGCCACGTCGGCCAGCAGGTCACCGGAGTACGACGCCTCGATCGCGGCCTTGAACTTCTCCCAGACCCGCGGCGGGGCACCGAAGAACGTGGGACGCGTCGATGCGACGGCGGCGGGGAGGTTCGAGACGTCGGCGACCGTGACCAACGTGTTGCCGTACGTCATGAACGACGAGTAGTGCGAGCTCCACCTGTCGGCGACGTGTGCTGCCGGGAGGAACCCGACCTGTCGCCCGCCACCGGCCAGCGGCATGGCCGCGTGCACGGCACGCAGCTGCGCGAGCATGCCGGCATGGGTCAGCTCGACGCCCTTCGGCGGCCCCATCGTTCCCGACGTGTAGATAATGGTCAGCGGGTCGTCCGGCTGAAGGTCGGCGGCGCAGCCGAAGTCGAACGTCGTCTCGTCGGAGGCGAGCTCTCGCAGAAGGTCCTCGCAGCCGTCGACGAGCTCGTCGATCACCAGGATCTGCGTGATCGGTGCGCCCAGGGACTGCGCTTGGCGAAGCACCGGGACGAACGACGACTCGGCCACCACAAGCCGGGTCCCGGCATCGGACAACAGGAACCGGACCTGGTCGGGCGAAGAGGTGTTGTAAACGCTGAACGGCACCGCGCCGAGGACCATCGCCGCTGCGTCGGCGACGTGGAACTCTGGAAGATTGCGCATCATCAGCGCCACCGCATCGCCCCGGCCCACCCCCAGCGACCGGAGCCGTCCGGCGATCGCCCCGATCCGGGCGTACGCCTGGGCGTAGGTCCACTCGGCGCCGGACTCATACGAGCGCAACGCGACCCGGTCCGGGTGTTTCGCGACGACGTTGAGAAGCACGTCGCATACTGTGCGGGCCTCTTCCAGGCGCGCCTGGACCTTGGTCGCCGCCGGTGAGTCCTTCGTCGTCATCCTCATGCCTCCGGGGTCACCCGCTGAGTTTGTCGTCGAGCCAGTCGCCCATGTCGCGCTGGGCGACTCCCAGGGAATCGAGCTGGCAATGGGCGCTGCCCGGCGTGCCTGCCGGGTAGATCAGCAGTGTCTTGTCGGGGTGGACGACGTCGTCGTAGACGGCCTGCGCATCGGACGGCGGGACCAGGGCGTCACTCTCTCCGTGCATGATCAGGATCGGCGCCGAGACGTTGCGCATGACGTCGGGCCCCAGCTGGAAGAGCGACGCGGTCTCGATCAGCGCTCCCCGCCCTTCGACACCGAGGAATCGCTCAAGCTGCCGGACCCGTGATCCGCGGCGTCCGGCGACCGCCGCCTCATCGAAGACCCGGGCGAAGTTCCCGTTCACGGCCCCCCAGATGACGGTCGCCTTCAACCGCGGCTCGAACGCCGCCGCACGCGCGGCGAAGTAGCCGCCCAAGCTCGACCCGATCAGGCCGAGGCGGTCGGCGTCGACGCCGGGCCGTGCCCCGATGAAGTCCACCGCGGCCGCGGCGGCGACCTCGAAGTCGTGGCGCCCATGGATGCCGCGCGTCTTGGCCTCGCCCTGGCCAGGGCCGTTCAGCAGCAGGACCGCGTAGCCCCGCTCGACCAGAGCGGCACCGATCTTGAAGTACTGCTCCTCGGCCCAGGCGTCGATACCGCCGAAGTCGATCACCGCGGGCACCTTCGCGCCATCCGCCGCCTCTGGCACGCAGAGATATCCGGGCAGCGACGCGCCCTCATAAGGCACTTCGACCGGAACGAAGGCAGGATGCATGAGGGCGGCCGCCTCCCGGAAGCACCGGATCGACCCCTCCAACCCGGGAGCGACCTCGTGCTCGCCGCCGATGTCGGCCATCTGCCCGGAGATCCGGTGATAGATCGTCGCCCTGAGGAAGTAGTCGCGTGCCGACACCGTGTGCCCGGCTGCCAGCGAGGCTCGGGCGTCGCTCTCGATGCGCTCGGCCAACGCGCCGAAGCCGGCCTCCCAGGCCGCGTTGTCACCGACTGGCAGGGACTTGGCCACCGAGTGCACTTCGCTGAAGTCGGCTCCCCTCACGTAACAGTAGGAGAAGAGCCTGATCATCTGAGTGGACCACTCGAGGTTGTCTGGAAAGTACTCGAACGCGCCGAACGGGGGCTCGTAGGCGGGTGCGTCGGTGGCCACGCTGGTCGTCATGCGAGATACCTCCAATGAGACAGTGTCTTATTCCTGCATACTGGCACCCGTTGCAGGGCGGCGTCAACGGCCTCCGGCTCCGGTCGCCAGGTCGCGGCGGAGACGACGTCTCAGCATTGCCGCCTCGGGTGACCTCGGCCGCCGGCCAATGAGGGCGGCCGTTGACAGTGGTTCGCACGTCATCTACGGTCACGAATTAAGACACTGTCTCATCCAGTTCTTTCAGCAACGCGAGGACGCCGAGCCTCCGGGCGCGATCACATTCCACTGGAACGGGCCGCCGAGGCTTTGCGGCAGCTGGATGAGCGGCTCGCGCCAGGCAAGGTCGCGCTGACGGTCCGGGCCGCACGGCGTACACCGATTCCCTAGGCACAGCCGGAGGTTCCATCCATGTCGCACCTTCCCGGATTCGGAGAATGGCTCTGGCGGCAGACCACGCGCATGCCCGACCGCGTCGCCCTGGTCTTCGAGGGCGAGACCTGGACCTATGCGGAACTCGACGCGGAATGCGCACGGGTCGCGGCGGCACTCAGCGAGCTCGGTGCCGCTCGCGGAGACCGGGTCGCCTACGTGGGCGTGAATCACCCCGCGTTCGTCGCCGTGCTCTTCGGCTGCGCCCGGATCGGTGCGGTGATGACGCCGATCAACTGGCGCCTGACCGGCCCGGAAATCCAGTTCATCGTCGAGGATTCCGGGGCGAAGTTCCTGGTGTACGACACCGCCTTCGGGCCGGCCGTCGAGAGCATCGCGGCCGACCTCCCGGGCACGGAACTCATTCCCAACGATCTGGACGCAGAACCCCTGCTCGCTGGTCTGGCGGGCGACGGGTCGAACCCGCCGCCCGTCGCGACCGCCGGCACGGAGCTGGCCGTCCTGATGTACACCTCAGGCACCGAAGGCCGCCCGAAGGGCGCGATGATCACCTACGACAACATCATCGCGGCCGTCGTCTCGCACGACTGCACGCATGCGTACGGACCGGATCACGTCGCCCTGGTAGCCGCCCCGCTGTTCCACATCGGCGGGATCAACGTGAACTTCCTCAACACGTTCCTCAAAGGGGGGACGGTCGTCCTGGAACGCGGATTCGATCCCGCCCGGATCCTCGCGCTGATTCCGGATTACCGGGTGAACTCGTTCTTCGGCGCGTCGGTCATGCTGGAGATGATCGCCGCCCAAGACGGATTCGACGAGGCCGACCTCAGCTCGGTCGCCTGGGTGTATTGCGGTGGGGCGCCGGTCAAGGACGACGTCATCCGGTTGTACGCCCGGCGTGGTGTCCCGGTCTGCAACGGATACGGCATGACCGAGGCGGCGGCGATGATCAGCCTGACGATGCCCGAGGACGTCACCGAGCGGATCGGCTTCTCCGGGAAGCCGGGGCTCTTCGTGGACGTCCGTGTCGTCGACGAAGCGGGCCGCGAACTCCGCGCGGGCGAGCACGGCGAGATCATCATCCGCGGCCCGAACGTGATCCGGGAGTACTGGAACCGCCCGGACGCGACGGCTGCCATCCGCGACGGCTGGCTCCATACCGGTGACGGCGGAGTGCTGACCGAGGACGGCTACGTCCGGGTCGTCGACCGCCTCAAGGACATCATCATCAGCGGCGGCGAGAACATCTCGTCGGCCGAAGTGGAGCAGTGCCTGCTCGAGCATCCGGACGTCGCTGACGCCGCCGTCGTCGGCACGGCCCACCCGAGGTGGGGGGAGGTGCCTTTGGCCTACGTGGTGCTTCAGCCGGCCTCGGCGGCGAACGCGGAGCACCTCCGTCGTCATGCGGCCGGGCGCCTCGCACGGTTCAAGCAGCCGGCCGAGTACAGATTCGTGTCGGCGCTCCCCCGGAACGCGTCGGGCAAGCTCCTCAAGACCCAGCTGCGCCGGTTCGGTGCGGGCGGGGAGTCGACGACCGCCGCCGACCCGGAATCTCCGGCCGCTGCGCAGACCTGATCAACACCCGGTCGAGATCGAACTCTAGCGAGACATTGTCTCATCAATAGGAGCACCGTGAACACCACACCGAACATTGCCACCGTCCGGGCACTTGGCGACAAGTACGGTAACTGGGGCAAATGGGGTGACGACGACGAGTTCGGCACGCTCAACCACATCAAGCCCGAGGACGTCGTCAAGGCTGCCGGACTGGTACGCACCGGCCGGATCGCGGAGATGGGACTGCCGATCGACGATCAGGGGCCGCAGTCGGGCGGCGGGGGCCTGGGCCGCTTCAACCCCATCCATCTGATGATCCGTGACGGAGGGGACGTGGCGGCCGGCACGATGGTCCGCGACTTCTACGGCGGGCAGGACCGCCACATGCGTGGGACCGATGACATCTTGATCATGCCGCTGCAGAGTGGCACGCAGTGGGACGCCCTGGCCCACATCTTTTTCGAGGGCAAGATGTACAACGGCTTCACCGCCGACCAGGTGGGCAGCAAGGGCGCGCTGAAGAACGACATCACCGGCGGGTGTTCCCGGATGATCGGTCGGGGTGTGCTGTTGGACGTCCCCGCAGCCAAGGGCGTCCGGTGGCTCCCGTCGGGCTACGCCGTCACCTCTGCGGACCTGGAGGAGTGCGAGCGCCGGCAGGGCGTCTCCGTCGGGCGCGGCGACTTCGTCTTCGTCCGCACCGGCCAGATGGCCGAGGTCCGAGACCGAGGCTCATGGGGTGACTACGCCGGCGGCGCGGCGCCGGGACTGGGCTTGGACGCCGTGCCCTGGGTCGGCGACCGAAAGATCGCCGCCCTGGCCACCGACACATGGGGGATGGAGGTGCGGCCCAACGAGACCCCCGACACCAACCAGCCGCTCCACATCGTCTTTCTCGTCTACATGGGCCTGTGGGTAGGGGAGATCTTCGACCTCGAGCCGCTGGCGCAGGCATGCTCCGAGGAGGGACGGTGGGAGTTCATGTTCTCGGGTCCGCCACTGCGCATCACCAGGGCGGTCGGATCGCCACTGGCCCCGGTGGCGGTGTTCTGAGCATGGCTGAGACCAAACCCGTCCCTTTTCCACGTGGCGAGGAAGAGTCCTGGTTCGAGGCCGCGGAAGGCGGCGCCATCCTCTACCAGCAGTGTGCCGAGTGCGGCGCCGTCCCGTCCTACCCGCGGACGATGTGCCCCTCATGCTGGTCAACCGCACTGGTGAACAGGACATCCTCAGGCCGCGGTGTCATACACACCTTCACGGTGCAGCACCGTCCGGGCGCAGCGGGATTCGCGGACGAGGTCCCCTACACCTTGGTCCTCGTCGACCTCGACGAGGGCGTTCGCGTACTCGCCGACCTGCGTGACTACGAAGAGGGCGCCCTCGCCGTCGGCATGCGCGTCAAGGCCCGCTTCGAGCCCGGCCCCGGGAACGTCGTTCTGCCACGATTCCGCCCCGCCGCACAGGAGACCACGTGAGCGTCCGCAGCCTCGCGGCCATCGCCGGAGCCGGCGAAGCGGACATCGCGCCGGGCCACGGCCGCTCACCCCTCGGCCTTGCGGCCGAAGCGTCCCGGCGCGCGATCGCCGATGCCGGGCTGCGCAAGCACGACATCGACGCGGTCTTCGTCGCCTCCGCCTACCATGCCTTTCCCGCCCTCAGCGTGTGCGAGTACATGGGACTGCAACCGCGCTACCTGGACTCGAGCAACATCGGCGGATGCTCCTTCATCGCCCATCTGGCCCACGCGGCCGCAGCCATCGACGCAGGGCTGTGCGAGGTCGCCCTGGTGACCTACGGCAGCACCCAGCGCTCGGACGGCGGAAGACTGATCAGCATGTCGGAGAAGCTGGTGTTCGAGGAGCCGTACGGCCTGATCCACCCGGTCGGGAGCTTCGGCATGATCGCGCATCGCCACATGTCCGAGTTCGGGACGACCGGCGAGCATCTCGCCGCCGCCGCGGTCTCAGCGCGGGAGTGGGCGATCCGCAACCCGAAGGCGCGCTTCAGCGACCCGATCACCGTCGCGGACGTGCTCTCCTCCCCCATGATCGCCTCACCGCTCCACAAGTACGACTGCTGCCAGGTCACCGACGGCGGCGCGGCCGTGATCGTGACCTCGGCGGCGCGTGCCGGGCACCTGCCCCAACACCCGATCTACGTGCGTGGGGTCGCTGAGGAGAGCAACCACCGCAATATCCTCGCCATGCCCGACCTGACCTCCACTCGCGCAGGGGTCTCAGCGTCCCGCGCGCTCCGCATGGCTGGACTCGACCTCAGCGACATCGACACCGCGCACATCTACGACGCCTTCACCATCAGCCTGCTGATCCTGCTCGAGGACATCGGATTCTGCCCCAAGGGTGAGGGCGGGCCCTTCCTCGCCGACGGGAACATCGCCCCGGGCGGCACGCTTGCCGTCAACCCCAGTGGCGGAGGCCTGTCCCATCTCCACCCAGGGATGCTGGGCCTGTACCTGCTCCTGGACGCTATCGAGCAGCTCCGCGGCACAGCCGCCGAGCGCCAGATACCCGGCGCCGCCCACTCGCTGGTCCACGGCATGGGCATGACCCTGGCAGCCCACGCGACGGCCGTCCTCTCGCTCGAGCCCTAACGATCCGATCTGCCTGACGCGTGTCGCCAACGACACGCTGACCGGGCACACCGCCTGGAGTCCGACTTCTCACCGACACCAGACGCCTGCACGGCGGCCTGCCTCCGCCGCCAGGTGCGGAAGTTGCGCACGAGCAGGACAGAGCCGATCGGGCAGAACAGCAGGAGCAGCACGGCACCGATGAGGGGTTTGAGCCACGGACGGCTGCCGGTCGGGTAGACGCGGTCGGCATCTGCGTCGCCGCTGGCGACCGCGCTCAGGGGCGACGGCGGCCGGGCTCCGGCATCGGGTTCGACTCCTGCGAGCCGGACGTCCTCCAACCGCACGGAGCCGTCGTCACTGGTGAAGTCACCCACCCACCAGCGGTCGCCCCTGCCGCCGCCGTCCATGCGCTCCGCCGCGAAGACTCCCGGTACGCCGCCCTCAATGGCCCGGTAGGCGTCGATGCCGTTGACGAGTAGGCCACCTCCCACCGTCAGTCCGAGCAGGAGAAGGAGGCTCACGCCGCACCACACGCCAAGGGTGGTCGGCCAGGTGCGGCGAGTGGAGGTCACGGCACGTTACGCCAGTAAAGCGTTGGGGACCTGTCGGCTACGGATGTAGTTGCAGGGAAATGTGGGATGACAGCGCGTGGAGGAAGTCCGGGGCGTCGAAGATCTCGCCTGCCGAGGCGACGCCGACGGTTCTGGTCCTTCCGCTGAGGATGCGGTCGACCGCTTCCACGACGAGCGGTGCGGTGATGGCGTAGATGTCCTGGCCGCTTGCCACGGCACGCCGTTCACCGTCGCCGGAGCGCACGACGACGTCGACGAGGAAGGTCTGCGCGGACCGTCCGTTCTCGTCGGCAGCGGCCGGCGGCGGTGTGTCCGGGGCCGACAGGTCCCTGGCCGCCTCGATCGCCATGTAGGTGCACACCTCGGGGATGTTCAGGTGACTGGGAACAGTGACGACGTCGGCCATCGTGAACTCGCCGATGACCGCCCGGGTGCCCATCGGGTCGGGGAAGGGCCACTCCAGGGTGGGCGGTTCGTCGGCGCGGTACTCCAGTTGCCCCTTCGCGTAGCGGACGCGTCCGCCGTTCCGCCGCTCGTGCGAGACCTTGCCCGAGGCGCGCGTCCCTTGTGTGGGGTGCCAACTGCTCAGCCCGTAGGCGATGTGCGCCTCGTCGGCCGCCGTCCAGTCGCCCATCGCCGCGGTGGCCAGCAGGTCGCCGAGGCCGCCGAAGAAGGCCATCGCGGGGACGATCACCGCTCCCGCGGCGCGGGCGGGGGCGGCGTAGTGCGCGAACGTGTCGACGTTGGCTTCGATCTCGGCGGCCACGTCCACGTACGGGATCCCGGCGCGCAGCGCCGCGTCGATCACGGGGCCCACGGTCGCGGCGAAGGGCCCGGCACAGTTGATCACCGCTGCCGCACCGGCCAGCGCGCGGTCGAGCGAGTCCGGATCGTCGATCTCCGCCGTCCGGGCCTCGATCCGGGGATCGGACGCCGCCAGCGTCCGCAGCTTGCCGGCGTCGCGGCCGGACACGATCGGGACGTACCCGCGCTCCCGCAGTTCCGTGACCACGAACCGTCCGGTGTGGCCGTAAGCGCCGAACACCGCCACCACTTGTCCCGACCCCATGGGCGCTCCCTGCTCGAATGATCCGATGCGGACATCCTGACCGCGGCGGGCACCCGACAGCGAGTGTCCAGAACGCCATGACCCGTACAATTTCGGACATGAAGACCGTCGCGCTGGCCGTTACCACCGGGATGCTGCACTTCGAGTTGTCCCTGGCGTTCGAGGTCTTCGCCACTGCCCCGGCAGGCGTAACGGTCCCCTGGTACGAGGTCGCCGTCTGCGGGCCGGCCGCCCTATCCGTGGGCCTGCTGCGGGTAGAGCCAGACCTCGGACTCGACCGGCTCCAGCAGGCCGACACCGTGATCGTCCCGGGCTGGGCCGACGTCGACGAAGACCCACCCGCCGACCTGGTCGACGCGGTGCGCGCGGCCCACCAGGCCGGGGCGCGCGTGGTCTCCCTCTGTACGGGGGCGTTCGTGCTGGCCGCGGCCGGCCTGCTGGACGGAGAGCGCGCGACCACGCACTGGGCGCACACCGACGCCCTGGCCGCCCGCTACCCCCGCGTGGATGTCGACCCGGACGTGCTCTACGTGGACAACGGCAGCGTCCTCACCTCCGCCGGCAAGGCCGCGGCGCTGGACCTCTGCCTGCACCTCGTCCGACTCGACCACGGCTCGTCGATCGCCAACACCGTCGCTCGACGCCTGGTGGTAGCACCGCACCGGGCCGGGGGCCAAGCCCAGTTCGTCACGAGCCCGGTACCCGCCCAAGACCATCACCCGCTCGGCGCCCTGTTCCCCTGGGTCATCGACCGGCTCGACCAGCCGCTGACAGTAGAGGACCTGGCCCGCCAGGCACGAATGAGTTCACGCCACCTGGGACGCCACTTCAAAGCGGTGACCGGCACCACCCCACTGCAATGGGTGCTGACCCAGCGGATCCGCCATGCACAGGAACTGCTGGAGAAGACCGACGACAGCATCGACACCATCGCGGCGACCACCGGTATGGGCACCGCCACGACATTGCGCCGCCATTTCAAAAGCACGCTCGGCGTCCCCCCGGACACCTACCGCCGCACTTTCCGAACGCAGACCCGCCCCTACCCGGACGGCAACGGACAACCCGACAAACGCCCCTGAGCCATCATCCGAAAGTCGGCAGAAGGGACGTTCGCTGACGACCTTGAAGTGTTGACGGACGCCAGTTCGTGGGAGCCGACAGGAGCCCCAACCCCGTTGCCCTCTCACCACCGATCTGCTCGACACGGCCCGCCGTGGAATGCCTCTGGATGCGGTGGGGAACAGGCCACGTACTGCATGAGTACCTGGGCGAGCCGGAGACGGTCAGCTGCGTACGGCCTGAGTTGGCTCATTCGCTTAGTGCGTGAGGGTCTGGGTTCTGGATCGCGTTGAGGATGGCTTGCTGCTTGTCGGGGATGGCGGGGGCGAAGGTCTGGTGGGTGCCGTTGATGGCGATGGTGGCCG